>NEUK01000023.1 GCA_002290555.1 Spartobacteria bacterium AMD-G4
AGTTGGGTGAGGGATGCGTAGTCTTTTTTCGCTATTAACTCCGCGCGGAGAGACGCGTATTTTTCGACTGTTTTTTGTTTGCGCTTGTTGCGCTCGAGCCATGCAGTTTTTGCCATAAAGAGACGGCATCTTAATAAAGCAACGGATCATTGCAAGTGCTAAAGGTATCGATTTTGTCAAGCACAGCGCGGCACACCCTATGGGAGTTTGCAGAGGGGGATTCACACTTTTTGAGCCACCTCGCGCCAATTTCCACGACACGCAATGACCCGTGCGCGCGGAGCAGGGGCTTGGCAAATCCGTGACGGTTGGTAGGCTGGCCCCGATGAAGAATCGCGCTCTTTCCGAAGCTACTTGGATCCTTGGCACCTTGGCTGCAGGGTGGCTTATATCGCTCGCCTTTATGCCGGAACTGTCGATCGTTTTCGCAGCACTCCTTCTTTTCACAGTCAATTTTTTTCGCAACCCAGAGCGTGTGCCTGCAGGCGATGGAAACATCGCCGTTTCCGCTGCAGATGGCGTGGTGACAACGATTGACGAAGTAGAGGAAGAGGAATTCTTGAAGAAAAAAGTGCGGCGCATCGGTATTTTTCTCTCCGTTTTTGATGTCCATGTGAACCGCACGCCCATCGAAGGAGAGGTGACCCACTCGGAACCCAAGCCAGGACTTTTCCTGGACGCGCGCAACCCAAAATCTTCGATCCTGAATCAAAGCCGCTCGTGGGTTTTTACAGGCCCGGCGGGAACAGTCATGGTGAAGCAAATCACGGGAGCCATTGCCCGGAGGATTTGCCCATGGGCGGTCGTGGGCGATCAATTGAAGCGCGGGGAACGATTTGGAATGATCCGGTTTGGATCCCGCACTGAAATTTTCCTTGCAATGGATTCCGAGATACTGGTCAAGCTCGGAGATCGCGTGCGCGGGGGGGAGACACCAGTCGCAAGGCTGAACGGCGCGCAATGA
Source organism: Spartobacteria bacterium AMD-G4 (assembly GCA_002290555.1). Classification (GTDB taxonomy): domain Bacteria; phylum Verrucomicrobiota; class Verrucomicrobiia; order Chthoniobacterales; family Terrimicrobiaceae; genus UBA967. Next base: position 965 of record NEUK01000023.1, read on the forward strand.
GGGCCTCTCGCACTCAGCGTGATGATTTATATAGATCGACCGCCGAGCACCACGCAGCACCTGTCAGATTTTCCGCGAGCGAATTGAACTGATCTCATGCAACATCCCAACGAGCCAAAAATCTATCTCCTACCGAACCTCATGACGGCGGGGAATCTCTTTTGTGGCTTTGCCGCGACACTTCGAATCATCGAGGCGGCCACGCTGATCTCGAACGGACAATCTGCGGGAACGCTCTACCACGAGGCAATCGCCTTCATTTTAGGCGCCTGTGTTTTCGACCTTCTCGATGGCCGACTGGCACGACTGGGCGGGCATGAAAGCCCGTTTGGAAGGGAGTTTGACTCACTCGCCGATACGATTTCCTTCGGCATTGCACCCGCCCTGCTCGTCTACCAGATCGTGCTGCGCGATTTCCAGCGGACGGGATGGCTGATTGCTTTTTTCTTTCTCCTCTGCGGCACCCTCCGCCTGGCACGCTTCAATTGCGTGGCGGCCGCCAGTTCGGACAAGCCGGAGAAGGACTTTAGCGGCTTCCCGATCCCCGCTGCGGCCGGCCTGATCGCCTCACTCACACTTTTCATGCTTTGGTTCCAAGTGGATGACCGGACGATTGGGCCTTGGAGGAACGCCCTACCTCCGCTTTTGATTTTTCTATCCTTCATGATGTTCAGCCATGTGAAGTATCCGAGCTTCAAAAGCGTAAACTGGCGCACCCAGCGCTCGATCCCAGCCTTCCTGGGGCTGATTTTCCTCTTGGCTTTCACAGCCATGAACTATCAATGGATGCCGGCCGTTCTCTTTGTGTCATTTCTTGTCTACGGCTTTGTGCGTCCGTTTATTTCAAAAGCCATCCGCAGGGAGATTGAAGAAGACGCAGGCGACGATTCGGAGACGCCAACTGCCTAAAATTCACTCCGCAGGTGCAAACCATAGCCGCGTGAGGGCAATCATGCTGTGGCATTTTTTTCTGAACGGACTCTAAGGGAAGTTCCCTCGCTTGGTTTCGTTGAGATAGGCTTGGAGTGCGGACCAAGCTGCTTGGGCATCCCCCGCGTTCAAAGCCAGAATGCACCGCAGGCGCAGCCCCTCCGGTTGCTTGGCTTGTGCCGACTCCGCCACCTCGCGCCGCGCGGTTACGGAATTGCCCCGCGCCACGAAATAAGCAACACGAGCCGATAAATCCACTGGCGGATCGCTGCCCTCGAGCACAAGGGAATCAAGGACGGGAAGTGAAAGGTCGAGATTGTAACGCCGCTTCACCGCTTCGATGGCTTCCGCGTAATTCTTTTTTTCAAGCATTTGGCGCACACGCACTGGCCAGGCGGCATCCTCCCAATCCGGGTTGGCGAGAAGAAATTTCTCCAGCGCGGGCTTACCGCCCCGGTTGAACCAGGAAATCAAAAATTCGCGCCTTTGTGCCGGGCTGAGCATCTTCAAAAATGTGGGGTCGTTTGCAACATCCTCCATCCGCACATTCGGCGAGCTTGCCATCCAGACAATCTGCAAGTCCGGCGACAGCGTCGAAAATTCTCCGAGCGCTTGAAACAGGGCCGGATGCGGTTTCGCCTGCGAGAGAAGGCGTCCATAATATTCCACAAGATTCGCATATCCCCCACCCTGCTGGATCCGCGCGTGGTTGCGCAGCGCCTCGCCCCACAGCGGCGCCATGCGGGAGATATCCCGGTTCATCCATAAGATACCTTGGTCGTAGGGAATCTTAGCACTCGTGGGATTCAGCGCCCTCTCGGCGGCAAATGCGGCATCAGCCACACCCAGACTTCCATTTCCCGAGATTTCGCTGTAGCCGAGTTCGCGGTAGAGCCCACGCTCCATTGGGCTGAGAGTGAGTTCGGAGTGTCCGAGATCGATGGCATCGCGCGGCCGACCCTCAGCGTTCAATTGTCTGATTTGTTCAACGATCAATTTCCCACGATAGGGAGGAAACGGATGTTCCTTGAACCACTGAGAGCGTATCAAAATCACCCCACCCGCGAGAAGAACCGCCCCGCAGACTCCAAAAACCAACCGCTGGACGAGCCAAGCGGAGCTCTTTTCCATTTGAGTCATTGCGGGGGTTCCCAATGCAAGCCCCGCAAGCACAAGAATCCACCACCCAAGTTCGATGCGATGCACCGGCACATCCACAAAACCGTGCAGCATCACTGTGAGGGCCGCCGCAACCACACCCCAGCGCAGAGGCCAAGAGCCCGTGTCCCGCAGGCAGAATACATCCCGGACAAGGAACCCCAAGAGCGCAAAGGCTAACAACAAAGCTGGGATTCCAGCCTCCGCCGCGAGCATGAGCCAATCGCTTTCAGGATGAATCGGCACCGCCTCGTCGATGCTGGCCTTCATGTAGAAGGGAAATACATAGCCGAAAGTTCCCAGACCGGTTCCCGTGAGTGGGTAGTCGCGAATGATGTGCAGCGTATCGAGAAAAATTTTCGACCGCAGATCACCCTGAAAAAGCCCGGAAGTGGAGGACTCACCCAAGCCAAGAAATTCAAAAATGCGGCTCTTCGCCTGGCCTTCGGAAACGAGGAAAATCCAAGCTACCGAGGCGGCGAGGACGACCGAGGAAACCAACAAAGGCACTGTTCGGTGACTCTTCCCCAATGCAATCAGCCACAAAGCCACGCCAACTACTAAAAAAACAACCCCGCCCCGCGAGATCGAATAAAAGAGCAGTGAGTAGACACACACGCCGAAGGAAGGCACTGCAAGCAGGAAGACGATTGGCCGGCGCCCAGACCACGCCTCGCGAATGATACCCAACGCCAGAATACTTCCACTCACAAGCAACGCGGCCGTGTGGTTTCGATTCGGAAAAAATCCGAAATCAGGCGGTGACCACCCTCGCCTGTCGAAAAACGGATACTCCCAGCCCGTTGTCTTTGCATAGATAGCCACCGAGGCATAGGCCGCGCACGCAAGTAAACCCGGCAGCGCGATATACACCTTCGCAGCCGACCTCACAGGGTGCCCGAGCGAGAAGAGTCCGGCTGCCAATGCGCCAGCCAAAAGCGCGATCCAATAAATCGTTTCCCGCGGAGCGAGGCTGATCCATGGGAGGGATGGGAAAGCCTGATACCTCAGCAACCCCAGGCGCCATTCCGGCGTGGGAAACCAAGCCTGCGGCAAGAGGCTCAAGGCGGATGCCCCGAGTATTCCAGCGCCCAAGAGCCAATACCTCAGCGGCACGATCCGGTTCGGGGCAAAGAGAATCATCGCCAAGCCAGCAGATACAAAAAAGAGGCCAGTCGCTCCCTGCCTTGCACTACCCGCCAAAAAAACAGCCGCCATCGCGCCAAGCACTAAAATGACCTGCGCGAGAGCCGATCGAAACGGGGGATACGGTGTGTTGTTTTGTCCGCTGGCCATGAAGTGCGGGCAACCTGCTCGCTGCTGCATACCTCACACCCACAGGGGCATTTGCTCAAGCGGGAAAAAATGTGAATAACTTGGTAAAAACAAATGCTTTCCCAGTGGGTTATTCACATCCCCTTTGTGAATCGCCGTGAAAAAGGCTATGAAGACCGCATGACATTGAGCGACATCCAGCGATTGCTCGGGGAGTTGGACACCCACCCCACCCGGAGCCTCGGGCAGAACTTTCTCCATGACCAAAATCTGGCGCGTTCAATCGTCGCGTTGCTCGACATTCAACCCGGAGATCACATCGTGGAAATCGGCCCCGGCCTCGGCGCACTCACCGAGTTTCTGGACATACCAGAGACGCGCCTCACCCTTATCGAAAAAGACAGCCGCCTCATCCCGCATCTGCGGTCAAAATTCGAGCATGGAACAAACTCCGTGTTCCACGCCGACGCGTTGGATTTCGACCTGCGCGAACTCTGGGGTCACGGCCCGGTGAAGGTCATCGGAAACCTCCCCTACTATATCTCCACTCCACTTATCGCCAAATACGCATCCGCCCTCTCACCTGCATCAGCCCTCGTTCTCACGCTGCAACTCGAGCTGGCACAACGGCTCGGCGCTGCACACGACACCAGCGATTACGGGGCGATGACCCTCTGCACCGGACGCCGCTGGGATATCCGCCTCGAACGCAAACTCCCCGCCTCGGTGTTCTTTCCACGGCCCAAAGTGGACTCCGCCGTCATCACCCTCCGGCGCAAGCCGAGAGCACGGGTCCGCGCCATTGATGATTCGATTTTTGAGTCCCTCGTCAGACGCGGCTTCTCCGAGCGGCGCAAGCAACTGCGCAACATGCTTCCCGAGTTCAAAAACGACTGGGAAAAAATCACCGCCGCACTTGGTGTTCCACCCACCATCCGCGCCGAGCAACTCAGCCCCGCACAATGGGAATCCCTCGCATTCACCGCCTCCCCGGCCACCGCACAGCATGGCGCCGAACGCTTCGATGTCGTCGATGAGGAAGACCGTGTGCTCCGCTCCGAGTTCCGCGATGTCATTCATGTGAATAACTTGAGGCACCGCGCCGTCCACATGCTGCTTTTCAATGCCGCCGGCGACCTTTACCTCCAGAAACGCTCGATTTGGAAAGACCGCAATCCCGGTCTCTGGGACTCCTCGGCCGCCGGACATGTCGACTCGGGGGAGGACTACCCCACCGCCGCCCGCCGCGAACTTCAAGAAGAACTCGGCATCGAAGCCCCCCCGCTCCTGCCCCTCACCCGCCTCACGCCCACTGAATCAAATGGCTGGGAATTCATCCAAGCCTACCACGCCCGCCACGAGGGCCCATTCCAACCCGCCACCATGGAAGTCGAAACCGGAGCATTCTTCTCAGTAAGTAAAATCCGGCATTGGGCCGCCTCTAACCCCGCCGATTTCAGTCCGGTCTTCCTCAAAATTTTAGAACACATTCCCAGCACATCCACGGCATCTTGAGAGTCACTCAAGCCATAAACCGAGACATCCCACCTTCAAGAAAAGCACTGATTTTTCACGCGGCCGCCTACACCGGCAATTCGATTCGCATAAGCTCATGCACGATCGGTAGGAGAAGCCACCGGGGGCCTGTTTTGTGAAATCGCTGGAGGATTAAGCCTGGCCCTGAGCGCTTTCAAGCCCTCCGGCAACCTTTTTTTCAATTGGTGGGATTTTAATTTTTACCACATCGACAGACCCTCTCGTTGGCAAAAATTGAGCGTAGTGTTTCTCAGTGGTTTTAACTGAATCACCGAGATCTTGGGTAATGAATCCAATGGCAGTGTTGTTGATTGCAAGATTGATTGCGAACGAATGACGGAGGGTATGCGTCCCAACAGATTTGGATGGGAATACCGTTTTCATCAGAGAATCGAATTTTTCCCGAAAGTCATATCGGTAGCGACTCTTGCCCGTTCCACTATCTGGAGCCAAACAGTGTTGATCCTTTGTGGAGACATATGACTTCAGCCACTCCAACGCCGAACCGCTTATTGGAACTCTCCTTTCTTTACCGTTTTTGGGGCTGGATTGAATCAACTCAAGCGACCGTGATTTCGCTCCCTGATCAAAAACTCCGATGGAAGTAAAATAGGAAGTCCATAACAGGACGATCCAAGAACCTTGATGAAATCGACTCGGTCGAGGGTCAAGAGGACATCAGCCCAAGCCAATGCTGTGATCAAAACAGGTCGGTCCTTGGAGGCAGGAAAAACCAAGGCTCGATCAATCGAAACGACATCATCAACGAGCCAGATTTTGGATCGAATGCCAATCCATGCAGAGGTTGTATCGAAAGGAAATTTGGAGAGGTTCTTCTCGACTTCATTTCTGACCCATGGGCTGGCGATCAATTCCCAGCCTTGATCGGATGCCATTTCAACGATCGCCCGTGATGCTCCCGTTTTGGAACGGCAAGAAGAACGCTGGTATCGAGAAAATTCCTCACGATCCCGCGAGGAACCGCTTGTAGCCTTCCTCGTCGCCAGCCCCCCCCCTCAATCGTTTCCTTTGGAATGTCACGGACAGGAGGCAAGTCATCATCGGATGCACGGAGTCGAGTCAGGAGAAAAGCAACCAACTCCTTCTTCTGCTCGACAGGCAGAACTTCGGCGGCTTGCTCGATCTCAAGGAGAGAACTCATAAAAAAAATACTCCTTGAGGCATGTTTGTCGAATCCAGACTGTCCTGCGAGGCTCTTGAAATGGGCTTTAGAGGTTGAACCCAATTCCCATGGTTTCACGGTAAGAAATGCCAATCGCCTCTAGAAGAAGTATTGGTGTGAATTTGAGGGCGAGTGAGACCCTCATGAAGCTCTTTCGATTCGAAATTAGAGCCAGTCATCTGCCTATAGAATCTCATAGATTCTAGCTCTGCGAGGATTTTGAGTGCTTGGATTTTTGGAGGGTTGGGAAAATCAGGGCATCAAAAATGGAGTGTTTTTTTGAACTCGGCTCAATGAGACGAGTTTTATTCGCAGAGCCTAACTGTAAAAATACCCTCTGCTGGGCCTAGGCGGCACTTGGGGGGGGGGAGCGATGCACTGTATATTGGGCACTGGGGATGGGCAATCCGCCTGGACTGAGGTCTCCTCTGGTTGACACTTTCGGTTGACCTTTTTTTTCGATAGAGGGCCAAGTGGCTCTTACCGCGAGTCCTGTTTTCCCAAGAGACTCTGAATTATTGATACCCCAAAAGACTGTAGAACCGCTCCAGCAAAAGCTGACGGGATGGTGCGCGATGGGAGGTTCGAACTCCCGACCCCTACCGTGTCAAGGTAATGCTCTACCACTGAGCTAACCGCGCGGAGCAAGAAGAAGTTTTTATCGGGCAGCCATGCATGCCGCAATATTTTTTCTGTTTTTTTCTGCTCGCGAAGTAATGACTATGCAGACCGTGATGATATCAAAGACCTCATTTTTCAGCGTCTCAACCAAAGGAAAGGGCCTTTACGAGATCACTGCCAAAGTCCAGAAAGCCCTCGAGGAAACACCTATGCTCGAAGGCGTGGTGACAGTTTTTGTCCGCCACACAAGTGCAAGCCTTGTTATTTTCGAAAATGCGGATTCATCCGCCGCACGAGATTTGGAGACCTTCTTTGAGCGTTTGGTTCCGGAGGATGGCGATGGATATGTACACACCCACGAGGGGCCGGATGACATGACATCACACATTCGGATGGCCCTCACTCGCACGAGTGAGTCGGTGCCAGTAAGCGGCGGGAGAATGGTCCTGGGGACTTGGCAGGGTATATTTCTCTTCGAGCACCGTCGCGCTCCCCACTCCCGCCAGATTTCGGTCAATGTGCTGGGGCGTTGATTTGCCTTGGAAGCAGAGCCCATCAGTCCTATGAAGGTCAAGCAGCGCGGGTGTAGTTCAATGGTAGAACGGCAGCTTCCCAAGCTGCATACGAGGGTTCGATTCCCTTCACCCGCTGCCTTTTTACCCCGCTCAAAACTCCCTCTACAGCCTTATAGAAAGGGCGTCTGCGGACCTCGGGTATTTTTAAAAAAACACAATGATTCATCCATTTCTCAAAGTGGCAATTCGAGCGAAACTGACACTTACAAGTTCTGCGGCAGCGTTGCGAAAAAGTGAAGTTCTCTTGCGGCGGTATACAAAACTTGCAGAGGGATTATCGGGCGAGGCTGGGCAGCGTTGCGTTGAAGTCCCACCGATGCGGGGCGTCGATGAGGATATGCGCAGGTGGTCGTTTTTTATGATCTTGGAGCACAATGCCATTGTTAACAGAAGCATCACAGCCACAGTCGTTCAGCTTGCAAGAGGAGAGACATTGAGCGGGCCGGCGACAATCAATCCCAAGAGGGATGTCATGCCTTCCTTGTCGGCGGATGCATCACATTTCAAGGATTTTGCCGACTCTGTGACCTCACATATCGAAGCCGTGAAGAGTTTAAAGCGGCTACGAGGCACGGGCACATCGCCGCATCCGGTCTTTGGAGATTTTGACGCTCATAAGTGGAACTGCATGTTTTCATTCCATCTGGGGCTCCACCTGCCACAGGCCGAGTATGTCGCGGACAAGGCTGTGTCAGGTCGGTAATCCGGAGCGGGTCAGGCGGAGACTCCGCCCAAGACGCCCTCCAGTTGAAGTTCGGTGAGGACCTTGTCCTGAATGGGCTGGGTTGATACGGTTCATTTGGTCGACGCCTCAGCCTATGCCGAGGACGGTCTGCACGGGGGGCTGGCCTGTGGGCATTTCGGTGAGGTTCAAGTAGGCATTGACCTCCCACTGCGGGTCAGGTGCGCCTTCGATGGTTCTTCAAGGAATTTCATGGGTAGAGGGGAAGAGATCGAGTCTACCGCAGTAGAAGAGGATTCTGGTGCGGTAGTTCAGGGCGTTGCGGAAGCCACGGGCATCGGCCTTGAGGGATTGGATTTTGGAGTTGAAGCCCTCGGCCACTGCGTTGGTGATGGGGAAAAGCGTGAAGTTGAGCAATCCCTCCAAATGCTTGGCGAGCATCTTGGCGACCTTTTTCATCTCCGGCAGATCGGATTTCATCACCCAGCGTTTCCATTTTTTGAAGTAGGCAGCCGCTTCTTGAAATGTGCGGCATTTCCAAAACTCCCGAAAGTTTTCTTTCATGGCCCAAGCGCGACTGGTTTTGAGATCCGCGTTCTTGAGGTCCTCGAACTGAGACGCACGGCTTTCAGGCAGGTTTTCGGGGTTGAAGAGGAAAAGATGCCTCGCCCCCTTGAGGCGTTCGTCGCCTTCGTTTTGCAGGATTTTGTTTTCCTTCCTCCGAACTTGATCCACCGCTTCGTTGAGGTGTTTGGAAACATGGAAACGGTCGTGCACCACTTTGATATGCGGCGCCATCGTCTGAGCTACGGAAGCGAAGGTGCCGCTCATATCCAAGCATACCGCCTTGATTTTTTCAAAAACATCGTCGGGAATGATTTCCCAAAGCATCTCGGCGGCCCCTGCATCGTGCCCGTCCATGACCTCCAGCACTCTGGCCTGCCCAGGTGTCAGGTCGTAAAGCACGCTCGCGTAGCTCTGTCCGCGAAGGAAGCTCTTTTCGTCCATTCCCACCATCTCAACCCCCTCCCAACTCCGGCGGTCGACCCCTCGTTGCACAGCCCGCTCCATGATCGTATGGATCGATTCCCAATTCAGTCTCAGCAACCCCTTGGCCGCCGCCACGCTCCGACTCGCTTGCAGCACCTTAATCGCAAACGCCTCGAACGCCAATGTGAAGCGACTATGCTTCTCTGCCCAAGGCACCTTCATCTGCGAAACCCCGTGTTCGGGACAGTTGGCTCTCGGTATCCTCGCCAAAAGGATGGTTTCG
>NEUK01000024.1 GCA_002290555.1 Spartobacteria bacterium AMD-G4
AGACCATGGCGCCGTCGCGCTATTGGCGAGGTGGGATGACACCGGCCTCGGTCGTCAGGCTCGGGTCTGATGCAGCGAGCCGCGTCGATTTTGTAGCGAAACTTGGAACGAGTTTCGATCGTGGTTTGCGAGGTCTCGCAGGAGGTGGTCGATGGTTATTTTTCATTGACACAACACATCCTCATATTCAAATATGAAGATACATTAACTCAACGACCCGCATAGCGGGCTGTTGTGTTTTTCATATCATCGAGATTTCTCGAGTCGCTCTTTTTACATTTCAACCAATCCGTCGGCCTAGGAAAGCAAGGGTGGAAGTCCCTCACTGTCGCGCAAAGGTCAAAGTCCGGGTTCGAACCGGCGGAGAAAACCGCACTGCACCTGAAACTGGTGCGCGGGCAGCGCATGACTGCTCGTGTTGGGGGTGGTCCTTTTGCAAACGGGGAGAAGGATTGTCCTATAAATTCCCCGTGTTTTTAGAAGGACAAAAAATGAAGAAGATAAAATTGGCAGCTTTGCTGCTTGTAGTTGGTGCCCTCGGGGCGAAGGCGCAGTTGGTGCAGAGTTTTAGTGACATACAGTTCTGGACGGGGAGCGGGGAAAATCGATCGGCGCTGGTGCTGCAATGGAATGATGGTGGCACGCCCGCCTCGCTGGCGTGGGGGTATCGGTGGAGCGGGAATGCGACGGGTATCGGCATGCTGAAGGCGATTGCGGGCCAGACGACCGTGTCACCAGCTGGCGACCCCACCACGGTTTTAGAGACCTCCAGCGGTGCGGATGCTCGCATGACGCTTTCGATTGAGCGGTATGGTTTCGGAGATGCAATTTATGCAATGAGTTTTTATGATGGCATCACCACTCGCAGTCAGGCCGATTGGGCGAGCGGCAATTGGGCGTATGATATTTTTGGAGGGAATTTCGACTACACCAATTGGGGAGATACAACGGTCCTCACCTATAATACTCCGGGGTCGGCGACCTATTCTTCTGTCAGTTGGTTTAGTTCGCCGATTGGCGCTTCGGATCGTGAACTGGTGGACGGGTCGTGGGACGCATTTCACTTTGCTCCGGGTTCTGTCACAAGCGCAGTTTTGCAGCCGGACGCGGTTTCGGTTCCCGAGCCATCGGTGGTGGTTCTTGTGGCAATAGCACTGGGCTTTTTCGTGTTGAAACGGCGAGTCGATGCGTGAGAGGCGGCTCGGCTATTTCCCTGACCTGATCTGCGGGCCTGACCCAGAAAACCGAAGTCACATTACTTTCTCAAAGGGCTGGGCTTTTGGTGGAAGATTCTGTGCGGTTTTTCTCGGCGAGCGCACTCGGTCGGAGTGGAGTCGGGTGCGCCTCGCGTCGGCCATGGGACGGGGCCACCGGCCTTCGCGAGCCTGGGTCACAGCCGCCCTGCGAGGGCGCGTGGCGGGGAGCTTGGGAGCAGGTGCACTCTCTGACATCTTCCATTCATCGCAGGAAGCGAGAGAGGGTGAGGTGAGCGTTTCTGTCGAAAACAGATTGCGCCGTGCAAAGGCATCGAGTGTCTGCACGGCCGGGACGGCCATGCCCCCTTCTCAGGCGCGTCGTGCAGCCTTGCGAAATCGAGATGCTGCGTTTTCGCTGGTGGAGCTGATGGTTTCGATGGCGATCGTGTGTGTGTTGGGAGCGATTGTTTTTGTGGCAGCGAGGCAGGCTTATGCGAGTTCGTCGCTGGCTGTTTCGGCGAACAACATCCGTCAACTGGCAGCGGGCGGCATGGCTTATTTGGGTGACCACAATTATACTTTTTGGCCCTATCGGACGAATGATGCCGCAAATGGTATCGGGACGACTTGGTGGTTTGGATTTGAGAGTGCGAAGAGCCTGAGCAGCGCGGAGGGGCAAAGGAATTTCGATCCAACGAAGGGTCCGCTGGCAAACTATGTGCCGAAGGGATTCCGACCGGATCCCAGCTTTGCGCTGGGCGGGCGTGCGTTCAAACCGAAATACCGGAATGGCTATATCGGCGTAGGCTACAACACGCTTCTCGGCGGGGGCTTCATGGGAAGCGGCGCGCTGAAGAGGCAAATGACGCTGGCTGATCCTTCGCAGGTGGTGGTTTTCTTCACAGCGGCCCAAATCAATACTTTCCAAAGGCCGGCGACGGCTCGAAACCCGATGCTGGAGGAGTTTTACGGCATTGATGAGCGTGAGGTCACGGCGCACTTCCGCCATGGGGGCAAAGCCATGGTGTCCTTTGCCTCCGGAAGCGCAGGTTTTTTGCCGATGGATGAGTCGACTCGCGACATGCGAAGCCCGGAGGCGAATATCGGGAGATTTGCTCCAAAAGGAAGCCGGTTATTTCTGGAGTGACCTCGGCAGAGCACCGATCAGCACAATCACCGCATGAAGGATAAGACCTACTCCTTCGGTGGGACCTCGCCGACTTTGCGGGCAGCGGCATCGCGAGCGGCTTGGGCGGCCAAGCGGAGCTTGCCGAGATTTTGCTTGGTGAGCGAGGTCTGGGGATTGCGGATGGCCTCGAGGTTCTGGGCTTTGATTTCCTCGTAGATTTCGCCTCTGTAAATAGGGATGGTTTTGGGAGCTTCGATACCGATGCGCACATTGTCGCCATCGATACGCTTTACGATCAAAACGATGTTATCGCCAATCTGAATCGTTTCGTTGATTTTTCGAGAAAGTGTAAGCATCGGTTTGGTCTTTCTGTGGATGCTTAAGCCGTCTCGTCGATGAGCACATGTGTGGTGGAGTAGCTCTGGTAATTGAGCAAGACAACTTGTCTTCCAACTCGTGTGCGACGGTTGATAAGGATAGGAGCTGCAAGGTTGAGAGTCACCTTCTGTGGATCGTAGGATTTGATGGTCGCTACGGTGAGGATGAGGGGATTTGAATCTGGGCCGATAAGTCCGAGGGCTTCTGCATCCGCGTCACCAATATCCAAGCGGTAGTTTTCCACGAGGCCGACGGGTTCGACAGCTGGAATTTGAATTTTGTCGCCATCAACCGCTATGAGCACCACGAAGGGCAGGCTCTCGGGATCCACAAAAAGTTCAAACTTCTTGAAATCCGGAAGGCCGATGAGGCCCTCCGGCATAAAAAACTGGTTGTTCGACGCATCAGGAACAAATTCCTGCTGACCCGAGATCGAGGCTTCAACGAGCATGATGGAAGATATCTAAAGAAATCAGCGCAGATAGTCGAGCAAAGAGTTGTTCTGTATCATCGCACCGCTCTGAATCGCTGCCTGATAAGCCATCTGCGCACGGTTAAGGCGCACAGTGGCCTCGGCGAAGTCGATGTCGGCATCCGTCGAGATGAGCTTCTCGGTGCCCTCGTAGCGCACTTCCAAATCTTTCATGGCCGTCTCGAGGCGGTATTGGATAGTGCCTTGGCGAGAGAGGGCAGAAAGAATCTGATCCTCTTTAGCAGCCAGATCGTCGCGCAGGGCCATGACAGAGGAGGCCTTGGTAGCGGTGCCAACGGGAGCATCAGACATGGCATCTCTCATCGCAATCATTTTGTTCAAGAGATCGGCAACCTCCCTATTTTCACGAGGATTTGTGAACGCTGAAATCTTCGTGTCCTCACCGATGTGCATCTGGGGATTGGCGTCATCGGCTTGGTCAGCGACAGAGTAGCGGTAGGCTATGTTGGTCACCTTTCCATTGGCAGAAGTCGCTGTGAATGGAGCATCCGGAGCTCCAGAGGCTTCGCCCGCCAGAAGATAACTGCCGCGCAATTTCGTATTGGCCACATTGAGCCCCTGCTGGATGAGTTGGTCGATTTCGGAGGCCTTGGCTTTGAATTCCTGCTCGGAGGTGGCCCCGCTCACATTGGCAGAGAGTTCAGAGGAGCGGACCAAGAGGTCTTTGATTTGCTCGAGAGATGAAAAAGTGACTTTGCTGACTTCCAACCCATCCGTGGCATTGCGGTGGTATTGCTGATTTTGCTTTTTCTCAACGCGAAGGTTGAGAATGCGCTGCATCGCGGGGGCATCGTCGCTTGGGGCGGCAATGCGTTGACCGGTGCTGAGCTGGGTGAGGGCTTTGTTCTGCTCACTGCCGAGCGACTGCAGGCGGCCAAGCAGTGTGTCTGGAAAGGAATTGAAAGTCACTCTCATAGCATTTTAGATTTTTAGCCTACTCCAAGGCGATTGACAACTTGTTCGAGTAATGTGTCGATGACATTGACATGGCGAGCGGAGGCCTGAAAGCTGCGTTGGAACTTCATGAGATCGGTCATCTCTTCATCCTGGGAGACTCCGCTGTAGGAGTCGCGATTGGATACTGCCATTTCCTCGCTGAGCTTCTGGTCTTCGAGACGGATGTTAGTCGTGTTAAGCTCTTGGGCAAGCGTCGTTACAGTCTTATTGAAGTGACCAACAAATGTGACATTTGTTCCCAAGGCCGCAATGGCATCAGTTCCCAGACTGGCGATCTGCAAGGCGATATCATTCGCTCCGGTCTTGGCAGACCCCTTGAGGGTATCGGCGGTGATCGCAGGATTGAGGGTCAGTTTTGAACCAGCGGCAGGGGGAAGGAAAAATTGAGGCTTTTTCGTTGTGTCAACTTGCTCATAAACAGAGTTGATAGAGGTTTTCAGGTTATTGGCGAGGAGGGAGATGCCAGCGCGCGCCGCCTGAACATCTGAGCTTGAGGCCGTGATTTGCGCTCCAAGTTTGCCTTCTGGAAGCGTGGCAGTGGTAAATGTCTGATCTTTTGAGTTATCAACCGCATTGAATTTGAGACGAGTCGCTGGAGCCACAGGCGCAGCGGAAGTCAAATCGTATTCAAAAGCTCCAAGCACATTTTTGCCGTTGACGAGATCGAGACCATTGGATGTCACTTTAATCTGTCCCAGGCCATCAGGCACGATGGGTTCGAACTGGACATTGATGTATTGAGAAAGTTCTTCGAGCTTGGCTTGACGCTGGTCTCGGAGGTCCACCGCTGAAAAAGGCTTCACGAGTTCCGCCTTGGCGATGTATTCGTTGGTCTTGGCGATTTCTGCGAGGAGGTCGTTCACAACACCCACATCTGTTGTCAACTGCGCATCGGCATCTGTCTGAACTTGCTCCAATCGATTATCTGTCGCGTTGATTTTATCGGCGAGAATTTGAGCCTTGGCGAGAAGAAGTTGTTTTTCACCCGAATCATTGGGCTTCACGGAAAAACTTTCCCATGCGTTGAAGAAGTCTGTGAGAGCATCACTGATGCCTCCGCCATTTGCTCCCGTGGCATTTTGAATGGAAGTGGAGTCTTTGGTGCGGTCGAGGAACTGGCCAAGGGCGGTTTCGGCGCTTTGAAGCACTTTTTTGGCGGCTTCGAGGGAGCTGGTGGAAGTGATTTCCCGCATAACGCTCTTGTCAAGGAGAGGATCGCGGTTTTGACGGAGACCCATGGCTTCGACGCCCATGCTCTCGGTGGCGATGCCGGTGTTAATGGATCCACGATCGCCGATTTCAACACGTTCCTTGGAATATCCTCGGTTGTTGATATTTGCAAGGTTTTTTCCCGCGACTTCCAGACCCTTGGAATGGACGCGGAGGGCGCTGCTGCTGTTTTGGAGTGATCCGATGAGGCCTGACATAGTTATGACTTCCTTGTTTGACTTCTTTTTAAAACTTCCGTGTTTGAGTTGCGAAGGCAGCTTGGCCTGAACTCGTCAGGCGACGGCTGCTGTGTATTTTTCTTGATTAAATGATGTTCTGATCTGTCCGTGAGCCCCATAGGTGCCTGGCATTGCTCCGGGGTTCCTAACTGCTAGCAATTGTCGTGCCGAGTCCACGCACTGGGCGAGGAGCATCCGGTTTTGACGAGTGCGGCGCTGGGTGCGGGTGATGAGGTCGTTGATCTCATCGATGAGGGCACGCAGAAGGGGTTGGTGTTCTGGCTGGAAGTTGTGCGTGAGGGTCGAAAGCGTGATTTCGGCTGGTTTTCCGATTGCAAGAGCCGTCTGCCGAACGAGTTCTTCACGCTCTTCTCGGATATGGGTGAGCTTGGCGATTTGCTCATCCACATCGACATTAATATCCAGAAATCCCGTCGGATCTTGGTGAACGATGCACTTTTGCTGGCGATCGAAGAGGTGGAGGAGACCACCATACTCTTGCAGCTCGTTTTGCAGTGCGGTTACGATCTCTTTGAATTTCTCTTGGATGTTCATAAGTTCTTAAAGTTAAGATTTTTTGAGAAGCTGGGCTTGGAGGAGGGAGGAAATGCCATTTGGACCACCGCTAACGGACTCGGACATAGTATTTGTAAGGAAGTAATTATAGGTTCCCGTTTTATCGGCACCGGGGGCATCTTGATTCATCATTGGCTGCAGAGCTTTTTCAAGCATGCTGCGCCAGAGGATCGACTCAAACTGTTTGCAGGAGTCGGCAATTTTTGCATCCTCCGGTGAGGAGAATTTACCGTTGGCCTGCGCAAAGCTGGGCAGAGTTTTGGGAGTGAGTGCGGAGATTTCCATAATTAATTTAAGACGAGTTCGGCTTGGAGAGCTCCAGCGCGCTTCATGGTTTGAAAAATAGACATCATGTCTCGGGTGGAAACGCCGAGGGCATTGAGGGCTGTGGCGACTTTTTCAATCGTTGGGGCCTCCTCCACGACTTTAAAAGAGCCCTTTTGCTCATCAATATCGGTGGTCGTGCTTGGCAGAACGACGGTTTGCCCAGCACCATTTCCGATAAGCGGGGCATTGGGTTGACTGGCGGTGAGCGTCGAAGCGATCGAAATGGTGAGCGAACCATGACTGACGGCTACCTTGGAAACTCGAACATTGGAGGTCGCCACGATCACACCAGTGCGTTCATTGATGACGACGCGGGCGACGGAGTCGGGTTCCAGTTCGATGCCGCCGAGACTGGCAAGGAAATTGACTTCGTAGGCGCTGTATGCCGGAGGAACGATGACATTCACGGTGCGTCCGTCGCGCGCCACAGCAGTATTCGGAAAGACGCGATTGATCGCCTCGGCCATGCGGGCTGCTGAGATGTAATCTGCCTCGCGGAGATTGAGGTTCATGGAGCCGTTTTGAACAATCTGCGTTGGGACTTCGCGTTCCACAATGGCTCCATTGGGGATCGTGCCCACAGTCGGAAAATTTTTCTGCACAGTGGCTCCGCCAGGGCCACCTTGGCCGCCCAAGAAACCGCCCACAGCGATTGGGCCCTGTGCAACGGCATAGACAGTCTTATCGGCACCTTGCAAGGGAACTTGGAGAAGCACGCCACCTTGGAGCGTCTTGGAATCTCCTATGGAAGATACTGTCACATCGATGCGCGAGCCTGGCTTGGCAAATGGTCCGATATCGGCTGTGACCATGACTGCGGCCACATTGCCAGACTTAATGTCATCGCTGGGCACATTGATTCCGTAGGTTTTAAGAGCATTGGCAATACTCTGCAGCGTGGAGTCGATCTTACTATCACCCGTGCCGGCGAGACCGACGACGAGACCGTAGCCGTTTAATTGGTTGTCCCGTGCGCCTTCGACATCGATGAGGTCTTTGATGCGCGACCCACCGGAGTAGTTCAGAGTGATCGGGGAATCACCTACTTGGGCTGGCAGCGGGGAAGCGAGCAGTGTTGTGAGAAGTGGAATGAGTATGAATTTTTTCACGATTTTCAGAACATTAAGGCATCGGCCGGATTGAGTTCCACATGCGAACGAGCCAACCCTTCTTTTGAGCGTCGGAGAGTTCCCCCTCGGGAATGAACTCGACTTGGGAATCCGCGATTTTTGTGGATGGGATGGTATTGTCCGAGGCAATATCGACGAGGCGAACGACGCCGCGCATGTAGGCATACTGGGATTCTTGGCCCGCGCGGATGATCTTGGCCCCTTCGACAACTAAGTTGCCGTTGGGCAGAACATCCACGACAGTCACAGCAGTGCGGTTTGTGATGGTGAGGGTGTTCTGAGTATCACCACCGCCGTTCCACTCGCTCTTGGCGGCAATGTCGAGTGTGGGAATATCGACATCATTTTCATCGATCGATCCACCGGACTGTTTGCTGAGCCAGCTTGGGAGGGCTTGGACAAAGCCGTTTAGAGTGGCATTGAGGGCTGGGAAAATGCCTGTTCCGCCTTCGGTGTTGGCATAGGTCTTTATTCGGGCTGTCTGCTGTGTCGAGGTGTCTTCCTGCACCACGATAGTGAGAATGTCTCCGATATTTCGGGCGATCTTATCGGCGAACATGCTCTGCTCGTTGGAGCCCTCTTTGAGCCACAGGGAGCCGGCTTGCGCGACACTCCCGGTAAGGATGCAACCGGTGAGAGCGAAAGCGGAGAGGAAAATGGGTGAAGAAAATTTCATGGTTGAGCTCAGAATTTGACTTGGACGGTATTGATTCCCACGACCTTGGCCTGAAAATCCTTGCGGCTATCGGGATTTCGGACACTTACCATTTCCCCAGCACCAGCCGTGCCAAGTGCGAGACCCTTCATGGTGATGTTGAGCGCGCCATCGGAGACAAGCACATCAACGAGCTGGTTTTTGCGGACAAGGGGGCGCAGGCTGAGGTCACGCGAGGTCAAAGGTCGATCCTGCCCAACACCTTGAGCCACCTCGTAGATAGAAAGGTCGGTATCCGCTGAAACGAAGGAGAGATTTTCTGCGAGGGTGTCCATGTTTTTCAGCGCGCAAGACGATGCATCGGGCGTTGCTCCGCGATCCAAGCGGCGCGTGGCGACCCATACTGGACGCCACAGCGAGGCTCGGAGGCTTTCCTGCCACGAGCCGATTTCTT
This sequence comes from Spartobacteria bacterium AMD-G4, assembly GCA_002290555.1. GTDB lineage: Bacteria > Verrucomicrobiota > Verrucomicrobiia > Chthoniobacterales > Terrimicrobiaceae > UBA967. Next base: position 8,744 of record NEUK01000024.1, read on the forward strand.
TCCCTGCGGATTCGATGTGGAAACGCACTTGGGGTCTTGAGGAAAGCCCTCCTTGGGGAGCTTGGTCGATAAAAAGCCTCCAATCTCGGCCATTGCGGATTTCAATAGGCTTCCAGGCTTGGGAGAAGGAGAGTTTGAGATCGCCTTCCAAAGAATAACGGGCGCTAAGTTCGCGCTGCAGAGCATCGAGAACCTCGCGCTCGCCCACAGTCACGGTGCCTACAGATGTCACGACAGAGGGTGCGGAACCTTGGGAATTTTGAAAAGTAGCGGAGAGGGGATTTGTCGGCGCATGCGCGAGGGGCGCAGTAATACCTCCCAGTTCGGCAGCCTGCAGAGTAGCTGCCGCCGCAATGGGGAGAAAAAATGCGGAAAATGGGATCATTAGCGTTTGAGATTGTTCGCCTGCTCCATCATCTGATCAGAGGATTGAATGGCCTTCGCATTCACTTCGTAGGCCCGCTGGGCAAGGATCATATTCACCATCTCCTCAGCGACATTCACATTCGAGGTTTCGAGGTGACTTTGCAGAAGGGAACCGAAACCTGCTTCGCTCGGATTGCCAAGGTTGGGCGCGCCACTCGCAGGAGTCTCATCAAAAAGATTGCCACCCGCACTGCGCAGACCTGCAGGATTGTTGAATCGGACTAATTGAAGCTGGAAATTTTGCTGCCCACCGGGAGTCTCGACAGTCACCTGCCCAGTCGACGAGATGGTCACATTTTGCGCGTCCACTGGGATCGGCTGAAAGCCTCCGAGGACAGGCAGACCGTCATTGGTCACCACGGCTCCGTCGGCACCCAGCTTGAAGCCGCCATCGCGCGTGTAGGCCGTCGTGCCGTCGGGGCGCTGGACTTCGAAGAAACCATCGCCTTGGATGGCGACATCCATTTTTTCACCGGTCTGGGTGAGTTGCCCTTGGGTGTAGACCTTAGCAGTGGAAACCACGCGCGTGCCATTGCCTACCTCCACTGAAGTGGGTGTGAGATTCCCTGCTCCCTGCTCGGCTCCAACCTCGCGCTTTTTTTGGTAAAGCATGTCTTGGAATTCGATTTTATTTTTCTTGAAGCCTGTTGTGTTCACATTTGCGAGGTTGTTCGCAATCGTGTTCAGGTTCATTTGTTGGGCTTCCATTCCAGTGGAAGCAGCTTGTAGGGCTCTTAGCATAATATTTCAGGGTTAGGCGGTTGCACCGAGGGAGTTGATGGCTTTTGAAATCAGGTCGTCGTGGGATGTGATGGATTTCTGGGACGCCTCATAGGCGCGTGAGACGGCGATGAGATTTACGAGTTCCGCCATGGGCGTAACATTACTGGACTCGATGGCACCTTGGCTCATCTGCACATTTTCCATTGGTTGCGGGATGGCGCCTTCGGGCGGTTCAAAAAACCCTCCTTCGACGCGTGTCAATTGATCCAAATTATCAAAGTCAAAGAGATTCATTCGACCGAGAAGATTGTTGCCTTGGGAAATCGATCCATCTCTTGCGATCGAAAGTTCGCCTTGGTCGGGGTCTATGGTGATCGGACCTCCATCGCCTAAAACGGGTAAACCCTGCTTGGTGACGAGGGTGTTGTCTTGGTTTATGTGGAATTCACCATCTCTGGTGTAAAGATTCTTTCCATCAACATTTTGAACCTGAAAAAAACCAGGCCCCTCGATGGCTAAATCTGTATTTTTTCCCGTGGCCTTGAGGTCACCCGGGGTAAAATTCACGCTCGTTGTGCGGGTAGGGACTCCTCCAGAGTGGCGCGCAGCACTCATGCCATCTGGCGCGTATTCTGTTTTTAATTTATTGTCACTCTCGATGGCAAAGTTTGCTTTTTTGAAGCCGGCCACGTTTGAGGACGCAAGATTCTGCGAGATAGTTTGTTGCCAACGCTCCAAAGACGAGAGCGAAGCAGCGCTGGTGTAAATGCCTTCTACCATAGTGTGGTTTACACAGCATCAGCTGTGCCATCTCCATTTGATAAGAGTCAGACTGGAGTCGAGAGCCGAGCGGCAAATTTTGCCGACTTGAAACCCCCGCCTCAGACGGGAGGCCTGCGTGCAAGATTTGTCAGAGGGTTCTTGTATTTAATGAGCAGAAAAGTCAGTAAATCACTCTTTTTCCAGATCTGGCTCGACAAGTTCACAAAGAGCGTGAAGCAAGAATTTGTGGGCTTCTTGGATTCGAGCTGTGATGGTGCCTGCAACCGCGATTTCAATGTCGGCGGCCCCTTTGGTGAACCCCCCACCCTTTCCGAGAAGAACGATGCTTTTCATTCCAATGCGTTTTGCTTCTTCTATGGCGAAGAGAACATTACGCGATTTGCCGCTGGTGGATAGGCCAATCAAGACATCCCCCGGCTTGCCGAAGGCGCGCACTTGGCGGGCAAAGATATCTTGAAAGGCGTAGTCGTTGCCGATGGCTGTGAGGAGTCCTCCATCGGAGTTAAGAGCAATGGCGGGATATGGGCGGCGGTCGCCTTGAAAGCGGCAGGTGAACTCTGTGGCGATATGGGCGCTATCTGCTGCGCTGCCGCCGTTGCCACAGAGGAGCAATTTACCCCCCGATTTCAGGCAAGCGAGGACGAGATGGGCGGCTTCAGTGATTTTTGGCTCCAGCGGGCGAAGCGCTTGGAATGTCTCCAAGGCGTCGTCGAGGGATTGCTTGTATTGGCTCATGAAAGGGAAAATACCTTTTCGACGGACAATTCTGGATGCGATGCGAGGAGTGCGCGCAGCGTTGTCCATCCCTGTGAATCCATACTGCTGAAAAGATGCAGATAAACAAACACAGCCTGCGCCGGGTATTTGGATATTAACAATTCGACAGCTTCCGCGACTTTGTCGGCGGCGGGCTCGGAGGGTAAATTGTCGATGAGTCCCCTGCCATTGTGGGCAATATTTAAAGCATCGAGGAATTCACAAACCATGCGTTCATTGGAGCCGAGCGTCCAGACTTGCAAAATCTCGAGAGCGAGGTCGACATTCGAAGGACGCGACAAGGACTCCTTGATCCACTGGTTGCGTTCGTCCTTGGGCTTGCGCTCAACAAAAACGGGACGGAGTTTGCGACGGGTGGCCAGCATTCCTGCGGCGCTCTTGTAGGCATTGCGATCGTTTTCGGCGAGCCAGTTTAAGATTTCACTGGCATGTGGGCCGTTCAAACGGCTGAAGATTTCTGTCGCTGTCATGAGTTTCGGATTTTCGGGGTTCGGAGGCCGGCAAGTCAAGCTATCACCCAGCGTTCAACTCCTATGCAAAAACAACCTCACCAAGTTCGCGACCAATGGCGCGGCGAACGCGGAAGACATGGGCCGGACGGTTCTGCGGATCCAGTGCGATGAAGTTGCGGGCACCCCGCCAGTGGAATTTTTCGCCGGTGAGGAGATCCTCCATCACATATTCGTCGTCCGCTCCGATGCCAAACAGCTCGATCGGGAGGTGGACGAACGCACTTTGCGGATTCCAGGGGTCGACCGTCACCACAACAACGATGAGATTGTCGAGAGCTGCTGTGGATTTGCTGAAGCAGAGGATCTGGTCATTTTCGGCGGTGTGGAGGCGGAGGTTGTCGTATTCACGCAGAGCACGGTTGTCGCGGCGGATATGGTTGAGGCGGGTTATGTAGTCCTTGATATTCCCCGGCGCGTTCCAATCGCGACTTTTGAACTGGTATTTCTCAGAGTCGATATACTCCTCCTTGCCGGGAACCGGAGCATTCTCGCACAGCTCAAATCCGCTATAGATGCCGTAGACGGGCACGGTCATGGCGGCCAGAACCGCTCTGATCAAGAAGGCAGGGCGCCCGCCGTGTTGGAGATACTCGGGCAGGATGTCAGGAGTGTTCGCAAAGAAGTTTGCACGGAAAAAGTCGCGCATCGGCGGTGTGGTAAGCTCAGTGAGGTAGTCCGCCAGCTCTTGTTTCGTGTTTCTCCAAGTAAAATAGGTGTAACTCTGTGTGAAGCCGAGCTTCGCCAGCTCGTGCATCATTTTCGGACGAGTGAACGCTTCGCTCAGGAAGACAGTGCCGGGAAATTGAGCCTTCACTTCGGCGATGACCCATTCCCAAAAGGCGACAGGCTTCGTGTGGGGATTATCCACTCGGAAGATGCCCACACCGTGCTCGCACCAGAAGAGAATAACATCGCGGAGTTCATCCCAGAGCTCCCGCCAGTTTGCATTGTGGAAATTCAAGGGATACACATCCTCGTATTTCTTGGGCGGGTTCTCGGCATACTTGATCGAGCCGTCGGGGCGCTTGAAAAACCACTCCGGATGCGCGTGCACATAGGGATGGTCGGGCGAGCAGTTGATCGCAAAGTCGAGCGCGATCTCCATGCCACGCTTGTGAATCTCGGTAACAAGCCAGTCGAAGTCCTCCAGCGTGCCGAGCTCGGGCGCGACATCCTTGTGTCCGCCACCATTCACGCCCTGCTTATTGTTGCCAATGGCGTAGGGCACGCCAGGCTCGCCGGGCTCACACTTGAGCGAGTTGTTCCGCCCTTTGCGGTTACTCGTTCCGATAGGGTGGATGGGCGGAAAGTAAATAACATCAAATCCCATGGCTTTCGCATCGTCGATACGCGACAGGCACTGGCGGAATGTCGAGCCCGAGTCCGCATTTCCCTCCGCCGAGCGGGGAAAAAACTCATACCAAGCGGCAAAAGCAGCTCGCTCGCGATCGACCCAAACGGGATGATAAGGCTCGGCTACGGTGGCTAGTGAACGGTCGGCATACACGCGCATGAGAGCGCATAGCGAGTGATCATGCGCGAGGTCGTGGGCCTGCTCGGCATCCGCCACCCGCATGGCAGCTCCAGATTTTCTTAAAGCCTCGCCGTCGGAGGTCTCGCCCGCACGGCCCGCCGCTGCCTCGATGAAGGCCGCCCCCTCGAGAATCTCGCTCTGGAGTTCGCGGAGTCCGGCAGCGAATTTTTTTTCCAACTCATGCTGCCACGAAAAAAAGACATCGCCCCAAGCTTCGACGGTATATTCCCAAGCCCCCTCAGACATGACGCAGAGGGTGGCAGTCCATCGATCATTCTGCATCGGTCGCATCGGAGTTTCGTTCCAAGCCTTCTCGCCCGCGCGACGCCACTTGAGAAGCGCGGCCACCTCGTCGTGGCCCTCTTTAAAGATATCCGCTTCCACCGTGATCCCGCCACCCACTGTGCGCTTAAGGGCAAAACGAGCGTTGTCCAGTGAGGGAGTGATGCGTCGAATGACGACTGTTTCAGGTTTTTTTGTCATGACAGAGAGTTGAGTTTCTGAACTAACGGAATTGGGTCGGCAAGCTTGGCGAGACAGGGATCGACGAGACCTGCTTCTTTGAGCTGTTTGGGAGTAAAAACGGCCATCTGCAGATCAATCGGAACCACGCCAGCCGGTGTTTTAACAAAATTGTCAGGCTTGGCATCGACAATGACGACTCCATCAACCGGGCGATACCAACCAAAATAGGAATGGGGGGCCGAAAAGAAACCATCTGCATCGAGACGCTCCGCAATTTCACCCATCGTGGGAGCTTTTCCCCCTTCGAACCATTCTTGAGAAATCACAAAGGACGGCTGCCCCGGAGGCTCAAAGAGAACCATGCTGAGCTTGTCCGATATGGAAACTCCCTCCAAACGGATATCGCTCCCGAAGACAGCCACCTGCAAGGCCTGCCTGATGAGGTATTCTGACGGAGTCGCGTTTGCCCGATCCAGTCGACCGTTGTTTGGAATGGGAATCTGCCCATAAACACCGGGCCAAGTTCTTTTAACAGCTCGACGATCAGACTGACTGTAGTGAACTTCATGTTCACTCGTGGAATTCGAGATCAGCGGAAGGCCATCGATTTCCTTGGGATCAATCAGGCAGGAGTTGGCTCGAGCCCAGCCGCCAAGAGATTCCGTCTCGCGGATTCGCGATGCATCTCGGCTTCCTTCTTGGCTTCCTCCGGGGTTGATCTGTGAGGCTGCATCGAAGAAAGGACGCGTTTGATCCGCTTGGTTTCCGGTCCAACTATCACTTTGAATCCAACTTGTGCCTTCATTTGCGGCAGAAATCTCCCCCGTCACAGCTGCCGTGTCAATAGAGGACTCGGCGCTGATTGTTTCAGGGTTTTTTGTCATGACAGAGAGTTGAGTTTTTTGACCAGTGGCGCGAGCCCATCGAGGGTGGAGGCGACTTGGAGGAGGGATCGCAGGGCGACCGGTGTGTGGGCGAGAAAATCGGGACGGTTTTTTATAATGCCAAGAAATCCGTAGGCGCCGAGGGCCTGCATGAGGCGCTGCAGGGCGCACCAGCGGAAGACCTCGTCAAAATCGGAGTCGACGGGGGTGCCAGTCTGCTCAAGGCGTTTTTTGTAAAAAGCGAGCAGCTCGCAGCGCTCTTCGGTGGTGAGCACGACATAGGGATCGTAGAGCAGGGAGGCGAGATCGTATTGAGCGAGTCCGTAGCGCATGCCTTGAAAGTCGATGAGCCAAGCGGCGCCCTCATTGATCATGACATTCTGCGACTGGAAATCCCGGTGCACAAGCACGCGCGGGCGGGCGGCGAGCGCAGCCGTAGCCGCGCGCAGTGCGGGCAGCGCCGCCAACTCTTCCAACTCGGCGCCGGATATTTGATAATAATTCCCAAGGCAATTCTCAAAAAAGTAACCCTGCTCCCACAAGTAAAGATCGGCATCGAAGACTCGCTCCAGCTGTAAATCCGCACCTGATACCAACTCGGTTGCCTGCGTGTGCATGCGAAGGACTCCGTTGAGAGTGGACTCGTAGAGCGCACGCCGAGGCATCCAAGAAGTCTTTCGAAAACTCCAGAGATCCTGTTCGCCAAGGTCCTGCATCCAGATCAGCCCGTCCTGAGGATCGTGGCGATAAATCTCGGGGACCGGCACACCGGCACCATTGAGAAATCGGGCGATGTCCACATAGTGCCGGTTTTCCTCTTTGTAGCCGGAGTATTTCACAAAGATCATCGACTCGTCGCCAAATCGAATACGATAGAACATCCTTTCCGACCCCCCCTTTTCGAGAGGGGTCACTGCGGAGTTGCCATTCCCGGTTTTGGGAAATCGTTCGTTGGTTAGGGAAATGACATCGGCTTCGGCAATCATGAGCTTGACTCATCTCAACACCCCACATCGCCTTGTGGGAAGCCCAAATCAGAAGGGTCTCATGGTGGCAGACTCTGCAAGCATGAGCGCATCGATCGCCTCGCGGGAGGCTATGGCCACCTCGCGGCCGATAGGGTCGGCATCGGCAATGGCAGCAATGCGGTCCGAACGCCCCTCCAAAAGTTCAGGTCCCAAGACTTCGGAGATCAAATAAGATCCTCGCAGAAGACTGATGAGCGTGGCGTCGAAATGCGTTGGCCGTTCATCACCCTGAATTAAAAAAGCCAATCGCGTTTTCACCTCGGCGCGCTCTTCGTTATGAATGGTGGGATATCGCCGGAGGCCAATGACCCATAGGATTTTTTTGTCCTGCCTCTTCAGTATTCCCCGGTCCACGAGGTGGTCGAGCGCCGCCTTTTCAATATCGCGCTTCTCACTAAATAGTATTCCCAACCAGTAGGAAATGGGGTGGCATTTTTCTTCGCAGGCGATCCTCTGCAGCCAAGAATCCAGGAGCAAATCGCCCGTCGCTGCGGTATTGAGAACCTTGACACACTTTGTGTCCGTGGCCATGCGCCCAGCCATCTCCAAATCCGCCAATACCGCACCCGCCAATCCATAGCCGATGGCATGCGGCAAGAGCGGCAAATGGGCACCGGTTGCATCATCCAACGAAAGCAGAACAATTTCTTCAACGAGCGTGAGTGGCGGATTCATAAAATAAACATATCCCTTTGTTCCAGAAATCCATCGCCCGCAGGTGAAGACCCCATGCCGCCCTTTTAAGTATATTTCACGACTTCCTCGATCGTCGTCAGGCCATCATAGATCGAGCGCAGACCATCCTCGCGAAGCGTGGTCATACCGAGTTCGATGGCTTTTTGGCGAATGAGAATGCCGGGCGCGCGGTCATTGATCATCTCACGAATGGGATCAGAGATTTTGAGGAGTTCATAGATGCCCTTGCGTCCCCTGTAGCCTGTCTGGTTGCAGGCCTCGCAGCCTTTCCCGTAGTGGAAATTTTTATCCCCAATGTCGTGGATGCTCAGCCCGAGAGAGGCAAGCACCTGCTCGCTGGGCTCATAAGCGGTGCGACAGGAGGTGCAGATTTTGCGGATAAGGCGCTGGGCGAGGACGCACTCAAGCGAGGCGGAGATGAGAAACGGCTCGATGCCCATGTCCACAAGACGGGTGACCGCTCCAGTCGAATCATTTGTGTGAAGTGTCGTGAAAACAAGGTGCCCCGTCAAAGAGGCTTGAATCGCAATCTGCGCCGTCTCGGCATCGCGGGTCTCACCGACGAGGATTCGATCGGGATCCTGACGCAGAAATGCACGGAGAACCCTTGAGAATGTCAATCCAATCCCATCGTTGATAGGAACTTGAATGATACCATCGATCTCATATTCCACAGGGTCCTCGGCAGTGAGCAACTTGGAGTCGATTGTGTTGATCTTGCGCAGGCAAGAGTAGAGAGTCGTGGTCTTTCCTGATCCAGTGGGTCCGGTAACGATGAAAATACCATTTGGTTTTTCAATGACCTCTAAGATATAGGACATGATATCTGGAGGCATCCCGAGCGTCTCGAGTTCCAAATTCACACTGGAGCGATCGAGCACACGAAGCACAACGCTTTCACCAAAGGCCGTTGGCAGTGTGGAAACACGAAGATCGACCTGCCGACCGTTGATCGTTCGCTGAATGCGCCCATCCTGCGGCAGACGGCGCTCGGCAATGTTCAGATTCGACATGACTTTCACACGGGAGATTACGGGCAGGGCCAATTTGAAGGGGGGCGGGTCGAGCTCATACAAGGCACCATCCACGCGGTAGCGGATTTTAAACTCTGTCTCAAAGGGCTCGAAATGGATATCGCTCGCTCGAGCAGCTATGGCTTTGTCGAGGATGAGATCCACATATTTAATAACAGGAGCGGCATTGGCCTCGGCGGTTACGGCCTGAAGGTTGAATTGATCCCCGGCAGCCTCCTCAACCAGTATGTCGCCCCCCTCGAATTGGGCGAGAATGTCCTGAATACTCGAATCCTCGGATCCATAGTGTTCTCGAATGAGCTTACGCACTTGAGGCGGAAACGAAACGACTTGAACGATGTCACGACCGAGTGCGAAGCGAATGTCCTCAAGAGGGCGTGAATTCAGAGGGTCAACAAGCGCAACAAAAATGGTATTCCCAGACGCTGCCACAGGAAAAATACCGTGTAACCGCGCCAGACCAGACGGGACCAGGCTGAGGATGGAAGCATCCGGAACAAAGTCGACTAAGCTGTGCGCCTCCGCACCAATCGCCTCGGCAAGGATCTGCTCCAACCCTGACTCATCGACGAGTCCAGATTCAATGAAGACCTGCTCGATGGATTTCGAGTCGACCTGTGCAGCTTTGAGAAGCCCCTCCGCTTGCTCCAAGGTGAGATATCCCCGCTCCACAAAAAGATCCGTGACTTGTTGAGAATCCATTTTGGTTAATCTAAGTCCGCCATTGTTGAGCTGATAACCTCATCCGCAGTGGTCAAGCCGGAGAGCACCTTGCGCACTCCATCCTCCCGGAGCGTCCTCATGCCCAGTTCTCGGGCACGCTGACGCAGGGCAATGGTGGAGGCGTTGTTGTTAATCATGTTTCTCACTTCGTCATCGACGAGAAACATTTCAAAAATCCCCATGCGGCCTTTGAAGCCCTTGCCCCTGCAGGCCTCGCAGCCGACGGGTTGCATGACGCGGGCTTGGGCGAGCATGCCAGGCTCAATTTGCAGGGCGCTCATCTCATATTCGGACAAGTCTCCGGGCTGTTTGCACTTTGGGCAGAGTCTTCTGACAAGGCGCTGGGCGACCACAGCGCGGACAGAGCTGGATACAAGAAAAGGTTTCACACCAATATCAACGAGTCGGGCGATCGCACTTGGAGCGTCGTTCGTGTGGAGGGTCGAGAGGACAAGATGGCCCGTGAGCGAGGCGTTGACTGCGATGCTGGCTGTCTCGTTGTCACGAATCTCACCGATCATAATAATGTTCGGTGCTTGGCGAAGGATGGAACGAAGCGCCACAGGGAATGTCATGCCGACGCTTACATTGACGGGCACTTGGTTGATGCCATTCATCTGATATTCCACGGGATCCTCGACCGTAATGAGCTTGCGGTCGGGCTTGTTCATATAGTTCAAGCAGCCATAGAGCGTGGTTGTTTTCCCTGATCCCGTGGGGCCGGTGACGAGAATAATGCCATCGGGCAGATTGATGCATTGCTCGAACTTTGCTTGGTCGTCGGAGAGGAAACCAAGATCCGGCAGGCCGAGCATGAGCGATGTCTTGTCGAGAATACGCATCACGACACTTTCACCTTGGACAGTCGGGATCGTTGAGACGCGCAAATCAACGGATTTTTCTCCGACACGCACTTGGATTCGACCATCCTGCGGGAGGCGCTTCTCGGCGATGCTCATCGAGCGGGACATGATTTTGAGACGACTCACAATGGCTGAATGCAAACGCTTCGGTGGAGATTGCATCTCTTGAAGCACGCCATCGATGCGAAAACGCACGCGCAGTTTGGACTCAAGGGGCTCGATGTGGATATCGCTGGCCCGGTTCGTGTAGGCCTCCAAGAGTAGCAGCGAGACAAGTTTGATGACAGGTGCGTCGCCCTCGGGAGCCCCCCCCTCATCGTCATCGAGAGGCCCATCATGCCCTTCGATGTTGCCCATTGATTTAATGAGACCCGCAGCGGCATCGTCAGCATCACCATGGAATTTGAAGATCAGCTTTCGGATGGCATCCGGGGTGGCACAGACGAATTCTAATTCGCGCCTCAACTTGTAGGTGAGGTCATCCATCGTTTGCATTGCCATGGGGTCAGCAAGAGCGATGACAAGAATATCGTCTCGAATGGCGATAGGCACAGCGTTGTAACGGCGGGCATCGTTCACATCCAAAAGATCCACTACTTTGCGCTCGACCTGCATGTGGTCGAGGTCGACAAAGTCCATGCTGTTTTGCGCAGCAAGGGCACGGCTGACATCCTCTTGCCTGACGATTCCGTCTTGAAGCAAAACATGGAGCAAACTGGAGCCATCCATCTTGGCACGCGCCTCTTCGATCTGCGACTTGGTCAGCAAGCCGAGATCTCGGAGGACTTCAACAGTGTATTCGTCATTCTGGGACACTTGAGCGAGAAAGGTGGGGCGTCCTTCTAAGTGAGTAACATCTCCGAGTCAATAAATGGACTCAACTCTACTGAATCAGTGTGAAAAAAACATCCACACCAGCACCAGACCGAGAAGGATACGATAGATGCCAAAACCGATAAATGTGTGGGACTGGACATATCGCAGAAGCCACTTTACGGCGATGAAGGAAACAATAGCCGACACCACTGTGCCAAGCAGGAGGAGTCCCCAATTTTCAGTGGCTCCTCCGTTGATCGCCTTCAAGACTTTGTAGGCTCCAGCCGCAAGCAGCGTGGGTATACCGATGAGAAAAGAGAACTCGGTTGCTACAACACGGTTCAGCCCGCAAAGCATGGCAAAGATGATAGTGGCTCCGGAGCGCGAGGTGCCTGGAAAAACCGCCGCGAGAATCTGTGCGAACGCCACCATGAAGACAACCGGCCAAGTGATGCAGTCCGCAAGCGTGCGGCCCTGTAATTTTTTTTCAACGACGATAAACAAAATGCCACCCACAATCAGCGCGCCGGCAACCGGAACCGTGGTCTCGGGAAGTTCGACGCCCAATTTGTCAATCGTGAGCCCACCTATCACAGTAAGAACGAAGCCAACAAAAATTTTGGCATTAAAATCCAAACTCCTCGGATTTCGCCAGTCGGCCATCATCCGAAGGCGGTCCTTGAAGAGAGGCAGGACGGCCAGCACAGCGCCGCCTTGGATGACGATATTAAAGAGATCGCTCTGGCGGTAACCCAACCATTCTTGAAAAATGAGAAGATGCCCGGTGGATGAGACCGGTATGAACTCTGTAGCCCCCTCGACAATGCCGAGGATGACGATGATCAACCACTCTGGAAGAGCCAAAAGATTCTTCCTTAAACAGCGCTGTCGCCGGTTTCCTCGGTGCGGATGCGAACGGCATTATCGATGGGAAGGATAAAGATTTTGCCGTCACCGATTTTTCCGGTTTTCGCGGCGTTGGTGATCGCCTGAATGGCCTTCGCGACCATGGCATCGGTGACAACGAGCTCGATTTTGACTTTAGGGAGAAAATCCACCGTGTATTCGCTTCCGCGATAAATTTCCGTGTGTCCCTTCTGGCGACCGAATCCCTTGACCTCGCTCACTGTCATTCCCTCGATACCGACTTCGGCAAGTGCTTCCTTGACGTCCTCCATTTTGAAGGGCTTGATGATGGCCTCGATTTTTTTCATGTTGCGTGAAAATGATCAGAAGCGATCTTGCGTGGCAAGCATCAAGACCACGGAGAACCTTTTGACAAAATGAAACCCATACAGTGGCGGCGTAGCAAGATTGGCCAATACCTGCGCCACCTGCCGAGAGCCAAGCACATTCGCGGCACATGGATTCACCGGATTTTCGGCGATCGTCTTTTTGCAAACGAATTGTGGCACCCAACGGGCCAGAAATTTGCTTTAGGTATGGCGATTGGAGCCTTCTTCGCGCTCATGCCAATCCCGGTTCAAATGATCGCCGCTGCCCTGAGCGCCTTCTTCCTCCGGGCAAATATACCCGCAGCCATCGCAGGCACATGGATCAGCAATCCCCTCTCCTTCCCCTTCTGCGTTTACTTTCAATATCGGCTGGGATGCATACTGACTGGACGCGAGCCGATCCGCTTTAAAGACCCCGAGCTTCTCGCCTCGCTCTCAAGCGCACCCATGCCCTTCCTTGTTGGTATTATTCCCGCCGCACTGCTTCTGGCGGTGGTCACATACCCAGTGACTCTTGTTCTTTGGGAGTGGGTCACCAAGAGTGTGCACGCCGCGAGAGAACACCGCTTGGCATTGGCTGCGGCCAAGAAATCCGCCGCCATCAAAAACCAGCCGCCGCTTTGAGAGGGGGCGATCGCTGGACATCACAATCCGCC
>NEUK01000025.1 GCA_002290555.1 Spartobacteria bacterium AMD-G4
TTCCGACCCGCTCCTCTCCGAGCAGGAACCCTGCCCGTAGGCCCACGCTCCGGAGGGTCGGCTTTATGATCTGGAGGTGGCGACCGTGAAAGACACTCGCGTGGCAACCTCATCGACGATAGCAAGCGCCCCAGCACCTCCCCCAAAAAAATGATTTTGCTGTCCATGATTTTGTCAAAAAGAGTTGAGAGTCCAGTGTCCATCGGTGCGACCAATTCCCAGCGCTCACAGAGACGCCGCTACAGAGAACGCTCGGCACCTCATATTGTCAAAATCGTCACAGTCCACCCGTTGATGCGATAAGACCCTTTTCCGAATCCTCCCAATCCTGCTCTCCATGCCGGCCCGAGATGCCACGATCCGCCAAGCGCACGAACCACGACATGCGCCTGCGTGGGCGAGACGACCATGCCAACCTCAGACGCCGCTGCGCGGCTGAAAAATGGGTCATGCGAGATGATGCCCCTCACATTGGGGCGAGGAGCGCTGACACGCCGGGGTTTTTAGAGAGTGGTTTGCGGTTGAGGGACTGGGGCGTGTGAGGCGGGCGCTATCACTCGGCAAGGATCTGATTCGGGCGTTTTTCGTCCGCTGGAGCATCGGTGGCCGAATCTGGCAGCGCTACAGGACGGTCGCTGAGCGAGGGCACAGCGGGCTTGGCAGCTGCCGCGGCGGGGTCGATTTCTTGAGCGCCGATGACCTGGATTTTTCCATCGGGGCCTTCACGAAGGATCGGGCGCTTCACAATCTGGCTGTATGTCTTGCGCTGCAGAACTTCGCCGTTGAGGCCGATGTGCGAATAAAGAAATGACTTGGGAGCCGCATTTTGAAGGATATGAACCTGATTTTTCTGATCGAGAATGATTTCCGGTGTGCCGTAGGAAACGAGCCTCCCCAAGCGGTGCGTGCAGAAAACCGTGCCACCTTTTTTGTTTTCGATACGGAGGTAGAGCTGTGTGCTGTTCGGCAGGCGGTGCGTCATCGCTGTGATTTCGCGCGTTTCGCCTGCTCCCGGCATTCCGTCGGGGACTCCCACTATCTTTTGGAAAACAGGGCGTCCGTCGGTGATCTCGATGTTCAACGCCGGAGAGTTGAAGAAGCGCTTGAGGGTTGCGGCGTAGATGGCGGCCCGAATGCGGTAGCCGCCAAATTCCCCGATCGGAAAGAGGGGAGTGAGATTCACGGTGCGGCTCAGCTTTTGACCCGCCTCGAGGACGAGAGACTCGTTTGTATAGTTCAAACTCCGTGGAGCAATCGGGCGTCCGTCGAGCGTCTCGACCTGGAATCCAAACCAATGGTTGTCATTCGCATCACTGAGTGGAAGCGGGTTTCCACTCAGGTTGGTCATGCTCACGGTGATCAAAATCGGCTCGTAGCTGACATAGAGCGTGCGCTTGAGCTTGATATCCACCTGCAATTGCGCAGAGCCGCAGTGGATGAAGCCGAAGAGAGCCAGCGCAAGAACGACAAGCCGCAGCGAAGCGGAGTGAGCCTCTCTTTTCATGCCCACTCTTCTCCGAGTCCTCTCTGAACTCTGTGGTCAATCATCCCTTAATTCGCGTCCTCGGCGGTTCGGAAGCCCAGCGCGTCGTCGCTCTGGAATTCCGTGAGCTTCGTTCCTCGGCGAAGGGCGGTATTTTCCTCGGGCGTCTTCCAGCTGCTGCCACGGTAGACTGGAACCTTGTCGCCTCCCCGCTCGGCATCCTCGGCCCACGAATCTGTCCACTCGAAGACATTGCCTGCCATGCCTTGCACCCCGAAACTGCTGACATCCGTTTTGGGCTTGTTCACGGGACTCCAGCGCTTGAACCCATCGTTTTGGGCGCCGACCTTTGGGTCTGGGTTGTTGCTGAAATCGCTACCAGTGTTGGCAAGTTTGTTGTCAAATTCATTTCCCCACGGGTGGTTGAGACCCTTGTCGCCGCGTGCGGCACGCTCCCACTCCTGCTCGGTGGGCAGGCGCTGACCTTTCCATTTGGCGTAGGCATAAGCATCATACCAATCAACTCCGAAAACCGGGGAGTCAAGGGAGAGGGGAACCTCCTGATAGCGACCCCATTTCTTCGCCCTGCTGTAGTAGCCGGGGTTAGGCGGGCTGAGCTGGGTCATGTCGGCCCAGCCATTGGGAATGTGCGATTTCCCCGGTGGTTGCTTGGGGTGGGCCACTGCCTTCGCTTTTTCTTCACTCCCACTAACATCTTTCAGAAATGCGGCGTATTCGATGATCGAGACCTCGTATTTGGAGATTTTAAAGGCGGGCACTTTCACTCTCCGGCCTTGAATGGTGATTTTGCCTGCGGGGATTTCGACCATCTTACCCAGGTCTTTGACGTTTATGCTCGTCTTCGTGAGGGATTTCCAAGCAAAGAAACAGGCCGCTACTGTGAGTGTCAGCGAAACGGCGCTGTAGATGATCGTGTTGCGGCGATTGTTCTTTTTAGAGTCCTCTACAGCGCGAATTCGGGCGATGCTCTGAGACTGGATTTTTGCGGCATCGACGGGAGCGGCTTTCGGCATCCGACTCTCGGCAAGATCGGCGATGGCGGCCCATGTAGATTTTTCAGGGGCCAAGTTTTGAATTTCGGTCAGTGTTGTTTGAGCGACGGCGGAGGATGCGTCTGCTGCCAAGAGCGGCCTCAGGAGGCTGATCAGATTTTGGATTTCCTCCGGGCGGTCGATGGGAGTTGGAGCCTGGTCGCAGGCCAGATTTGTCAGGCGTGGCGCGCTTCCCGGCTTGAGAAGGATGTGGCGTGGGAGGAGTGCAACGCGGGCTATGCATTCCTTGTCGAAGAAGTTGAAAACCTCCCCCACGGTTTTAACAATCTGAAGTGCGGTAGGGGCATCGATTTTTCGACCGTTTTCAATCACATCCTCGAGTGTGGGCGCCGCGACGATCTCATTTGAGTAGTAGTGGACGCCCTCATGCTCGCCGCGCTCGTAGACAGTAGTCACGAGCGTGTGTGTCACGCGTGCTTTGGCGCGGGCGTTGGCCATGAACTTCTCCAAGGTGATAGGGTCGGCTGCTGCTGCGGGTTTCAGGACGCGGAGCATCACCGGACGGCCGATATTTGTCTGTGTGGCTCGATAAAAGGTTTCGGTCTCCATGTCGCGAATGCGAGCTTCAATTGTGAAATGGTGGAGCGTTTTTCCGACCCATTCATCAGGAGGAAGGTCAGGCTTGGGCGGTAGAGCGGGGGCCGCAGCGGGCCTCGCCTGAGCTTTTGCAACAGGTGTTGCCGCGCCCTTGGCTACGGATTTCATTGCCACTTTGGGCGTCGCCGCAACTCCAGCTTGAGGCTTGGCTGCAGCAGCTTGAGGCTTGGAGGTAGCGGTGGCTTGAGGCTTGGCGGCAGCGGCTGCCGCGGGTTGGGCAGCGGCTGGTTTTGGAGCGACCGCAGCAGACCTCGGCTGCGCAGCCGCAGCAACGGGCTTAGGAGCTGGAGCTGGAGCTGGAGCTGGAGCTGGAGCTGGAGGGGCTGCCTGGGATTCGTCGGCGATTCCGAGTTCTGTCAGGGCCTGCGCGAGGGATTCGTTTGTGATCGGTTGAGAAAGGAATGGCGCTCCGGCGAGACGCTCCATATAGGGCGAGATGTCGTGCGGCGAGGTGAATATCACCTTCAGATCAGGCAGGTAGGGGAGGAGTGCATCGCGGAGGGAGAATCCATCCAGGGGGGTGAGATAAACTTCCGAGATGAGTAGGTCGCAGCCTCCATTGGTGTTGATCCACTCGATGGCGGCGTCCGAGTTTTTGGCCAGCCCGAGATCGGATTTGCCAAGTGCTGTCAGGGACAGTGCGAGGGTTGATGAGGTGTCGGAATCGCCGAGTGCTATGAGCGTCTTCATTAGGGTTGGCTGGGGAGGTAGAGTGGCAGGGGGTGGTCGGCCGCAAGCGATCCGGGATCGGCCCGTGTGTCTTGGAGGTCGTTCTTGTAGTAGATTCCGACCACATAGCCCACATAGGTGAATGCGGGATTCGTAGCGGGTGTGTAGATGGCGTTCAAAAGTTCTGGCTCGTTGTTGCTCCAATCGACAGGTGGGCTGATCCATTCGGTGACCACCTGAGAGTTTGTGAGTTGGATTTGGCCGGTTTCATCGCGCTCGTAAAAGAAAACATGCACAGCTGTGAGTTGGGGGTCCACGGCCGGTTTGGGTCTGGACTTGATCGATATGCGCAGGATTTTTGTGTTGTTTGGGCCATCGCTTTGAAGTGTCTCAATGATTCCGAGATTCGCCCCGGGCTGCAGTCCAAACTCATCCCGCATGTCGGCGCCGGCCTCAGTAGCCAGCACCGTTGGCACCGGGGCCGTCTCAGGTAGACTGAGCATCCCCATTTTCCGTTGAGTCTGGGCGCGGAGCTCGGTGGAAAGGTCCGGTAAGGCGAGCACTTTTTTGTAGGAGTCCGAGGCCGCCAAGATGTCACCTTTTTTCTCCAGCAGGCGCCCGATACGAAGCATCACCCCGGGATCGCCTGGCAGAATTTTATCGGCCTCTTGGATTTTCCCCAAACCGAGGTCGTATTCGCCTACTCGAAAAGCCTTGTCCGACTCATCGACAAGGCGGGTGATCCTTTGCATGAGCACCTCATCGATTTGAGCCCCTGACTCAACGGGCTGAGGCGTGCTTTGGACTGCCGCGATTGGCGCCTGGGCTGCTGCCACTTGCTCAACCGGGGGGGGAGCGTTTGCCGTGATTTTTTGAACGATGTCTTTTTGGAGGAGTGGGGCGAAGTGCAGGGCGACCAGCCCTATTTGCAGGATCAGAAAGATTCCCAGCAGGGCGGCGGAAACCCGAAAAGTTGTCCCAACAGGCATTTGGGGAATGGGTGGTTGGCTCATGGTGGCTACACAAACTCAATATCCTCTACTGGCCAAAAATCAAAGGCGTATTGAAAAGGAAAATGGAAATGTGCGGAGTATTCTTTACGCTGCAGGCCTTTTGCGGAGGAGGCCGAGCGTTTCACGCCCCAGCCTTCCAGGGAATGTCGGAGTGCATGTGGTCATTTCGAGGATTTCAAAGCCCCCCTCGAAACAGGCTCGGATTTCGGCAGGGTCGCATCCGAAGGGGGGGGCGTGCGGGTCTGGGTTCTCGGGATTGGTAAAAAACACGGCAAGCAGCAACCCTCCGGCGTCCAATGCGGCGTGGGAGGCCCTCGCGTAATCGCTCCGACGGCCGGGTGGGATGGCGCAAAAGCAGGTGTGCTCAAAAATCGCATCAAAGGAATCTGAAGGCACGGCCTCACCGCTCAAAAAATCACCTCTGAGATAAGTTTCGTTGCCGGTTTTCAAAAAACTCTCAGCCAGTCGCAGCGCCGAGGGTGAAATGTCGAGTCCGAGGACGAACTCGGACCCCTGTGCGGCAATCGCGCGCACATCGTGGCCTGCTCCGCAACCTGGGACCAGCACCCTGCCCGGAAGAGGGTGTTTTTTCATCCAAACCCGCAGTGCTGGGTGGGCGCCACCTTTGTCCCACGGCGTATCGCCGGCGACGTAGCGTGCATCCCAATCAACGCCTGCGCCAGCGGGTGCCAAGGGAGATGCCATATTGGAATTTTCTGGAATGTTCACGGATGAGGAATGGGAGATTTTTTGTGAGTTCGAGAGAAAACGCCGGCTCCAGAATCTCTGCAAGGATTTCATGCGAGGGACGCGAAGCCCCCATTCCTCCCAGCCAATTCTCCTCGGGCGTGAATTCCGCGAGCCAGGAGAAGGGGGTCGCAAGCAGCAACTGCCCGCCGGGGACGATGAGATCCTTCAGGCGCTCGATGAATCGCATCGGTTGCGGTAGGCGGCAAATGAGATTCGCCGCCAGCACGACATCAAAGACTCCGATGTCATTTCGCAAATCCATCGCGTCTCCCGTTTCAAAATGAACGCGCCCACGGTCGATCCCTTGGGGAACTTGGGCCTGGAATGCTTGCTCGCGCTTGCCTTCGAACGCCACTTTGGCCTCTAACGATCCAGTGGTTTTCAATGCCTGCGCGGCATCAATGAATGCCCCGGAAAAATCGATGCCTGTGACATGGGAGATCGATCGGGTGAGTTCGAAGGACGACGCTCCGACTGCACAGCCTACATCCAATGCTCGGTGGGGAGTGGATGCGCGGTCGATGAGCTCGGTGACTACCCGCATGGGAAAACCCCATGCCTCCTTTGGAACCGGAAGGTCGCCGGCCGCCTCGGTGAATGTGGCGTAGTGAAAAAAGAGATACTCATCAACCAGCTTCCGAGACTCGTAGGGATTTTGCATTGCGAAACTTTAGCAGGCTCCTCGATCGATCGAAACAGGAATCCCAGCTTGGAAAGTTCCCTTGGCCTCTGTTATAAGACTTCCATGCTTACCTGCGTGTTCTCAGCCGCGCTTCAGGGGGTCGAGGCGATCCAAGTCGAAGTGGAAGTGAACACCGGCTCCGGAAGCCCGGTCGTCATTGTCGTTGGCCTTCCCGATGCCGCCGTGCGCGAGAGCAAGGATCGCGTCACCACCGCCATTTCCAACAGCGGCTTCCGCTGGCCCCGTGAGCGGACGACGATCAACCTCGCTCCAGCGGATATTAAAAAAGAAGGCCCGAGCTTTGATTTGCCGATGGCCGTAGGGATGATTGCCGTGGCCGAGCGTGCCGAGCTTCCCCGCCTCGAGCGTTGCTTCGTGATTGGTGAGCTCGCCCTCACCGGCGAGATTCGTCCGATCAAAGGCGCTCTGCCCATTGCGGTGGCGGCGCGCGACCAAGGGATGAAAGCCGTGATCCTCCCTGCTGCGAATGCCGCCGAGGCGGCAATCGTCGAAGGTATCGAAGTCTATGGGGTCAAAAATCTGCGTGAGGCGTATGAATTTCTCGCCCGGAAAAAAGAACTCACGCCCGTGCGCGGCAATGCCGCCGAGCGACTCACAGCGGGTTCCAGCGACGATGTCGATTTCTCGGAGGTCAAAGGCCAGCACCAAGTCAAGCGTGCCATCGAGGTCGCCATGGCCGGCGGACACAATCTCTTGCTTATAGGCCCACCCGGCTCCGGCAAGAGCATGCTCGCTAAGCGCATTCCGACGATCATTCCTCCCATGACCCTCGATGAGGCCATTGAGACTACAAAAATCCACAGTATTTGTGGCCTGCTCGACGAGTCGAATGCCTTCGTCTCCAGGCGCCCGTTCCGCTCGCCCCACCATACCATCAGCGATATCGGACTCCTGGGCGGATCTGCCAACCCAACGCCGGGGGAGGTGAGCATCGCGCACAATGGAGTCCTCTTCCTTGATGAGTTGCCGGAATTCAAGCGCTCCACACTCGAGGTCATGCGGCAGCCGATCGAAGACGGCAAGGTGACTATTTCCCGTGCTGCCGGCACCATGACATTCCCTGCCGAATTTATTCTGATTGCGGCTATGAATCCCTGCCCCTGCGGATTCCACGGCGACCCACAGCGCGAGTGCCGTTGTTCCAGTGTCCAGATCGAGCGCTATCGTAACCGTATCTCCGGTCCGCTTCTCGACCGCATCGACATCCATGTCGAAGCCCCTGCTGTGGCTTTTAAGGAGCTCTCCGGCGGCGGATCTGCTGAGTCCTCAGCTGCCATTCTCCAGCGCGTCCTCCAAGCGCGCGAGTTGCAGGAAAAGCGTTTCACCGGTGAAGGAAAAACCGCCTCCAATGCTCGAATGTCGCACAGTCAGATCAAAAAATTCTGTGCCATCGACGACACCTCCCTCGAAATGCTCCGCCACGCCATGGAGGATCTCCATCTCAGTGCGCGAGCCTATGATCGTATTCTGAAAGTCTCCCGCACCATCGCCGACCTCGCAGGCAGCGAATCCATAACCCCCGACCACATTGGCGAAGCCATCCAATACCGCACCTTGGACCGCCGACTCTGGGTCTGAATCGACTCGAAAAGTGCAGCGACCAAGGGCTTTGAAATTCACTTTTGCGTTCAATTGACGGCATCCGTCCATTATCAATAACGGGTGTCTTTCCTTTCCGATTCCCACCGCGTTTTTGTTACCGGCTGTAGCGTTCTCACCGGTGGGTGTGATTCTTTGGATGGGCTTTTTGAGTTATTGTGTGCCGACAGGTCTGTGAGCGGGTCGCTTCCCGCTTCCAATGCTCTGGCGGAGATCGCAGGACTGGAAGCGGGAGATTCCAGTATCCTCTCGAGACATCAACTTCTCGCCTTGGCCGTGGTGGAGCGCGCCTGGAACTCTGCCGGCCTGCCGCCGAAGCGTAATCGCCTGCGGGGGGAGGGCACTAAACACCGCATTTCCGGCTTCGGGTGCGTCAGTGGGAGTTCTCTCGGTGGGTTGGTCGCGATGGAGGAGGATCTGAAGGCCTCGGGAAAGCTTTCTCCCTATTCGATCAGTCGCTGGCGGGGAAATGCGGTCTCCGCAGTCACCACCGTGCGATACGGGCTCGGTGGCGCGGACTTTTCTTTGAATGCCGCTTCAGCGACCGGGGCTCAAATTCTGTATCTGGCGGCTTCGCTCATCGCCTCGGGAATGCTTGATGCCGTAGTGGCCGTTGCAGCGGACGCCGCAGTGTCACCCGTTCTCAAATCCGCCATGGGACGAGGCGGCAGCGTGACCAGGAATTCCGATTGCCGACCCTTGAGTGCCGGGCGCTCGGGAATGTCTCCTGTGGAAGGTGCCGCCTGTCTGGTGCTTGAATCCGCGAGTCACGCCACCCGCCGCGGAGCGGCGCCGCTTGCGGAGTGGAGCGGCGGCTTTTGTGCCAACGAGTCGAGGCATCTCATGGCTCCGGATCCTGAAGCCCTCGTGCTGGAAGAGCTTCTTACGAATGCGAAAAAACAGGCCTCACTGCGAGAAGGGGCCTGCCGCCCGATTGACTGGGTTTCGCTGCATGCCACGGGAACGCCCCGGTTCGATGCGGCGGAGGTGGCCTGTGTGCGGCGTGTTTTCGGGAACAGTCTGCCTTGGATTTCCGCCATGAAACGAACGACCGGCCATGCCCTCGCAGCCTCCGGACTTTTGGAGGCAGCCCTGATTGTCGAGGGCTTGCGCTTGGGAAAATGGCCCGCTTGGCCTGCGGGTATTGATCCTGAATTCGGGCTTCCCGAAAGCCCGTATTTTCCATCGCAGCAGCCAAGCATGGCTGTCCAGATCGGGCAGGGCATGGGAGGGACTGTGGTGGTGAATGCCCTCTGCCGAGTTTAAGTGAACAGGTTTTGTTTAGAACCTCGAACCGGTATTTGCCGTCCACTTTTGAACGAGTTCAAGCCACTCGTCCGAGTTGATGAAATGCAGCATCGCCTCGTTGATTTTTTTATAGTCCTTGTGGCCTTCGCGAATCGGAATGGCGAGATAGGCTTCGCGCAGGCGGAAGGAAGGGATGTTGAAGTGAATCGGCGGCTTGCGGTGAGCGAATTCCTTGCTCACGAAGGAGAGGGTGTTTCGGTCTGCGACGACACCTTCGATTTTTCCCGCATGAAGATCCTCAAAGGCTTCGGAAATGCTTTCGTATTCATGTGTGGTGACTCCGATGCGGGTGAGGATGTCCGCTGAGAGTGAGCCTCGGAGCGCTCCGCAGGACAGGTGTTGGAAATCGGAAGCGCTCTCGATGCTGTTTGCCCTTCGAGCCATGGAAATGCTTGAGGTGATCGTGGCCGTGAATGCCGAGACGAGAATCACTCCGAAAAGCATCCAGAAAACAGCGATAATCCTACCCGTGATGGTCGCCGGTGTTTTGTCACCATAGCCAACTGTGGTCATCGTCACCGCTGAAAACCAAAGAGCGGAACCAATGCCGCTGAGGCCTCCATGAAAATGCTTGGTTCCGTGATGGCGCTCCGCCAGCCAGAGCAAGAAGCTGATAGCCAGCATGGCTGTGAAGATGAAGAGGAGGTATCCCGCGATGCTCCAGTTGAAAAAATCCTTGATCACATTTTTCCAAGCCGATTCCCAGTGGGTCTTGGCCAATGCGATACAGAGGCTCGAGGTCAGGAAAGGTTGGGTGAAATCCACAATCTTTTCGGCCTCTGCGGAGACTTCGATCTCGCCCGCCGCCGCATCGAGTTTTCCATCCGCCACCTGCGGGATCAAATCCTCGTTGGGAAGTTCGATAAATTCGAATTTCAACCCCGTGGCATCGCTGATTCCTTGCCAGAGGCCGGGAGCAAGGCCGGTCCATGTGCCATCTGGATTTTTCAAGGCATACGGGGGCTTTTCATGGATGCCCACGCGCAGAGGGGCTTCCTTTTCAGCACTCCTCAGGAGGGGCAGGGCGCCCAGCAGGAGCAACACCAAAAATGCGCGCCGCAGGTGCCTTCCCACTTGGCGGATTCGGGTTCCGCGACCGCAGGTCATTGGCCTCGCCGGATGCGGGATCCGGGGAAGTTGACAATGAAGCGCCACACAATCTTCTCGCGGTTTTCGATCTCCCATGTCTCTGGATTTATTTTTCCAGGCACCTCGTAGCGGCGGATATCGATGACGGTGTCGTAGCCGCGGTCGGCGAAGATATCGATGATCATCGCCAGCACGACAGGCTCTGCGAGTAGCGAATTTTCGGAGTTGATGTGCGCCCGGCCGGACATGTTGTGACGGCGAATGATGGGCATGAATTTTTCATCGATGAGCGCCACCGATTGCTCAAAGAGACCCGGGTGCTCCGCATTGTAGTTGTCGAGGCGCATCACGAGCTCCTGCCTCGCATGGATGCTCAACTCGCGGGCGATTGGAATGCGGGAGATGCGGTCGAAGGTGCTCTGATCGAGTTCCAATGAGCTCTGGTAGCGGAGTTCGTCCTGAATGCGCCTTTGCACCTCGTCCACCGTGCCGTGTGCGTTGACATAGTGGTAGTGGAAGACTTGGCGCAGGGTTTTGAGGGATTCGTAGGTGACTTCCTTGAAGGTGCGGTAGCGGTTGCGCGCGGCTTCGTCGGAGAGATCCGTGGACCGGGTTTCGATTATCTCGCCGACTCCGGATGCCTCCACAGCGGCATTGTGGGCGCGGGCACGCTCACCGCGAAGAATCTGGCGGCGGACGGACTCGGCTTCATCCACAAAGAGGACGACAATATGGAACATCGGCTTGCGGAACTGTGCGGCTAGAGAGGTTCCGACATATTGATTCCGCAGGGCGATGAGTTTTTCATGCAGCAGCCGGAGGCAAAGAACCTGAACTTTCGTGCGCGGGTAGCCATCCACCACGACACCGGTTTGGTTCTCGGGATGCAAAAGCGCTCGCAAAAGCAGACCTGTCACCTCGCGGTCGCCAACCATCATCCCAGCATCAATCAGCTTGCGCGCGGCCGGGCTGTCAAGAAGCGCACTAACCACAATCGGTTCGGCCGTGAGGCTGCGGTAGTTTTGAATAAATCGTGTTTGAGTGCCTTTTCCAGCTCCTGGCGCGCCATTCAGCCAAATGACTTCGTTGGGGAAGGTGAGTTCCTCGATTCCGACTTCGGCCACCAAATCCTGCCAGGCGGCATTGAAGATAAGATTTGCATCTTTCACTTCGAGGTCGATCGCCTGTGCGGGCGAGGGTTTGGATGCAGGCGTCAAGGAAATCGGGTCTTGGGAAGTTTTCATCAATCTATCGGTGAAGGCTGGCAGATATGAACCCTGATCTCAACGAGTTTTACCCGATGAGGTCCTGCGCGTCTTGGATGCTTAAGCCTACGACAGAATCGGGTTCAAGGAGTTCTGTGCTGAGAATTCTCTTCTTGGCCTGCATTTCCAACACGCGTTGTTCCACAGTGTCACGAGCGATAAGTTTGATGGAAGTGACGACTTTTTCCTGTCCGATGCGGTGTGCGCGGTCGGTGGCCTGGGCCTCTACGGCTGGGTTCCACCACGGATCAAAATGGATGACTGTGTCGGCGCCAGTGAGGTTGAGTCCGGCTCCCCCGGCTTTGAGGCTGATGAGAAAAACAGAGATCGATGCGTCGGATTGAAACCTCTCCACCACGGCGCCTCGATCTTTTGTGGAGCCATCCAATCGGCACCAGGAAATACCCGCTTCATCCAGTGCGGGAACGATGAGGTCGAGCATGGAGGTGAATTGGCTGAAGACAAGGGTGCGGTGGCCGCCATCCACCGCTTCGCCGAGAAGTTCCAGAAGGGCTTCGAGCTTGGCCGAGGGGGCCTCGGATTCGCCATTCAACAACCGGAGGTCGCAGCATGCCTGCCGCAGGCGCAGGAGGGCGGTGAGAACCTTCATGCGGGCGGCCCCGCCGGATTCCCTCATGGCATCGACCTCCGCCCGGGCTGCAATTTGAAGCTGTGTGTAGGCGGCTTTTTGATCGGGCGAAAGTTCCACCTGCACGACTTGCTCGATCTTGGCGGGAAGCTCTTTGAGGATTTCGGATTTTCTGCGGCGAAGCATCCAGGGCTTCACCCGGCGCAGTAGACGCAGCCAGACGCCGGCAGATTCTCCCGCTGCGAGAGGTTTTTCGTAGCGCTCCTGAAAATCCTTCCGCGTGCCCAGATAGCCCGGCAGGAGAAAGTCGAAGAGGGACCAGAGATCCCGGATGCAGTTCTCAAGCGGCGTTCCCGTGAGGATGAATCGGGACTTCGAGCGAATGGCACAAGCTGCCCGTGCGTTTTGACTGCCTGGATTTTTAATATGTTGGGCCTCGTCGAGGGTGGTCGTGGAAAAGACGAACGCCTTGTAGTGCTCGGCATCGCGACGGAGAAGGGCGTAGCTCGTCACGATCAGATCGTGATTCGGAATTTTAGGAAATCGCTCCGCGCGTTCGGGGCCTTCGATGGTCAATACGCGCAGATTGGGACAAAAAACCGATGCCTCCCGGCTCCAATTCCAAACGAGGGAGGATGGACACACAACGAGGTGAGGGCCTGGTAGGGCCTCCATCATGGCCAGAGCTTGAATCGTTTTGCCGAGCCCCATTTCGTCGGCAAGCAAGCCTGCTGAAGAGTTGCGGGCATTTTTCAAAAGCCACAGAGCGCCCTCGATCTGGTAGGGGCGCAGGCGTTCGCGAAGGGGGCCAAGGGCTTTTGCATCCAGCGCCGGAGCGGGTGGGGGAGTTTTCCCCGTCCATTCAGCGATGCTGGATTCGATATACCCGCGCTGGGATTCCCGGAGCTTGTAGGCCCCGCGCTCCTGGGAGGGATCGCAGTCGCGAAGAACCTCCTCCAAGTCAGAGGCGAGATCGACATCCGGAACTGCGATGCGTCCGTCGGCGAGTTTGAGTTGCGGTTTTCCGCTTTGCAGAAGGCGCTGGAGGTCATGGGCGCTGAGGACAGCCTCTTTGCCAGCGGTGAAGTGGATGTGGAAATCGAGCCAGCCATCGCTTCTCTCCTTGAGTGCGAAGCGCGGTTCGAAGCGGACGATGTCCTTCGTGACATGCTGAAAGCGTTCGCCCTCGCGGATCGTCCAATTTTTTTTGAGCCTTGGCAGATCGGCGGCGAAAAATTTCACAACGGCGTCCTCTCCCCGTAGGACGGCCTTGCCCTTGTCATTCTCAAATCCGCAGGCGATGAGCTTTGCAAGCGAGACGGCCTCGGCGTTCGGGTTCTGAATCCCTGGTCGTGAGTAGTGGAAGGATATGGCGGCCTCGAGGTGCCGCAGGGAGCCTTCGATCCCGAGTTCCACACGAGGGGCTTCAGAGGTGGAAGGGGTCGAGGAAAAGGACTTCGCCGCTGCCTGCTCGGCAACTGCATGCCGCGCAGCAACCGGTGCGAGGATTTGAAGGGCCACGGCTATGGAGTGGGCGCAGATAAGCCCTCGCTGGCGGGAGTCCCTGCAGGGGCAGAGATTCTCGATGTCCACGGGATTCCGTATTCTTAGACCTGCCGAAAACTCGCGACCACCCTCGCTCAGGCGGCCTTTGAGAATCGGGGGGGCGTAAACAGCATCTTGGATGCGTCCCGCGTTGCGAATCGACTTCGCCTCCTTGAAGACCGGCCAACCGCCGAGCGAGACGAGGAGTTTTTCTGTGATTTCCATGTAGGGCGTGAGCTACCTTGATAGTCGGAGTGCGAACTGCCTGAAATCAGAAACTCCGTATTCTTGACAGGTCGCACACGGAGAGATCTACATGGAAAAAATGAAAACCGCCCTTCTTGCCTCCATCCTGGCGATAATCCTCCTCTCCTCCTGCACAACGATTCAAAACCGCAGGGATCTCTTCTCTCCCCAACCTGTGGAAGGCCCTTACACCCGCATGCTCAAAGACGGGAGCTGGCGCAAGCAAATGGTTGCCGATATGAGGGGAGATTCGGGCTCTCCGGCGAATGGCTCCACCACCTCCGATTCGAAGATGGTGAAACCCCCTGTGGTGGAGTGAATCCTCACTCGCCCGTCTTCTCTGCCGATGCGGGTTTCGAGTCGTTTTTTGCGGGTTTGATTTTATCCAAGACATCCGCGAGCGAGGGATCGGCTGTGATCATGGCATCGCGCATCGCTTTGCGGAAATTCTCAGCCGCCTCGTGCCGTGCCTCGGGAGATGATGCGGACTGCATGGCGGCTTCGGCGGATTGAACGGCAGGCGCCTGTTTGGCGATTTCTCGGGCAGCCTCCAAACGGGTGCGCTCGGCAGGTGGGAGCTTTTTCAGGGGGTCCTCGAAATTTGCACCCGGGCGGGGCTTCTTGTCTTTGCCCTTGGGCTCCGACGGAGATGTTTTGTTAAAATATGTGGCCAGTTGGTCGGCGAGATCGGGATTTTTCTCGGAGATGACTTTTCTCACAGCCTCGCGAAGTTCCTTGGCCGCTGACTCCGTCTTCTCGCGGAGTGCCTGGATTTCGGGATCCTTCATGGCCTCCTCTTTGGCTTCACGGAAGCGTTTGCGGACGTCCTCGGGAAGGTTCTCCATTTGGTCCCGGTATTTTTTCCAGTCCATGGGTTTGTCTTTTTCCTCCCGTGCTGGTGGCGTGCCTGTGGGTTGCTGGGCGCTTGCGATGGATGATGAACCGCAAAGTGCGGCCAGGGCGAGGAGTGGGATGATAGTCTTCATAGGTTCGAAGGCGTAAACCCGCCCGATGGGGAATAGTTGCATGTCTTTATTTGGAGGGGACGGATTCCCTCTGCGAGAGGGGGAGTCGAATCACGAATGTGGCACCGGCTCCTGGCGTGCTCCGCAGGGAAACCCCTCCGCCATGTGCGAGGATGATATTCTTGACAATGGATAGCCCGAGTCCCGTGCCTCCGGCGTCGCGTGCCCTGTGTTTGTGCACGCGGTAGAAGCGCTCGAAGATGTGGGCCTGATCCTCGAGAGGGATTCCTGTGCCGTTGTCGGCGATTGATATTTCCACGGACTCGCCAGCGAGTCGGGAGGTGATTTGGATTCGCAGTTTGTTGGTCTCGCCGTGGCGGATGGCATTGGTCAGGAGATTCCAATAAACCTGCTCGATCCTGCTCTCATCGGCATCGGCATAGATGGCATCCTGAGCCCAGTTGATTTCAAAAATCGCCTTCTTCGCCGAGCCGCTGCTGTCTAAATTTTCAATGACGCGCTCGGCGATTCGCCGAAGGTTGAGTCTCGAAAAATTCAGACGCCGACCCTTGCCTTCCATGCTGGAAATAGTCAGTAAATCCTCGAGTAGCAAAGAAAGCCTTTGCACATTGCGGTTGATCGCACCGAGCGACAGGGCGGTCATCTCGGCATCCTCTGTTGCGCCGTCTTGAAGAGTTTCCACATAGCCGCTGATCACCGAGAGCGGCGTGCGAAATTCATGGGAAACATTTGCGACAAATTCCCTTCGTGCGGATTCCAGTGTGCGGATAGCCGTGACATCCTGAAAAACAAGAAGCACCGCCTGTGGGGGGTCATCGGGTTGGCGCACCATAGGAGAAATGTGGATGTCGAAGTGCTTTTGGAGGACGGCTCCACCCGGCTGTGGAAAATCAAAAATCAATGAAAGGTCCCTTTTCTTGGCATCTTCGAGTGTCGCGGAGACGGCCTGCTCGATCTCATGGCGACGGAAAACTTCGAGAGGCGAACGCCCGACTGGCGACTTGGCTGCCGGAAAAAACGCCTGTAGCGATTCGTTGGCGAGGGTGATTTTTTTGTTTCTTTCTGCGATGACGATGCCCTCTTTCATGCCGGACAGGATTCCCCGCAGACTTACGCCGCCTTCCACCGTTTCCTCGTCGAGTTGTCGCAACCGCTCGGCGATTTGTCGGATATGGCTCGCCGTGGATTGGTAGGTGGATGACTCCAAGTCCACAGGTGGGAGTCGGAACTGACCTGCCGAAAGGTTCTCAAGATCCTGCTTGATTTGGTGGAAGGGTTTGATGAATCGGAGGTAAATCCACCACCCGGCCGCGATGATGGCAGCCGCCAGCAACAAGAAAATTTCTATTGTGATCAAGGTGTCGTGAGGCCGTTGAAGCGGTATCCATGGCCCCGCACGGTTTCAACCTTTGTAGCATGGTCACCCAGTTTTTCGCGGAGTCTCCGCATGTGGGTGTCCACTGTTCTTGTGTCTGCTCCAGTGGAATACCCCCATACATCGCTCAGGAGGGTTTCGCGGGAAAGAGTTTTACTACGGTTGTGGATGAGTGTGAGGAGGAGCTTGAACTCGATGGTGGTCAAATCCAGACGCTCGTTGCCAATCGAAGCCTTGAGAGTGGATTTATCGATCGCAATGCCATCGACTTCCACGATACTGACCTCCTCGGCAGCGCTGCGTATGCGCCGCAGCAGACCCTGCACTCGAAGGACGACCTCCTTGGGACTAAATGGCTTGGTGACATAGTCGTCGGCTCCAATTTCGAGGCCCTTCACCCGGTCTTTGACCTCGCTGCGGGCGGTCAGCATGAGCACGGGTATGGAAGCCGTTTCGCTGTCGATTTTGAGGGCGCGACACACCTCCAAACCGGTCATTCCGGGGAGCATGAGGTCGAGAACCACGGCATCCGGCCTCTGGGAGCGCACAGCGGCAAGACCGGCATCGCCGGAATTCGCAATTTGGACTTTGAACCCGGCTTTTTTGAAGTGGTAGCGAAGCAAATCGACCACATCACTTTCATCTTCGACCAAAAGCACGGTGTCTTCCATACCGCCCTCCTACTCAAACTCCGTTGGTGCTGCAAGTGGACAAATGCAACAAAAAGATCAGGTCACCGCTTGGTGGTTCGGAAAAACAATTAAAACCGAACCGCGGTGACCTGAGTTGTTGTCTCAACTGTTAGGTTAGACTCCTGCCCTATGGCGGTGTTCAAAAATTTTTTCAAAAAAAATCAGGCACCCAAAACCAGTCCCACCGGGCAGTGATCGCTCCCGGTGATGTGGTCATGGATGAAGGCGGATTGGAGTTTGGGCGTGAGTTTCGAGGACGCGCAGAAGTAATCAATGCGCCACCCGATATTCCTCTCGCGGGCGCCACTCTGGTAACTCCACCAGGTGTAGCGCCCCCCGCGCGGTTCAAAGTGGCGGAAGGTATCCACAAAACCTGCTGCGAGCGTGAGGTCGAAGGCCTTGCGCTCCTGCAGAGTGAAGCCAGCGTTGTGCGTGTTGTCCTTGGGGCGTGCTAAATCAATCTCGTGGTGAGCGACATTCAAGTCGCCACAGAAAATGACAGGTTTGGTTTTTTCGAGGGCCACAAGGTGGTCGATAAATGCCGGCGTCCACTCCCTCGTCCTGTAATCGAGTCGCGTGAGTTCCCGCTTCGAGTTCGGCGTGTAGACATTCACGAGGAAAAAATCCCCCATGTCGGCGCTGATGACGCGTCCCTCGTTGTCATGCTCCGCCCGTCCGATGCCATTGAATACGGAAACCGGTTTTTTACGGGTCAGGATCGCCGTGCCGGAATAGCCGGGCTTGGTGGCCGCATTCCAGAAAACCTCATATCCCTCGAAGGTCTGGGGCACCTGCTCCTCCCGTGCCTTGACCTCTTGGAGGCAGATCACATCGGGCTGTTCGGCCTCCAGATAATCCATGAAACCCTTGCCGAGTATCGAGCGAATGCCGTTGACGTTCCACGAAATCAATTTCATCCCTCCCAAAAAACACACCGACGGCCAACCCCGCGAGAGCGAAATGCCTCTCGGCGGAAAATTTCAGTTTTTGGGGAGGCTTGGAGACTTCGCCCGCTTCAGGGAGCGGGCATGGTGGAAGAGGTATTGCTGCACATAGCCCGCATAGGGGCCAAGGCGGCGCCTCGCATAGCGCGCGAGTTCCGCTGCCGTGCCATCGCGGCCTCCTCGCATGGCGAGCAAAATACGGTGAATCCATGTGTCGATGGGCACGGCATCCAGCCTTTCATAGGCAAACAGCAGGATGCAGTTCGCCACCTTTACCCCTACGCCTGGAAGAGTCATAAGAGATTTGCGAAGGGTGGGGGTTCGCTGTTTTGAGAGGGAATCCAGGCTCAGCCGGCCCTCAGCCAAAAGGCGCGCGGTTTTCAGAAGGTTTTCGGCGCGGTAGCCGAGGCCGCAGTCGCGTAGCGTGGACTCCGAAGCGGTCGCCAGAACCTCAAAGGATGGGTAGGCCGGAATCTCGGATCCCTCCACAGCAAGGCCGAAGCGCGCACGGATCGCCAGTGACATCGAGCGGATGTGGGCGACCTGTTTCATGGAACTCGTGATAAATGTGGCGGTGCACTCCCAATGTGGCTGGCGCAGAATGCGCATTCCTTGGCAGGCTGTGAGCGCCGCTTGGCTCATCGGGTCGCTGGGAAAAGCGGCGGCGATTTCGTCCAGCGGATGATCCAACGCAAAATGCCGCGCAATCGTGGCAGGATCGCCCTTCTCGACCACCAGCCGCCGGTCTTTTTCGGAAACCCGCACTGGCATCGCACCAATCAGCCCGCTCCAAGAGCCGTCCGCGTTCGGATGCCAATGAAAGACCTGCCCGCTCCGGAGGGTGGCGGCGAGGTCAATCGGAGCGGAAAAGGGATCCGTCACGCCTCCTCCAGCCACGCGAGAGCCTTCGTGTAGCTCTGGCGCTCGAGGTAGTGGCGGAGTGTGGGGTCGGTGTTGGCAGGGAGGCTGCCGACAAGCGTGTCGAGCTGGCCCGCTACGGCTTTCAATGCCTCCAGATGAGCTACTGCATCGCGGTCGCGGAAGGCGTGGTCGGCCACGATATCGAGACGGGCTTTGACGGCGGCGTGGAGGCTTTTGTGCAAGGAGGCAAGATCGCTCATGGGATGTTGTCTTATGGCTTTTGAGGAAAGAAAACCAGCCCTTCATGGCGACTTCACCCTTTCTTTGTGGGGAGGCGTTTCCATAATGTCCGGCACACAAATTATGATCGCAAATTTCCTCAGCGCCCTCGGCGGATCCAAGGACGGCATGGTCGTCTCCTTTCTCAAGCCTGAACTGGAAAAGCAGCTTGCTGGCATCGGCACCATTCAAAACATCGAGCTGGATACCCCGAACAAGCGTGCGGCCGTGACGATCGCCATGCACGGGGATCCCAACCCGGTCAAAATCCAGATCGACCGCTACTCGCTTGCGCCATCCCCCGCCGGTTCACTGCTCACCATACACGACTACTCATGTCCCACGCACGAGTGGCTCGCCAAGCTTGGAAAAAAAATCCGCCCGACTTTTGAAATTCCGCTGCCTGTCCCGTATGCGATGGCCAGCGCGCTCGTTTGAGCTGGCGAGGCGCCCTCTTACCTGGCGGTGCTCTTCTCGAGGGCGTGGTAGGCGGCTCCGAGGAGTGCGGCTTGGTCGTTGAGGATCACGAATACGGGCATGTTTTCCATAAGCGATGAGAGGCGACCCTTGTCGTTGAATGCATGAAGGAATGCCACGCCTTGGATGTGCTTGAGGAGCTTTACTGGTATGCCCCCACCGAGGAACACGCCGCCAGTGGCCATCGTTTTAAGGGCCATGTTTGACGCTTCTGCGCCAAGACAGTTGACGAAAATATCCAAGGTCTTCGCGCACATCGGGCACTCGCCAGAGTCAGCAAAGCGGGAAATAACCTCGCCAGCGACCCGGGTTTGCATGGCCTCGGCGACAGCGGGAAGTTCGGACCCTCGGCCTGTATCGCGGAGGAATTTGTAGATGTTTTCGATGCCCATGCCGGAGGCCACGCGCTCGGCACTCACGTGCCCGAATTGCTTGATGAGATATTCGAGCAAGGCGATTTCGAGTTCACTCCTGGGTGCGAAATCTGCGTGCCCACCCTCGCAGGCCCAGACATGGTGGCGGTGCCCATCCCAGAAGAGTCCTGCCTCGCCGAGTCCCGTTCCGGGAGAGACGATACAGCGGTTGCCTTGGGCATCGGTAGCCCCCCTTTGGACAATGGCAAAGTCCGAGGCAGGCAGGTGTGCGATGCCGCAGGCGTTGGCTGCGAGGTCGTTCAGCACCCCGACATGTGGGATTTGAAATTCCACCGAGATCTCCGCAGCGTCCACGCCCCAGCTGAGGTTTGTCGGCTTGGCGCGACCGTTGTGCACGACACCAGGGACGCCGAATCCGGCGGCGAGGATCGGCTGGGTCTCTTCGGCGAGAAATTCGCGCAGGATGGCATTCAGGCCGGGATAACCCGCGCTCGGGTAGCGCTGTTGACGCTCGAGGGAGAGCTTGCCGCCGATGACATGAAAGAGGGCGATGTTCGACTTTGTGCCGCCGATGTCGCCCGCGAGGATGAGGTGAGGTCGTGTGGGCACTTTAGCGATCCAGTTTGTATTGGTGCCAAGAGTGGCCGGATTTTTCGATGAGACGGTCGGACGCGTCCGGCCCCCAAGTGCCAGCCGCATAGTTTGGAAAGTCTCGCGGATGCAGTGCCTGCCAGACATCGAGGATAGGGTTCACGATCCGCCAGGAGGCATCCACGCTGTCGTAGCGGTGGAAGAGCGTCATATCGCCGATCATGCAATCATAAAGTAAAGTCTCGTAGCCGGTGGCGGCAGTCGATTCGCCGAATTCTTTGTAGCTGAAGTCAAGTGGCACATTCGCAATAGAAACGCTGGGGCCAGGCCGCTTCGCATGGATATCCATCGTGATGCCCTCGTCGGGCTGCACATGGATGACAAGGCGGTTTGGCATGATGTTTTCATCCGCACTCTTTCCAAACAGCAGGAGTGGCGTGCGCTTGAAGCCGATCACGATTTGGGTCGTGTGTGTGGCGAGGCGCTTGCCACTGCGAATGAAGAATGGCACATCGGCCCAGCGCCAGTTGTCTACTTCGAGTTTCATGGCTACAAAAGTCTCGGTATTCGACTGAGGATTTACATCCGGTTCTGTGCGGTAAGCGGGCACATTTTTGCCGCCGATGATTCCCGCGCCGTATTGGCCGCGAACGGTGTTGGCCAGGACCTCCTCGGGTTCCATCGGGCGGATGGCCTCGAGGACCTTCACCTTTTCGTTGCGCACGCTGTCACCGGAGATCGAGGTGGGCGGCTCCATGGCGACAAGCGAGAGGACGGAGAGGATGTGGTTCTGAACCATGTCGCGCGTCACGCCGGAGTGGTCGTAGTAGCCGCCGCGCAGCTCCACGCCGAGCTCCTCGGCCACCGTGATCTGGACATAGTCGATGTAACGGCGGTTCCAGATCGGCTCGAAAACGCTGTTCCCGAATCGGAAGACCATGATGTTTTGAACGGTTTCTTTGCCGAGGTAGTGGTCGATACGGTAAATCTGCGACTCGGCGACATGCTTGGTGAGGTCCGCATTCAGGTCGCGTGCGCTCTGCAGGTCGTGTCCAAAGGGCTTTTCAATAATGATGCGGCGCCAGGCCTCGGGTTTTTCCTCGGTGAGACCTGCATTTCCGAGCTGCTCGACCACCTTGCCGAAGAAGCTTGGCGAGATGGCGAGGTAAAAAAGCACATTGCCTGGCAGGTTCCAAGTCTTCTGGACTTCTGCGATTTTTGCCCCGAGCTGCTGGAAGGTGTCGGGATTGTTGAAGTCACCGGAAATGTAGTAGCTGCGGCTCGAAAAGTCCGCCCACTCGGCCTGATCGACCGGACGGGTCGCAAATTGTTGGATGTCTGAGGTGATCTGAGACCGAAAAAGCTCGTCGTTGCTGTCGCTCACCGCCACGCCGACAACGGCGAAATTTTCAGGCAGGAGTTTAAGAGCTTTGAGATTGTAGAGGGCCGGAAGGAGCTTGCGCTTGGTCAGGTCCCCTGAGGCTCCGAAGATGACAATGGTGCACGGGTCGCCGGGACACTCGTGGCCGGTCAAAGGTTTGGTAGACATAAGAGTTCCTGCGTATCGGAGGATACGCCCTGCGACAAGACATCCGTTTGATCCCTGCCGAAAAAGCTAAGCGGCAGACTCCGCCTCGCACTGGGCGGCACTGGCGAGCCACTCGGCATTGGCCTTTTCCAGAGAGTCTCCCAAATCGGCAAGCTCGCGATTGATGCGTATCGCGAGGGAGGGATTGTCGTGCGTTTCCTTCTCCTCCATGGCGGATGTGAGTTCACGCTGACGGGCTTCAAGTGTCTGGATCTGCGCCTCGAGTTCGGCGACACGCCTCTCGCGAGCACGCTTCTCGGCGGCCTCGGCCTTGCGGACCTCCGCTTCGGCACGGCGTTGGGCTTTGATTTCCTTGAGCCCCATCTTCGGCTGATCCGAGGACTTTGCGGCCGCGGCCTCGGGCTGGAAATTTCCCAGTGAGGCGACGGTGCCCGCCCTCACGCTCCCGCCTGCACGCGACTTCTCGCGGAAGTAATCGTAATCCCCCGCGTAGGGCGTGAGTTTGCCAGCCTGCACATGGATGACGGATGTGGCGATGGCTCGAATGAAATGCACATCGTGACTCACAAAAAAGATGGTTCCCTCGTAGGGCTTGAGCGCTCGAATGAGCGCATCGATGCTCGGCATGTCGAGGTGGGTCGTGGGCTCGTCGAGGAGCAGGAAATTCGGAGGATCCAGGAGAAGCTTGACCAGCGCCACACGGCTTTTCTCCCCGCCGCTGAGGACGCGGATCGGCTTGAAGACATCATCCCCTCGAAACAAAAAGGCTCCCAGCACGGTGCGCGCAGCCTGCTCGGGAACCGGGCGGGAAATGGACTGCACCTCCTCGAGCACAGAGAGATTGGTGTTGAGCCCCTCGGTGCGGTGTTGGGCAAAGTAGCCGATGCCGCAGTTGTGGCCGGGTGTGCGCGAACCCGCCTCGAGTTCCAGTTGGCCACCGAGGATTTTCAACAATGTGGATTTGCCTGCCCCATTCGGGCCCACCAGAACGGTTCGCTGGCCCTTTTCGATTTCGAGGTTGAGATTCTCATAAATAACCTTTTCGCCGTAGGCCTGCCGAATGCCCTCGAGGGCAATCACCCGCTGACCGCCTCGCGGAGGCTGTGGAAAACGGAAACTCACCGTCGGCTCGTCGGACTCGGGCGCCTCTATGCGCACCATGCGGGCGAGTTGCTTGATACGGTCTTGCGCCTGTGCGGCCTTGCTGGCTTTCGCACGGAAGCGGTTGATGAAATCCTCAAGGTGGGCAATTTCTTTTTGCTGATTGCGGTAGGCGGCGAGTTGCTGCTCCTCGCGGGCTTTTTTCTGGTCCAGACAGGCGTCGTAGTTTCCCGTGTAGCGAATGAGTTTGCGGTGCCGGATTTCGACAATCCCCCGGCAGATGAGGTTGAGGAATTCACGGTCGTGCGAAATAGTGAGAATGGCCCCCGGATAACCCACGAGATGGTTTTGGAACCACCCGAGGGTCTCCAGATCGAGATGGTTGGTGGGCTCGTCGAGTAAAAGCAAATCGGGCTCCTCGACCAGTAACCGTGCGAGGTGCGCCCGCATGATCCATCCGCCGCTCAACTCGCGCAGCGGACGATGGAAGTCGCCCTCGCGAAACGCCAAGCCGGACAAAATCCGCTTAGCCATGGCCTCCGATCGGCCGTCAGCTTCGGCGCCTGCGGCCAGCTCCATCACAGAGTTCTCGCTCACTGCCGCCGTTTCTTGGGGCAAATATCCAACCCGCGTTCCGCGCTGCAGCGTGACCTGTCCCTCGTCGGGTTCGTCATTGCGGAGCAGCAAGGAAAAGAGTGTTGATTTGCCCGCGCCATTCGGGCCGATCAGCCCGATGCGGTCGCCCGCGTTCACTTGAAGCGCGGCGTCCTCGAAAAGAACACGCCCGCCAAAAGATTTTGTCACCTGTGAAAGAGTCAGCATCCTGTTTTAGAAAAGCCGAGTAAACTGGCGGAGCAAAGCCTCCCCGTCCAACGCAATTTTCTCCGTGCCCCGCATGATCATCAATCCGCCGACGAAGCGGTGTCGTCCGGGGAGCTGAAGCAGGGGAGGGGTTTGACGGGGGAGGTGTTGAGTGCCTTGACGCGCTCGTGGATGCCCGGCGCAATTTCCGGCTGGCGGGTGTAGGCCATTGCGAACATTTCCAATTTGGCGTCGAGATTGTCGACCATGTTCAAGGCCACAGCCTCCGGGGTCTTGGGCTCGACGGGAGAGCCATATTGGAGTTCCCCGTGGTGGGAGGCGATGAGGTGCAGGAGGTGCAGGCGCACATCCTCCGAGGTGGGCTCGATGCCGCGCCAGCTCTCGAGTGGCAGCCGCCGCCAGAGGGCGTTAACGGCTTCAATGCCGATGCTGATATGGCCGAGCAATTCGCCACGCAACTCGCGGGGAATCTCAAAGCCAGCCTCCGGGGGACACATTTCCCAAAGCTTCCCGCAGTCGTGAAAAAGAACGCCTGTGAGCAGCAAGTCCCGGTTCAGAACAGGATAGGCGCTGCAGACAGCCGAGGCCGAGCGCATCATCTGCCCGGTGTGCCGCAGCAGGCCGCCTCGGTGGGCGTGGTGGTTGTGGCGGGCGGCTGAGGCTCGCTGGAAGCGGGGTCCAAATTCCTGGAGAAATAACTCGCAAAGTCCGCGCAGGCGGGGATCCCGCATGCTTTGCACAAGTTCTCCGACATCGGCAAAGTCCTTTTCCCCAGCAGCTGCCTCCTCCTCTCCTCCGGCGAAAAGTTCCGCTGTCTCCTGCGGATTGAGCACGCGCACCTTCCAGCGCCGGGCATCCAATCCAAATCCTCCATTCACCGCAAACTCACCTTCCACCTCCACGCACTCGCCACGAGCCAGACTCTGGCAAGCCGCGAAGGCGTCCGTATCCGACCAGGCCCGAAAAGTGAGCACATCGCCCGCGTCGCGGACCTTCATTTCCCAATAGGGCTTACCGTTTGAGGATTCCTTTTTGGTCAGTT
Source organism: Spartobacteria bacterium AMD-G4 (assembly GCA_002290555.1). Taxonomy (GTDB): domain Bacteria; phylum Verrucomicrobiota; class Verrucomicrobiia; order Chthoniobacterales; family Terrimicrobiaceae; genus UBA967. The sequence continues at coordinate 25,023 of NEUK01000025.1, forward strand.
CATCGACCTGGCCGCGCAGGCGTGCAGCGAGTGAAATACCACGGCATTCCTCACGAAGTTGGCCGATGGTTTTGCGTCCGGGATCGTTCATCGAAGTGCTTTCAATCCTCCGAAGGCAAGGCACCGTCGCCCGCACGACAGAGCACGCCTGTTGCTTTGTGTTTGGTTTGAGAAGCGTAATCCTGTTCGACCGACAAGCGGATAGACTCGGCCGCATCGATCTTAACAAGTGCCACGATGGCCCCACCGAATCCGCCACCCGTGAGGCGTGCTCCGAGGCAGCCCGGCTGTGCGGTGGCAAGACTCACGAGCAAGTCGAGCTCGGGCGTGCTGTTTTCAAAATTCTCGATCGAACTGCGGTGGGAGGCCGACATGAGCGGTCCGAGCGCCTCGGCGTGTCCGGATCGCATGGCTTCGATAGCTTGGAAAACGCGTTCATTTTCTCCCACCACATGGCGTGCACGGCGTTTGGCCAATGCGGGCATCTCGGTGGCCTCAAGTTGCGCGCTGGAGACATCCCGTAGGGCAGGCACGGCCATGCAGCGGGCGGCTTCGAAGCACTGCTCACGCCGCTCGTTGTATTCCCCGCCAGTGAGCGCGTGCTTCACTCCGGAGTTGATGATGAGAAGTCCGAGATGGGCGGGAAACGGCACGGCATCGACGGATTCGCTGCGGCAGTCGAGATAGACCAAATGGTCTTTTTTCCCAAAAACAGACGAGGCCTGGTCGAGGAGACCGCAATTAACTCCCACAAATTCATTTTCCGCGCGTCGGCACAACTTGGCGAGGTCCATACGGGAAATTTTAAATGGGTAAAGGCGCGTGAGAAAGACCGCTGTCGCCACTTCCAAGGCTGCGGAGCTCGAAAGTCCAGCGCCAGTCGGCAAGCTGGCTTCATAGGAGACTTCAAATCCACCAGCTTCAGCTCCGGCGCGCGCGAGCATCTCGGCGACACCCAGAGGATAGTCGGTCCACTCGCCCGTTTTCTTTAGCCCGGCGGAGCGCTGGATTTTCCCCTCATGGACAACCCCCGAGCTGGAGAGTCGGATCTCGCCATTCTCCAGCTTGCGGCCGGTGGCAGTGATGCCAAGTTGGAGGGCAGCGGAAAGAACAACGCCTCCATTATAATCTGTGTGATTCCCGAGGATTTCCACGCGACCGGGCGCGAACGCTTTGATATGGGTCATACACCCCTCATATTCGATGCCTGATAGGCGCTTGCCAAGGTGCAAATCCGTGGCAGGATGAGATTGCAACAACTTTTACCATGTCCGAAACACTTGATAGCAACATCGTGAGCAAAAAACTCGAAAGCAGCAGCGAACACGCAAAAAAAGCCATCGACGCTGCCGCCCAAGCCGGTCGCACGGTGGGTGACACTGCCAAAAAAGAGGCGAAAGCTGCTTATGAAACCGGTCGCGGTCACCTCGGCGCCGCCGCCAAGGATCTCGGCGATGCTGCCAGTGCGTCCTATGGTCATGCGCGCAGTCGCGCCAACTCGATCTACTCGGATGCTTCCAACCGCGCCCACCATTACCAGCACGAGGCGGAAAGCTGCATCCGCGAGAACCCGCTCCAGGCCGTGGCCGTTGCTGTCGGCGTTGGTTTTATCCTTGGTATCCTGCTCCGTCGCTAACACATTTTGGAAACCAAAGCCACGCTTGGGGCTTCGCGAGGGTTGATGGTGGAGCTTCTGAGCCTCGTTGGATCACTCGGTCGCTACGCGCAGGCCATGGGAGCTCTCGCGGGCGAAGAGTCTCGAGAGGCTGCTGCTCTTGGCGTCCGTCTGCTCGTGATGCTCTTGGCGGCCCTTTTCTTTGCGGCTTTTGGCTACATCCTTCTTATTTTCGCTTTGGCATTTTTTGCGGCCTTTGTCCTCGGGATTTCTTGGCTTTGGATTCTGGGGGGGTTCACCTCTCTGCACGCCCTGCTGGCTTATATCTGCGCCCGCCATGTGAAAATCCACTGCCGCACGCCGATCTTCGAGGAAACCCGCCGCGAAGTCTCTCGCGACTTGGAATCGCTTCGCAAACCCTCCGCTCCATGACCAGTAAAAAGGAAATTCTTGAGGAGCTTCGCCGCAGTCGCATCGCCATAGCCCGCGACACGTCATCCATTGCAGAGGAGCTGAACCTTGTTTCCAAAATCCGGCGCTCGGTGACGGCTCGTCCGCTCGCCTGGCTGGGGAGTGCCGCCGCGTTTGGCTACATTCTCGCCGGCCCGAAGACGCGCAAAGTGCCGAAAATTGTTTCCAATAAAAAGGGCGCCAAGCCCGAAAAAACCGAGCCTGCCCGCCGTGGTCGGCACGGCTTCTTTGGTATGCTTTTCAATCTGGCCAAATTCCTCCTTCCGCTTTTCCGTCCGGCCCTCTCGGCCTACGCCGCCCAACGCCTGGGCGAACTGTCCTCGCGATTCCCACGCTGATTTTCTCTATGCACGATCCACGTTGTGACCAACTTGCCGATGTTCTGACACGGCACTCCACTAAACTCCAACCCGGCGAAAATGTGCTCATCGATATCTTCGATGCCCCCGAGGCGATTGCCATCGCACTCATCCGCGCCACACGCGCCTGCGGGGCCGTGCCATTTGTCCAATATCACCATGCGCGCATCAGTCGCGAAATGGCGCTCGGAGCCGAGGTCGAGCAACTCGAGGTAACCCGCTCCGTCGAACTCGCCCGCATGAAAAAAATGCAGGTCTACATAGCCGTGCGCGGTAGCCACAACATTACCGAAATGTCCGATGTGCCGGATGAAAAAATGCGCGTCATTTCCGGTGCCATGCGTCCTGTTATGGACTGGCGCATTAACAAAACCAAGTGGGTCGTCCTCCGCTGGCCGACTCCTGCCATGGCTCAGCAGGCGCAGATGAGCACGCCGGCCTTCGAAGATTTCTTCTTCAAGGTCTGCACGCTCGACTACGGCCGTATGGCTCCTGGCATGGCGGCGCTCAAGGAACTCATGGATCGCACCGACAAAGTCCATCTCAAGGGTCCTGGCACCGACCTTCGCTTTTCGATCAAAAACATCGGCTCCGTGACTTGCGGCGGCGACCGCAACATTCCTGACGGAGAGGTTTTTTCATGCCCTGTGAAGAAGAGCGTCGAGGGCCATGTGACCTTCAATGTCCCCAGCATTTATCAGGGCCACGCCTTCGACAATGTGCGCCTGGAATTCTCTGAAGGCCGCGTGGAAAATGCGACTGCCAACAACACCGCCGCCCTCAACCGTATCCTTGATAGCGATGCCGGTGCCCGCTTTATTGGCGAGTTTGCGCTCGGATTTAATCCGCACATCCTCCATCCGATGCGCGACATCCTCTTCGATGAAAAAATTTCCGGTTCCTTCCACTTCACTCCTGGCCAAGCCTACAAGACAGCCGGAAATGGCAATACCAGCCGCATCCACTGGGATATGGTCTGCATCCAACGCCCCGACTACGGCGGTGGAGAGGTGTGGTTCGATGGCAAACTCATTCGCAAGGATGGTCTCTTCACCCCTCCCTCCTTAAAAAAGCTCAACCCCGATTATCTGCTCGGGCCGGTTCGGTCCGGCGAGAAGGCCCACACGGATCGCCGAGCCGTTTAAAATTTTTAGCACCCGCGCCAAGGATTTGAATCCCGCCGAATCCGCACCCACGCGCCTCATGGGCATGACCCGCCTTTGAAGTCCCATGAAAAGCCAGAGCGTCTCGGGCTGGCGCGTGTCGTAGGCCAGAGTCCGTCGATTGGGCCGCTCATCGATATCGCCCTCGCCGTTGGCGGGCTCGTGCTGCTGCTTCGCTCCTCAAAATTCCAGCCCCTCTGGCATTGGTTCGTTTTCCCCGCAGCGACAATCGTTCCCGTCCTCGCTCTTTACGGAACGCTCGTCCCATTTCCCAGCTGGCCCGAACGCTTCGGCCTTCTGGCCGGACTCGCCGCCATTGCGACAACAGCTATCCGGCTTGTCGTCCTCAAACACCGCAAGCTTGTGTAGTTTCAACCTTGGTTTTGCGCGCCTTTCAGTGCGAGAGGTGTTTGAGGGTATGGAACATTCCTCCGATATTCACGGGTTTTAGGTTGATACCCCCGTCCCCTGTCCGCTAAGTTTCTCGCTTCCTATGGAACAATCCATCGCCCTGCGCGAACTCCAAGTCGAACGCAAGCACATCATCATCGAGCTTCGTGAAAATGACCGAGGTCGCTTTCTCAAAATCACCGAGGAAGCCCACGGGCGCAGGAACTCTGTTATTATTCCCAGCACCGGCCTCGACGAGTTTGAAGCCTGTCTTGACGATGTCCTAACCGAGGGTGAGGAAGCCGAGTAAGGCCATTACTTCGATTTATGAATATCCTTGTTACCGGGGGCTGCGGATTCATCGGCAGCAACTTCATCCGCCAGCGGCTCGCTGAAAGCGCCTCGCCGCTCCGCAAGCTCGTCAATCTCGACCTCCTCACCTACGCGGGCAACCCGGCCAATCTCGCCGACCTCGCCTCCGACCCTCGCTATGTTTTTCAAAAAGGCGATATCGGCGATGAAGCGCTCGTGGCCGGTTTGCTCAAGGAACATGACATCGACGCCATCGTGAATTTCGCAGCCGAGTCGCATGTGGACCGCTCGATTGACTCACCCGAGCCATTCATCCAGACCAATGTCACAGGCACTCTTCGCCTTCTGAATGCCGCCCGCCGCCACGGGAGCCAACTGCCGGAGGGCCGCCGCGAAAAGTTCCGCTTTCTGCATGTCTCTACCGACGAAGTCTACGGAACTCTCGCCCCGCACGACCCGGCCTTCTCTGAGACGACACCCTTCGCCCCCAACAGTCCCTATGCCGCCTCCAAAGCCGCAAGCGACCACCTCGTCCGCGCCTTCCAACACACTTACGGGCTCCCCACTCTCACGACAAACTGCTCCAACAACTACGGCCCCTTCCATTTTCCCGAGAAACTCATCCCTCTCATCATCCTGAACGCCCTCGATGGCAAGCCCCTCCCGGTCTATGGCGATGGGCAGCAAATTCGCGACTGGCTCTATGTCGAGGACCACGCCGCCGCCATCTGGCTTGTTCTGCAACGCGGCCGCACGGGTGAAACCTACAATGTCGGAGGCCTCAACGAACGAGCGAACCTCGATGTCGTGAAAACCCTCTGCGCCCTCCTCGATGCGAAATCGCCCCGCCCCGACGGAGCCTCCTACAACGCGCAGATCACCTATGTCGCCGACCGCCCCGGGCATGACCGCCGCTACGCGATCGATTGTTCAAAACTCCAATCCGAACTCGGCTGGGCCCCCCACGAGTCTTTCGAAACCGGCCTCACAAAGACCGTGGACTGGTATTTGAAAAACCGCTCCTGGACCGACGACATCACTAAAAACCGCTACAACCGCGAACGCCTCGGTGCGGCTCAGCCGGTTTCAAAGTAATTTGTTCCAAACAATCTTCTGTGCGACGGCGTGCGCCGAATCTTGAAATCCTAAATCTCCCCGTCCGCCATGCTCGGAAAACTCAATCGCCTCACTGTCCTCAAAGACTCCAGCCCCGGGCTTTTCCTCGATGGCGGGGAACTCGGTGAAATCCTCCTGCCGGGCGATGCCATCCCTAAAGGTGCAGCTCCCGGCGATGTGCTGGAGGTATTCATCTATCGGGATTCCGAGGATCGTCTTGTCGCGACAACGCGCAAACCACTCGCCACCGTCGGCGACTTCGCCGGATTGAAAGTCAAGGAAGTCCACCCGCGTATGGGGGCCTTTCTCGACTGGGGCCTGCGAAAGGATTTGCTCCTTCCCAACGCCGAACAAGACCGTCGCGTGCAAGTCGGCGAAACCGTGGTCGTCTGTGTCTTTATCGACCACCAGACCGAACGCATCATCGCCACCACGCGCCTGCAGGGCCACCTCGACCACACCCCTGCTCCCTTCAAGATCGGCTACGAAGTCTCTCTCCTCATCGCCAGCGAGACGCCCCTCGGTTACAACGCGATCATTAACAATTCCCGCCTCGGGCTCCTCTACCGCAGCGAACTCGCCACGCCACTCGCAATCGGCCAGCGCTGCCAAGGCTTCGTGCGCGCCATCCGATCCGACGGCAAGATCGATCTCGGCCTCGACCCGCAGGGCTACCAACGCGTCGCCCCACTCGCCGACCGTATTCTTGCCGCCATCCACTCAAACAAAGGCAGCCTCCCCTACAGCGACTCCAGCTCACCCGAGGAAATTCGCGACGCCTTCCAAACCAGCAAAAAAGCCTTCAAACAAGCCCTCGGCAACCTCTACCGTCAACGCCTCGTCGAACTCCATGGGGCCGGCATTCGCCTAAAATCGGGAAAAGCGTGAAATCGAAAACACCATCTCTCATTCAAGCGGCCCGTGCGACAGCACGAACTTAAAACTTAAGACTCCCCCGCCCCCCCTCACCCCACCCATTCGAAACGCGTGTCCTGAACGACCTCCGGATGCAGACTCAAGTGGACCGGGCAACTGCGGGCTGCACTTTCCAAAAGCGCGCGCCGGGGATGGTCCACAGGCAGCGGAATGGTAAAAACCACCGTGAGCTTGGCAATGCGTCGGGGCGGCTGTGGCGTCATCTCCTTCCGCACCTTCACCGTTGTCTTTCCGAGGTCGATTCCATGCCGCCGCGCTGCAATACCCATGATAGTCAGCATGCAGGTGCCAAGCGATGTCGCCGCAAGATCCGTCGGCGAAAACGACTCCCCACGCCCCTCGTTGTCCAACGGGGCATCGGTCCTCATGGAAGCTCCCGACGGCTCGTGCTGTGCCTCGCAACGCAAATCTCCCAAATATTTAATCGAAATTTCAACCATCCAAAGACTCTAAACAAACATGACCCTCCCTTGCAAAGCCGGCTTTTTTTCAGCACTGCAGTTCCTCTTTCGAAGTAAAAATGATTTCGCCCGTGTGGCACATGGCGTCACACGGAACAATCCCTGATGTTTCTTCTCAAAAAAACATGGCGCGTCTATGCCCGCCGACTCCCCCTGTAGCGGCGCGTCTATGCCCGCCAACTCCCCCTGTAGCGGCGCGTCTATGATCGCCAACTCCCCCTGTAGCGGCGTGTCTATGACCGCCAACTCCCCCTGTATCGGCGCGTCTATGACCGCCGACTCCCCCTGTAGCGGCGTGTCTATGACCGCCGACTCCCCCTGGAAGTCCCACCTCAAATACGATTGCCCGCACGCCCTCTGCTACGCCCACCTGCTGCGCGTACTCGTCTTCCTCCACGAGCAGCACAAGCAAGTTTGGGCCCAAGCCATGATCGACCACCTGCTCACCATCAAGCAAGCCGTCGCCAACGCCCGCACCGCGCAACGCCAAGCCCTTCCCGACACCGAAAAAGTCCCCCTCAGCGCCCGATACAATCGCATCTTCGAAGAAGGCCACGCAGAGA
>NEUK01000026.1 GCA_002290555.1 Spartobacteria bacterium AMD-G4
AGCTTTTTAATCAAATTCAGTTGGAAATTTTTTTTAAAAAATATTAAAAAAGCTAAAATGAGTTTTCTGGCAACGCTTTACAATTCTTTCCAATGAGCACTCGGGATGGTTTTTTCAAACGCGATCCCGTGACTTGTGCGCGGGAGATGATCGGTTGCGAGTTGGTTTGGAATGGTAGTGGCGGCGTGATTGTGGAGACCGAGGCTTATTCAGTTCGCAACGATGAGGCGTGTCATACTTTCACGCGGCCGTCATCGCGGGGGTTCGTGAAACGGATGCCGGCCGGCGCGGCGTATGTGTATCTGAACTACGGCGTGCACTGGCTTTTGAACTTCCTTGTGAAAGGGGGCTCTGAGGATGGCTTTGTTTTGATTCGTGCTCTGGAACCGACATGCGGCATCCAGGAAATGACTCTCCGCCGCAACGGGACGACGCCCAAAAACCTTTGTTCCGGTCCGGGCAAACTCACCCGCGCTTTGGGGATCGATGGGGCTTTTCATGGGCGGAACCTCTTGTCGGACCCAAGTGCCTCGTTGCGGCATCCGAGCGCTACTCCCAATGTTCAAGCCTGCACGCGCGTTGGCATAACGCGGTCGGCGGATTTCCCGTGGAGGTTTGTTGCTGTCGGCAGCCGATTTCTCAGTGTGCCAGCGGATCGGCAACGGTAGGGAACGCGAAAAAACTCAGGCGGCGAGGTGTTTTTGGACCTCTGAGCTGATCGTGCGCCCATCGGCGCGGCCTGCAGCTTTTTCGTTTACGATCTTCATGACAGCGCCCATTTCCTTGCGGCTGGTTGCACCGGTTTCGGCGATGGCGGCTATGACGAGTGCTGTGACTTCTTCGGGGGAGAGGGGTTGGGGGAGATAAGTGTTGAGAATATCAATTTCAGCCTTCTCGGTGGCAGCCAATTCGGGTCGTCCGCCCTTTTCGAAGGCTTCTACGGAATCTTGGCGCTTCTTGACCTCCTTACGGACGATGGCGAGTGCATCGGTCTCGTCGAGTGTGCCGCCGGCTCCGCTTTTTTCGATAACTGAGTTCATGAGGGCGGTTTTGAGCATGCGGAGAACGCCGAGTTTCTCGGATTCGCGGGCGAGCATTGCGGCTTTGATGTCTTGGTTGATTTGGTCTTGGAAGCTCATTGGAAGTTTTCAGTATTAAGTTTTCAGTTTCGCAGGGCGGGCGCTTATCGAGTGGCGTGTGGGCTTGAGGCTGGAGACATCAATCGCGGCGGAGTTGTTTTTGTTTGGTGTAAGAGTTTTGAATGATGTCAAAGATGCGCTGGGCGGGCATCACGCGTGTGCTGAAGCAGTCGAGGTTGCCATCCGCTCCGATCACGGCGATGGCGAAGCCTGTGGGCGTATCGTAGGCGGCGGCCGCGCCGGGGCCGTCGGGCACTGTGAGGAAGGGGATATTTGAGCGGATGATGTCTTGTTCGCCTGAAAAGGCCGCGACGCAGAGGACTTTCTCTGCGGCGAAGCGTTCGTAGATTTTTTGGAGTTGGCCGACTTGGGAGCGGAAGGCTCCTTGTCGCGGGCTGTTGGCGATCACAAGGAGCACCGGTTGCCCGCGCAGGCTTTTGAGCGGTTTGGCGGAGCCTGTGGAGTCGGTCCAGGTGAAGGAGGGAGCCTCACGCACGACTTCGGCTTGTAAAGTCGTAGCGAGAAAGAATACGGCGAGGAGAGCGGCGATGGCTTTCATATTTTCATCAATTCCGCCTCTTTCAAAGCGGTGTGCTTGTCGATATCCGCGACGAAGCGGTCGGTGAGTTTTTGGACCTCGCCTTCTGTGTCGCGAAGTTCGTCTTCGCTCATCTTGCCGTCCTTTTGGGTTTTTTTCGCGGCATCCATCGCATTGCGGCGGCTGGAGCGCACGCGCACACGGGATTCCTCGGCGATGCCTTTTACGGTTTTGGCCAAGTCTCGGCGGCGTTCTTCGGAGAGTTCGGGAATCGGGAGGCGGATGATTTTACCATCCACTGCCGGATGAATGCCGATGCGGGATTCGTTCAAAGCGCGCTCGATGTCGCGGACAGTCGTGCCGTCAAAGGGTTGAATGACGAGCAGGCGGGGTTCGGGCGAGGTGATGAGCGCGAGTTGCTTGAGTTTCATCGTGGAGCCGTAGGCTTCGACATCGATATTCTCGACGAGGGCTGGTGAGGCTTTGCCGGTGCGGATGGCTGCAAATTCTTGGGTCATGAAGGCCACAGCTTTTTCCATGCCCTCCTCGGCTTCAAAAAGGATTTCTTCGATATTCATTGTGGCTCCTCGGATTTTTCAGAGACAAGAGTGCCCACCTGCCCGCCGGTGATGGCCAAACGGATGTTATCGGGTTTGTTCATATCAAAAACGATGATCGGCATTTTGTTGTCCATGCAAAGGCTGAAGGCGGTTGAGTCCATGACCTGCAGGCGGCGCGAGAGGGCGTCCGAGTAGCTTATGTGGGTGAAACGCTTGGCCTCCGGGTTTTTCACGGGATCCGAGTCGTAAATGCCATCGACTTTCGTGGCTTTCAAAATGACCTGCGCTCCGATCTCTGCGGCGCGGAGGGCGGCGGTGGTGTCGGTCGAGAAGAAGGGATTGCCTGTGCCGGCGACAAAGATAACGACACGGCCGAGTTCGAGGTGGCGCGTGGCGCGGCGAACGATAAACGGCTCGGCGAGGTTCTGCATCTCGATGGCTGTTTGCACGCGGACTTCGATGCCTTGGGCTTCGAGGGCCGCCATAAGGGCGAGGCCGTTAATGACAGTGGCCAACATGCCCATGTAGTCCGCTGTGGTGCGGTTCATTCCCCGGTGGCTTGCTGTGAGGCCGCGCCAGATATTGCCGCCACCGATAACGATGGCCAGCTCGACTCCGAGTTTCTGGGCCTCTGCAACCTGAGAGGCGATTTTTTGGACGACTTCGGGGCTTATGCTGTCGCGGCTCCCTGGTTCGCGGAGAACTTCTCCGCTGAGTTTGAGCACGACCCGTTTGTAGCGGACTTGAGATGTTTGGGACATGGGCGAGTGCCCACATAGAATCGCATCACGGCTCCGGAGAAAAGGACAAATCAAAACGAGCGCCTGGAGCCAGCGGAAAACCGCGTAGAAAATCGGCCGCAGGCAGGCTCTTGCGGCCTTGGAGTTGCACGGTCATCAGACTCAAGGAGCCCGTCGCACAGGCGACGACCAGAGAATCGGCATCGGCTTGCAGGACCTCACCGGGAAGGCCCGAAGACGCGTGTGCGGTGGCTGCATGGATTTTCAAAAGATGGCCCGAGATGCGCGCGAAGGCTCCTGGCCATGGAGACATAGCCCGTATGCGCAGGGCGAGTTCCTGTGAGGATTTGTTCCAATCGAGCCAGCCATCCGCTTTTTTCAATTTCGGCGCATAGGTGGCGTTTTTTGAATCTTGCGGACTCCGGGGAGCGGTTCCCGCTGCGAGGAGATCCAAGGCGTCGAGAAGGCAGGGGGCGGCGATGTCGGCCAGTCGGTCATGAAGTTCTCCAGTCGTCTCTTGCGGGCCGATTGCAAGGGATCTCTCCAGCAGCGCATCTCCGGTGTCCAGACCCTCGTCCATATACATCACCGTCATGCCGGTGGTGGCGTCGCCAGCGAGGATGGCCGCATGGATTGGCGAGGCGCCGCGATGGCGAGGCAGGAGGGAGGCGTGGAGATTGAGGCATCCAAGGCGTGGCAGTTCCAGGACGGACTTCGGCAGAATCTGCCCGTAGGCCACTACGACCATCACATCGGGCTCCAGGCTTCGCAGCATTTCGAGGGAAGCCGCATCGCGGAGTTTCGGAGGCTGGTAAACAGGAAGGCCCCGATCGATGGCGAGTTGCTTGATCGCCGAAGCTCGCGGCTTCAGGTCGCGCCCAGCGGGCTTGTCGGGCTGCGTGATGACACCGGGCACTTCGTATTTTCCTGAATCCAGGAGAGCCCTCAAAGCGGGAAGTCCGATCTCCCCGGTGCCGCAAAAAACAACGCGCAACATGTCTTAGAAGCCCAATCGTGATGTCGCCGCTTGGCGTGGCATTTGAGATCTTGACATCATGAGTTCGCCCGCAGAGACCTCGCGCTGACCAACAGATGATGCACAGCCTGTGCAAAGATAGTCGTAGATTTCCTTGTCGGGCAGGACGAGAAGAAGTTTCTCGCGCACCGGCATGGCGGTGGAGCACTTCTTGCAATAGAGCGACGAGGCGCGAAGACTTTCAAATTGCTGCATAGGTGGGATGGATTTTCAGTGGTTGTGTGTGGAGCACCATAAATTCACGACCGCCTGCGATCAACCCTATGGCTCCATCTTCCTTGCCGTCCTCTTTCATCGTCGCGATTGAGCTTGCAAGTGAAGAATCGAGTTGGTTTCTGGGGAGTTCATTTAAAAAACACCATGTCCGATACAACTATTCTTTCCATCCGAGCCCGCCAAATCCTTGATTCTCGCGGTAACCCTACTATCGAAGCCGATGTCGAACTCGCCGGCGGCGCCATCGGCCGCGCAGCGGTTCCCAGCGGCGCCAGCACTGGAGAGCATGAGGCCGTGGAACTTCGCGACGGAGACAAATCCAGCTACCTCGGCAAAGGCGTAAACAAAGCGGTCGCCAATGTTTCCAAACTTCTCACTCCCGCTCTCATCGGTCTCGATGCGGCGGATCAGGTGTCTGTCGACAAAACCATGATTGCGGTTGACGGCACCCCGACCAAAAAGAAAGTCGGAGCCAATGCCATCCTTGCCGTTTCCCTCGCAACCGCGAAGGCCGCCGCCGCGCAGGTTGGGCAGCCCCTTTACAAATATCTCGGCGGACCCAACGCCAAGGTCCTTCCCGTGCCGATGATGAACATCCTTAACGGAGGCGCACACAGCGATGCTCCGATTGATTTCCAGGAGTTCATGATCGTGCCAAAGGACTTCCCGACCTTCTCTGAGGCCCTTCGTGCGGGCACCGAGATTTTCCATGCGCTCAAGAGCGAACTCAAAGGTCGCAAGCTTTCCACCGCCATCGGCGACGAAGGCGGATTCGCCCCGGCCCTCTCCAGCGCCGAGGACGCCCTGGACTCCATCGCTAAGGCCGTGAAAGCCGCCGGCTACAAATTCGGTAAGCAGATCTTCATCGCCCTCGATTGCGCCTCCAGCGAGTTCTACGACGCCGCCAAGAAGGCCTATGTCTTCAAGAAGTCCGATGGATCGAAGCGCAGCGCCGACGAGCTCGTCGCTTATTACGCCGGTCTCTGCAAAAAATACCCCATCATCTCGATCGAGGACGGCTGCGCCGAAAACGATTGGGTCGGCTGGAAAAAACTCACCGACGCGCTCGGCTCGACCACTCAGTTGGTTGGCGACGACCTGTTCGTCACCAATGTGGAATTCCTCCGCAAAGGCATCGACCAAGGTGTGGCAAACTCGATCCTCGTCAAAGTGAACCAAATCGGCACGCTCACCGAGACGCTCGACGCCATCGAACTCGCCAAGGAAAACAGCTATACCGCCGTCATCAGCCACCGCTCCGGCGAGACTGAGGATGTCACTATCGCCGACATCGCCGTGGCCACGAACGCGGGCCAGATCAAGACCGGTTCGCTCTGCCGCACCGACCGCGTCGCCAAATACAACCAGCTCCTCCGCATCGAAGAGGAGCTCGGAGACAACGCCATCTACGGCGGCAAAATGCGCTGAGTCGAGGTTGACCACCACCAAGCGCCGGGGCGGGCATGAGTTAGAGCGACCGGAGGTTGGCCCCCGGAGGGGGCGAGCGAGTTAAAGGACACAGAGTCCACCTAAGAGAGGACTGGAAGCCAGGAAGGGTGCCTTGGACACCCTTCTTTCAATTAGTGAACGAGGCCCGAGTTCCTACTCCGATCATTCTGCAAACTATATCTGCATCCCGCCTTGAGCTTCAATCAAGGTCAAGGGGCACGGTTCTTGAATCGTGTCCCTTTTTTTTGACCACCGGACGGATCCCTTGAACTCTCTTGCTGCATTGGGGGAATCACAATAACGGCCTCATAAAAAAGCTGGATGCTTTTGGTATTAGCCTTCAGGGAGCCTCAATACCGAGCCAGCGTTTGAGCGCGGCTTCTATTTCGCGGGTAACATCGATATCGAATGTCCCAGGGGCTTTGCGAACGAACTCGGTGAATTTCACCGGCTGGATGCTCTGAACATTGATGTAGCTTTGCTCTCGCAACCAACGCACGCGAGGCAAAGGAACTTCATAAGCGGTTCCGTCGAATTGTGTCGTGATTAATACCACGCTCGCCAAAGCAAGCCGAGCATCGCATTTTGCCGCCAGCACGAGCGCATAACGAGGCTTGGCAACCAGACCAAGGTCTATGAACCAAACCTCGCCCCGCTGAGGAACTGTTTTCATTCCTAAAACCCGTCCGCCAGTGCATTGCGCCTATCGGCAGAACTCAAGATTTCCTCCTCTGGGCCATCGGCTTTCACCGGAAATGGAATGGCGCGGCGCTTGATGATTTGTTTATAAAAAAGTTCCAAGGCAGCGCGGGGTTTCAGCCCGATCTCATCTAAAACGGCTTCGGCTTGCCGTTTCAGTTCAGAATCTATTCGGCTCTTCACTATAGCAGTCATAGTCCCAAATTGAACCAAATGAGACCTTGGGTCAACCCACCTTCTTCCTGTTTTCCATCCGGACTACGGGCTGAAAGATCAAGGTCGTGGGGTGCGGTTTGAGATTGTCTCCCGCGCATTTTCCAACTCCATGCGTTGTGCGGGAGTGAGATGGCCTTTCAGTGCGGCGCTGTAGTTTTCGAGGGCTTGTGCGGCGAATCCGCGTTTTGCCCAGGCTTGGGCGAGGTGGATATGGATGAGCGTTGGTTCTTCTTTTTGCTTCTGTGCCAATGCGAGGAGCGTCTCCAGAGCGGCAATCTCGGTGGTGGGGTCATTGGCTTGCCGCGAAATCCGGGCTTGCAGCCACAGGACGGAAGGAGTGCGCGAAGCTTGGGCGGAGAGGGTCGCTGATTCTGCAGCGGCGCTGGAGATGTTGCCAGTCTCGAGGAGTGCGAGGGCAAGGAGGTAGCGGGCCTGTGTGGAGGAGGGGTCTTTTTTCAAAGCCCATTCAGCCTCTTTTTTTGTCGTGGGCCACTGCTCGAGCGCAGCGGCCAGCGTTGCAGACTGAATGAGCACGAGAGGATCGCCCGGCGAGGTCTCACGGGCTTTGCCCATCCACTCACGGGCGTCTTTGTTTTTTCCCAGGAATTGCATGACCATGGCGGTCTGGGCCGCATGCAGGGCTGATTCCCGTGTGTTGGCAAAAGTAGTCTGGATGTTTTCGGAGGAATTCCCGTGGGTGCCGCGTTGATAGAGCAGGCCTTGGTTGTCAATTTTCGTGAGATGCCAATCGGGAGTTGATTTCAGCATTTCCACCAGCGGGCCGGATTCGTCCAGAGGCACGGCGAGAAGGATGGATTGAAAGGGATCCTGGCGATCCTCCTCGCGCCAGCGCACCGGTGAGGAGGCGAGGGCCTTGATGGATGCGGCATCCGGGGAGCGTGAGGCGAGATCCGGGGCGAGAAGCCGCGCTGCCGAGAGGGCGGGTGCGTTCAGGAAAACGCGGCCCTCGCCCACCTGTTCGATGATACTAACGGGAGCCAGCAGGCGGATGTCTCGAATATCTCTCCGCGCAGCTTGGAAGGACTCAAAGAAACCGAGTGCCGCGACAACCAGCGAAGCAATGAGGAGACCCCAGTGGATGGGCTTTTGAAAAGGCAACGGGAGCTTTTGAGAAATGATCGCGATCGCTAAAAAACCTACAAAGACGGGTATAGCCACGCAGGCCGCCCGGGCCACATCCGCTCCCGGCAGTCCCGCGACCGTAAATCCTGCGGTGGCGAGGCGATCCAACCATCCCCCACCGTCAGAACCTCCTGCCATTGCGGCGCGTAGGCTCTCCGCCCGGGAAAAAAAACAAGGGGAGGCAGCTGCGATGGAGGCCAGAGTTCCTGCAACAATGGTGAATGTGAATTTTTTGGAATGATCGTTTGCCATGAGCGTTTGTGCCAATAGAGTCTTGCCATGCACGGCAAGACAACCTTCGTCGCAATCATTATCATGAGTTTTTTTGGATTTGGCAGCAAAGTAAAAGCCCTTGAGGCCGGAGCCCCCGCTCCCTTGCCTGTTTCGTTGGATCAAGACGGCAATGCCTTCGCGTTTGCGGATGCCTATGCCAAGGGAGTCACGCTGGTTTTTTTCTATCCGAAAGCGGACACCCCGGGTTGCACGGCGCAAGCCTGCTCGCTGCGGGATTCCTTCGAATCCCTCAAGGCGGAAAACCTCCAAATCGTGGGGGTCAGTCGCGACACACCCGCCTCGCAGAAAAAATTCCAGCAAAAATACAATCTCCCGTTCTCTCTCGTCGCCGATTCCGACGGCAAGGTCGCCGAGGCTTTCGGAGTGGGGGGCGTGATGGGGCTTCCTGTGAGCAAGAGGCAGTCGTTCCTGATCAAGGACGGCCGCGTGGTCTGGATGTCTCCATCGGCCAAAACCGGGGAGCACGCCGTCGAGGTTCAAGCCGCCTTGGACTCGCTCAAGTCGTAGACCAATGTCAGCGGCTCTTATTTTTTACGATGCGTCCCGCGTCCCCCTCAGTTCCGCGCACTAAGACCAAGAAACAAATGTCCCCATCGCGGGTCATTGCTGCCGCGAAATCGTGGTTGACCTGAGCAGTGCGCCACTCTCCGTCTGGGATCACAATGTCCAGTGGCGCAGCTGCAAAAACAACAAGCTGCGCCCTTAAAGCGGGCAGACCTACGAAGGCGACTGGTTGATTTTCAAACTCCGTCAACCCCGCTGAGTCGACCCTTTCGCGGAGAAGGAACGATGGTGTGCGGAATCCATCGAATCCCTTTAAGACGAACCAATCGTCCAATTCCTCGGCCGACACTGTCACCGGCTGGATGGTTGATTCATCCACCTCCAAAATGGCTTCGGCAACCTCCAGGCCATCGGAAGGGAATGCTGCTGGACGACCTAAAAAATTCCATGTCAGCACGAATACCAAAAGCACAAATCCAATGATCACCGAGATAATGGCCGGGTCGCGGGGATTGAAGTGGGGTTTTGGTATCGCCTCGACTTGGGACGCAAAAAGGCTCAACGCCTCCTGCGGAACCTCAGCATCCTTGAATGCAGAGCGCAGGCTGGAGTCTATGCGGGATTGCTCATCGTAATCCGCTTGGAGGTCTGGCTCATTGGCCAGCGCCTTCAGGGCGGATTGCATCAAGGGTGGGATGTCTCCATTCGGGTCGTCCACATGGCAGGCAAGAATACGGCGAGCTGTTGCAGATTTCATGGAGTGGCAGGCACGCTTTTTGAAATGTCGTTCCTCGCGGTTTTGAGAATGTCAGGAAGTTGCTTCTCCGTTTGATCAACGATCACGGCAATCTGGTCGGGGGCGAAGAGCCTAAGATGAAGGAGGGCTAACGCGCTGCGACCTGGCTCTGGAATACCGTGCAACCGAGTGAGCATGGGACTTGAACCATCCTCGGTGGTGGCTGAGCGCGGAATCTTATGTCCCTCGCGAAAAAGCATGGTGAAAAACAAGCGTCTCTTTCGGCGCGAACTCACGAGGTCGTTTCGCTCGACCACTTCCTTCAGGGCCTTGGAAACGAGTTCGGTGGCCGCCGCCTGCTTGCCTGTGAGCACGAAAGCATAAATCCAACCAGAGCGAAGGAATCGCCATTCTTTGGTGAGTTGGGACATCGCCGTTCTTGTAGTGTGGGGGAGGGTCGATCTCAAGCCTGCAAACTTTCTGGGAGTGGCTGCCCCGCATGGACTCGAACCATGAATAATGCCTCCAAAGGGCACTGTGTTACCATTACACCACAGGGCAAGCTGCAAATAGAGATTGCCCAGACTGCCGTCCGGACGCAAACATTTTCCATGAACAAAAAAACGCGCAACCGGCTTCTGGCTCTTGGATGCCTCTTCGTCTTTCTGGCGCTTGGTGCTCTCTTTTACATTACTTGGGTCGTCCAGCGTCCGTTTTCGATTATCGTTTTTTTTGCGGACAACCTCAGCCCGTCCGTTCTGACCCCCGCGAGGAATTACCAAGGTGGTGCGGACCATCGTCTGGTGATCGAGAAGTTTCCTAACCTGGCCCTCCTCTCGACCCACGCGAATGACTTTGCCGTGGCGGATTCCGCAGCGGCGACTATTTCGATGGCAACCGGTCAAAAGGGCAACAACGGTATGCTTGCAGTGGCCCGGGGCAAAGAGGTCCTGCCAAACCTTGTGGAAATCGCCCGCCAGCGAGGGCGCGCCACCGGCGTTGTTTCAAATGCCTCGATCACCGATGCCACGGCTGCGGCATTTTATGCGGGGACGACCGATCCTCTCGACTATCCGCTCATAGCGCGTCAGCTCGCGGAGGGTGAGGGAGTGGATGTCATCTTGGGCGGTGGCGCTGCGGATTTTTTCCCTGACTCAGAAGGTGGTCGCCGGAAAGATGCCAGGAATCTCGCGCAGGAGATGGGCGAGAAAGGCTATGACGTCGTGCGCTCGGAGATAGACCTCGAAGCCACGCCCTCTTGGAGAACCCCAAAAACACTCGGTCTCTTCAGTATGGGAAATTTAAACTTTGCTGATGAATTTGCTGCTGAGGCCGGCCAACCGTCCTTAGCCACGATGGTTCGAAATGCGATTCGACTCCTTCAATACAATGCCCGTGGTTACCTGCTGGTAGTCGATGCCGGCCTTGCTGGGAAATCCGCGGCGCAGAATGAAGGCGAGCGGACACTCCGTGAAATTCTGGCTCTGGATGAAGCTGTTGGCGAGGCGATGAAGTATGCCGGTCCCAAGGCACTCGTCCTTGTGGTCGGTAAGCGCAATGTGGGCGGGTTGCGCCTGAATGGTTATCCATTTCGGAATGACAAGGGGGCAGGACTTCTGGGTATCAATGCCCAAGGAGCGCCATCCATCACATGGTCCACCGGACCCGAATCTGGCACACGAACAAGCCCTGAGGGTCCGGTTTCAACCGAACCCGCCGCCAGCAAGCGCGCAGCGGCCATCGGCGTGGCAGAGGACGTCATCGCCGTCGGTAGCGGCCCAGGTTCTGAGGCGCTCAAAGGATTTCAAGACAACACGGAGATTTTCCACATCGTCCAGAAGCAGCTTTAAATAGTGGCAGGGGGTAACAACTTTTCCAGCGTGAGTCGGGTTCCCCGAGCCTGTGGGGCATATTCCACGCGATCGAAGACCTCTTCAATGATTCGGAGGCCAAGTCCGCCGGGCCTGATGTCATCCCATTTTCTTCCTCGGATGGTCTGCGGATCACAGGGCTGCCCGTAATCTCGGAGGGTGCATCGCAGGCGATCTCTCATCCATCTCATTTCCAATCGCACCGGCTTGAGCTGGCCGCAGTAAACATGACGGAGGATATTGGTGCAGGCCTCGTCCAGCGCCATGACTAATCGCGCCGTATTCTCTTCGTCAAATTGTGAGTTGAGCAGGAAATCCCTCGCCCGTGCCCGCACTTCTGCCATCCGCGAGGCTTCTCCTGGAAAGGTGATTCTGAGACGCTCTTCTAATTTTTTAGCCATGCGATGGCGGGTTGTGACCTCCAGCGATCGCCCTCTCTCAGAGCGGCGGCTGGTTTCTGGTGGTGGTGGAATTTTTAGCGGCGGCCAGTGCCACGCGGTGTTCTCTCGCGGCGTGCACACTCTTGGTGACCCACTCCCAAAGAACAAGAGTCACTGGGTATGTGACCACCGCCAGAAGCAGTGCGGCGGGAAT
>NEUK01000027.1 GCA_002290555.1 Spartobacteria bacterium AMD-G4
CATCGAGTTTTCGGATACGGATACCAACTATTCCTCGGAAGGCTACCCGTCTGCTCCCGATCCTTATCCGATGATCGCAGGAATGCGAAACAAGGCCGCGCACCAGATTTTTCAAAGTCTGCACCCGAGCGTCTTGAAAATACGGCGCGTTATTGGCGGGACGAAGAGCCTCTCGGCAAAAGAGGCCGTGCGCCTCGCCAATGCAGGCCTCTGGCGCGAAGCGACATCATCCGCCGAACGCGGCGTGCAGGAAATGCCAGCCGATCCCGAAGCCCGCTACATCCTTGCGATTGTCTACCAAGGAACAGGCCGCTACGCCGACGCGGAGGGTGTCTTGAAGGAACTCATCGCCATGTCACCAAATGGAAAATACGCCACCGCCTTGCGGGAAAACCAAGTGGTGTGGGCGAATGCCGCCCGCTTTCAGCAGCAGATGTGATCAGAAATTAACCACGGAGAACACAGAGGACACAGAGTGGAAAACAGGGGTAACTTTTTCAGATCAGTTTTTTTACGCTCTCTCATCGCATTTGCGCTTGCCTACCTCACAACTCACAGCGTTGAAGCCCGCGATCCATCGCTTGCGGTGATCACCGAGGACTTGAGTGGTGAAACGGATTCAGGCGCTTTGGAAATGGTGGAATCGCTTGCTGAAGCAGGAGTCATGGAAACCGATGGTGTCTCGCTGGTGAGTCGCCGCCACCTCGAAAAAATCCTCGCCGAGCAGGGTCTCGCCTACAACAACATCGTCAACGACCGCGCCAGACTTGGCCGCCTCGCAGGAGCGAATCTTTTGCTCGTCGTCAGCATCACAAAAAACCGCATCACCCAAACGCGGGAAAGCGTCTCGGCCTACGGCATGACAGAAAACATCGTCCGCAGCCGCAGCGACGCGGGAATCACTGTGAAGGCGCTCGAAGTCGAAAGTGGACGCATCATTGCACAAAGACAGTTTGTAAAACGCACAGACAACCGTCGCGCTCTGGATGCCTGTGCCGGCGAAATGAAAACGGGCCTCTCAAAAATCCGCTTCGCTGAACTCGCTTCACAAAACGAGGAGGTTCCCCGGCACAAGGTTCTCATCAAACCCACTTCAGGAGGCACGGAAATCCAAGGCCTCGACCTCTTCATTGACGGCAACTTTGTGGGGAATACGCCGATCACAACGGATGTGGAGGAGGGCGTCCGCGAGGTTTCCCTTCGCCAAGGCAGCACAAACATCTGGAGTAATCGCGTGCAAGTGCTCAAGGAAATCTGGCTCACACCGGAACTCGGCTCGCGCTGAGTCAAGCCTTGGTCTGCGCACTATTCACAGACGACAGGCTTGTCCGACCGACACTTTTTGGAAAGCTGAAGATGGTATCCTCCCTCGGTCAGCCAACAGTCTCTTTTTAAGAAACCGTTGGCATCAGGCCTCGCGGGACTCGATGCGCGGGAAAAGCGGAACGGGTTCGCCAAGTTGGTGGCCCTCGGGAAGCAATCCCCATGAGGCGGTAGCGAATGACACATCACCTTTCCACTCAAGCTGGGAGCGGATGGCGTCGGCCTCGCCGGGAATGATTGGCGCCATGAGAATCGAGACGATGCGAAGCGACTCGGAGAGTGTGTAAAGAACCTCGTCCAGCTTATCCGCCTGGGCGGGGTCTTTTGCGAGTTTCCAAGGAGCGGTCTCCTCCACATAGGCGTTGCAGCGCGTGACGATCTCCATGGCCGACTCGATGGCGGATTGGAGTTGGTAGCATTTCATGGCCGCGTGGTAGGCGGCTGTTTTTTCCTGAACAAAAGCGGCCAGGGGCGAATCCATGCGGCGCAGCAAGCCGGCGCGGTAGCGTTTGGCCATGCTGAGGGTGCGGTTCAGCAGGTTGCCAAGGCTGTTGGCCAGTTCCGCGTTGTAGCGCTGCTCAAGGCGTTCGACGCTGAAATCGGCATCGCGTCCGGTGGAGATGTCGCAGAGGAGGTAATACCTCAGCGCGGCCTGTCCGTAGCGGCTCACGAGAACATCGGGATCGATAATATTCCCGAGGCTCTTGCTCATCTTGGCGCCGGAAATATTCCACCAACCGTGAACGAGCAGCGTGGGCATCTCGGCATCGGTGAAGCCGAGGGCGTGGAGCATGACCATCCAGTAAATGCCATGCGGCGGGATGAGGATATCCTTGCCGATGACTTGCAGGGCTGGCCAGCGGGATTTGAAGAGGCTGAGATCGGCTCCAGGCCTCGCGTCATAGCCTGCAAAGCTGATGTAGTTTGAGAGCGCATCGAACCAGACATAAGTCACAAAGGCCTGATCAAACGGAAGCTCGATACCCCAGGTGAGGCGGGACTTCGGGCGGGAAATGCAAAGGTCGCCGGTGAGCTTTTCCACGGCGTTTCGAAGTTCGGCAACGCGGAAATCCGGGACGACGAGCGGGTTTCCCGCTTGCGAGCGGGAGTCGATGAGGTTGAGCAACCACTCGCGGTGGGTGGCGAGTTTGAAGTAGTAGTTCTCCTCCTCGATTAGGACGACCTCGCCCCATTCGGGGCCGAACTCGCCATCGGGCCCGCGTTCTTTTTCGGTGAGGAACTGCTCCTGGCGGACGCTGTAGTAACCGCTCTGCGTGGCTTTGTAGAATTGGCCCTCGTCCCAAAGCCGCTGGAGCATGCCTTGCACGCAGCTTTTATGGAGATTCTCGACA
Source organism: Spartobacteria bacterium AMD-G4 (assembly GCA_002290555.1). GTDB lineage: Bacteria > Verrucomicrobiota > Verrucomicrobiia > Chthoniobacterales > Terrimicrobiaceae > UBA967. The sequence continues at coordinate 2,676 of NEUK01000027.1, forward strand.
GTCGCGGCCCAGGCGTCGTAGCTGAGATCGAGTTTTTTCCAGAGCGAAAGAAAGAGGGAGGTGATCTCGGCAACGAACTCCGCCGGCTCGACTCCACTTTTCTGAGCGGATTGCTGCACTTTTTGGCCGTGCTGATCCACACCGGTGAGGAAAAAAACCTCGCGCCCGTCGAGCCGTTGGTAGCGGGCGATGGCGTCGGCGAGAACTTTTTCGTAGGCGTGGCCGATATGCGGCGCGCCGTTTGTGTAGTCGATGGCTGTGGTGATAAAAAAAGTATTCGGCATGGCAGGTCAGGATTCGATTTTGATTTTTCCGCCCCAGGACAGGATGCGGGCCTTTCCGCCTGCGGCTTCGGCCTCCTTGATCTGGTTGTTGCGGACATGGAAGAGCGAGAGACTGGACCACGCCAGCATGTCCTGGGGGCGGAGTTCCACGGCCCGCAGGCCGGCTTCAACCGCCTCGGCATTGCGTCCATTTTTCATGAGCGACATTCCCAGTGCATGCCAGCCATCGAAAAAATCGGGATCCAGCTCCACGCAGAGGCGGTATTTTTCAATGGCGGCCTCGAGATCGCCAACCGCTATGTCGCCAGTGGCATCGTCGAATATCTCCTCGATTTTTGGCAGCATCAGCCTTGGCTGCCCGCAGGCATCGTGATCTGGGCGGCTTCCCGGCCCACGCGAAGCCATTCCATGAAAAGAAAGTCGCGCTTGTTGCGGAGCAGGCTTTCACGAATTTCAGCCTCCCGCGTGCTAAAGGTTTTTTGATCCACCGGCCCCCGGCTCTGGAGCTGGGCGACAAAAGCTCCCCAAGGCGCGGGTTCGACATTCGAAACCTGCCCCTCTTTCAAAAGGAGTGTGGCCCCGGCGATGGCCTGATCTTCGCGGGGAGTGGCCTCAGCGGCGGCGACGACACCGGTGAGTTTCTGCACTTTGAGATTTTGAGCCGCCGCGGCCTCGTCAAAAGTTTTTCCAGCGGCAACCGCAGAGCGGATGGCGTTGCCCGCAGATGTCGCTCCGGCAGTAAAAATTTGATCGGCTTTTTGAGTGCGGAGCTGCGCTTCGATGCGCGGACGGGCCTCCTCAAGCGTGAGAGGTCGAGCGGCGTTCACAGCAGTAAGCTCGAGCACATAGAACGCGTCTCCGGACTGGATGACATCACTGGCGGCCCCGACTTTCGGGAGGAGAAACGCTGCGGGGGCGATGACGGACATCGTCTCCCTGTCGAGGACTTCGGCTGCGGCTGGGGTGGATTCCCCCGAGCGCTCAAAGGTCGATAATTGCACGAACTTCGCACCTGCCTTGGCTGCCAGTTGCTCGAGCGATGCCTCGGCGCGGGCGAGGCCGTCGGTAAGCTCACTGGCGCTGTTGGCAAGCTTCTGGAGGGCATCAACCTTTTCCTTGCCCTCGAGTTTAAGATCCGCTGGCAGCGCAAAAACAGCACAACGCACTCCGCGCGTTTCGTTGGTCGAAAGGGCCGCTTGGTTTTGCTGGTGAATGGCAGCAACCTCCTCTGCAGTGACCTCAATTTTTTCAGGCACCGCGTTTCGCTCAAACCTCACAAAGCTTGCCGAAACGGGTTGGAAGGCGCGTGCCACGGCTTGCATCTCTCCATCACCGAGAGCGGCAGGGGCCTCCACAATGTCGCTCAGGGCCTCGAGTCGCAGGGAATCCCGAATCACATCCTCAAGCTGGCGCTCCGTGAAACCACGGGGAGCAAGTTGCTCGCTAACGAACTGTCCGTATTTCAGGGGATCAAACTGGTCTGCGACTTGAAAGGCAGGAATTTTTTTGATGCGCTCGGCAACTTGGTCGTCAGTGGGCTCGATGCCGAGTTCGCGCGACTGGTGCTGAAGCACGAGCAGATTCCAGATAAACTCCGTGAGCGCGCGGTTCTGATCCTGAGCGGTTCCACCAAGTTTTTCCAGAAGCTCATACTGCCCGAGCGCCATCGTGAGCTGGTAGTTTTTCACTTGCCGATCAATCGCGACGGGCGTCAACGCCTTGCCGTAAATCGTGGGACTTTCGACTGTCGCCAATTCATCGAGCTGCGTCGTGTTATAGAGAAAAACGAATGCAATAATTGTCAGAATGGCGACGACCAGCATGAGGACGCGTTGGTTTTTTCGGAAAGTTTGAATCATAAAAGGTGATGAAATTGTTGATTTGATAAAGAATCCTGATAAAGATTTTTGGGAATGAAAGCAAGCATCCCCCGTTTGTGGCTCTTAGTGGCCACCGTATCCGCATCAGTCTCGTTTTCCGAAGCGATCGCACAAGACGTCATTTTGCAGAAGGACGGCCAGCGGCGCGAGGGCGAGATCACCGGGGTCAAGGCTGATGCAATTCGCATCAAGGTCGGCCCTGTCGAAACGGCCGTCCCGCTGGCGAATGTTCAGTCCGTCGAAAAGACCACTCCTCCCGACTACGATGCGGCGACAGAGTTGTGGCGCGACGGGAATGCCTCGGGTGCGCTGGCTAAGCTGGAGCCGCTTTCCCAGAAGTTCATCGGGCTTCCCACTCCTTGGGCAGAGCGAGCTTCTTCGCTACTCCCTGAGTTGTATATATCCCAAGGACGCACCGCCGATGCGGAAAACTCCTATAAAAATTTCCAAAAATTCTACCCCAGTGCGGGCTCGGGTTCAGACCTTCTCATGGCACGGCTTGCTATCTCTAAAAAAGACTTCGCCACAGCACGGGCCAAACTCGCCCCGATTGTTGAATCCTCCAAGCAAGTGAAGTTGCCTGGCGGAAAAGAAGCAGTGGCCATGAGCCAAGCACTCTTTCTCATGGGAGAAATCCAAGAGAATGCAGGTGAAAAGTCCAAGGCCCTTGCGAATTTTCTTCTCGTTACCACAATTTTCAAAAATGATTCCTCGTCGCTTGCTTTGGCCACCAAGCGCGCGGACGCCCTCCAAGCGGAAAAAATCATTGTCCCTTAACATCACCTTCAAAATCTAAAAACCATGCAAAAAACAAAATCCACCCTTAAACGCGCTCTTTCGTTTTTCTTCTTCTTGGCATTTGCCACGATCTGCTCTGCCGCAGAGGGCAATCCACCAGAGCAGATGAGTATCATCCAAATGATCCTTCATGGTGGCCCGCTGATTATCATGATCTGGTTGTGCATCGTGAGCACTTCGATGGTTCTCGTAACCTTCTGTATCCAACTTTTCATGACCTTGCGCGCGGAAAATCTCGCACCGAAAGCCCTCATGGAGTCCCTCAACTCCACCATCACAGCGGGCAACTACCAAGAAACTTGGGAGACATGCAAGGCCAACAAATCCTATGCGGCTAAAGTTCTTCAAGGCGCGCTTGAGCGCTTGGGAAGGGGCCAAGATGCTGTGCAATCAGCTTTGATCGAGCACGGACTACGCCTCGCGCAGCCCATCAAAACAAAAATCAGCTACATATCGGTTATCGGCGTCATCGCTCCCATGATCGGGTTGCTGGGAACTGTTATTGGAATGATGGGTGCGTTCGCAGTTCTCGGTTCGTCCGGCGTGGCAGACCCACGCGGCCTCGCCCTGCGAATCGGCGAAGTCCTCATGGCCACGGCCAGTGGTCTTTTCATCGCCATCCCCGCATTCATTTTTTATTATTATTTCCGGAATCTCTCTACAATTGTGGTTGGCTTTTCGGATGACAAACTCCAGCACCTTGTTGCCGATATTCCCTACGAGGAAATGAGCGGTGTTGTGATTGGTGAAGGCTCGGACGCATCGCAGGTCCAACATTTCGCGCGACCGGGAGCCTCGAAGAGCAATGCACCGGACTCGGGAGCCAATTGCCCAGTCTGCAACGGCGCCATTTCTATCGGAGAAACCCCTTGTCCGCACTGCGGATCTCCCATTGATTGGGGAACTTAATTTCCTCTAAGTAATGTCCGACGCAGCCCATACCCGCGGGAAGAAAAAAAAAGTGACCCGCAAGCCGGAGCACGAGCCCGATCCTGAGTTTCAGATTGCTCCAATGATTGATATCCTTCTGGTATTGCTTGTGTTCTTCATGTCCATCAGCTCGACAGAGGTGCTTCAGTCGAACAAGGAAATCAACCTGCCCATAGCCAAGGAGGCCAAGGAGGCGAAAGACAATCCTGGACAGGTGATCATCAATGTCACATATACCTCCATAAACGATATGACTGCCATAGAAGTCGACCAAAAGGACTACGCTATGCCAGCAGAAATCGTTCCTATACTGCAGAATAAGGTCAGTGCTAATCCCCTCGTCCGGGTCCTCATTCGGGCGGACCGAGAAGTGCGCTACGACTATGTGCGAAAAATTCTTGAGGCCGTTGGACAATCTGGTGTCGGGAATGTGACATTCTCTGTGGTAGACAAAGACGGCCAGGCTCCTGCTGCAACATGATTCCCTTATGATACCTACAACACTTACACCTGGATATTTTCTACCCGGAGGGCTCTCCTAAGCCATGGGCGGCGGTGGTGTATCCGAAGATGGGGATCCGGGATTTCAAATCGCCCCTATGGTCGATGTGGTCTTCGTGCTGCTGCTTTTTTTCATGGCATCCGCTGGATCACAGGTTATTGAGAAAGAACTAAATATCAGCCTCCCCAGTGGGCGATCTGCGAGTGCGGCCGGCGCTGTTCCCACCACCCCGATGATTATTGATATCCTTCCAGATGGAAGGGTGCAGATGAATAATATGGTCTACGATACGCCCGAGAGTCGGGAGTTGCCGGATCTCCGGAATAAACTCAAGGAAACGATCTCCAAGTTCGGCGACAAAGACCCCGTCATCCTCCGCCCAGATCCTATGACCAAGCACGAGCGGGTTATGGACGTGCTCAATGCAGCCTCCGCAGCGGGCGTCACAAAGCTTTCATTCAGCTAATCTCGAGTTCCTTGAGAGGCAAACGGAAAGTCCTCCTGACCGATTTTTTTCGGAGTCCATGGGTTATTCTTTTTTTAGCCTGTGCCGTCGGACTCGGAATCTTCTTGCCGCTATGGCTTGGAAATTTTGTTGCAGGCACTGATTTCTGCCAAATGATCGAGTCTCGGGTGGGCCGTGCCGTGGTGGCGGACGCCAAGCTTGAGGCGCTGCGCTGGGATGGAAATTCCGCCGCGAGCGAGAGTTTGATTTTAGACGGCCGTGCATCCTCCGCCTTGGACCGTCTGGAGGCCAAGGCGCTTCGCGCGGAATGGAACTGGCGCTCATTGTTTCAAGGTGTCTGGAGAGTGGAGAATATCGAAGTCCAGGAGCTATCGGCTGCTTTCAAAGCCAAGAAGGACGCGCCATCGAAAGAAAAACAAAATGCAGAACAGGAGATCCTCAACTCGGAACCATTTCCCACGGATCATCCTCAAGTCCCAGCCTTCATCACCGACTGGCTCCCATCGCGCTTGGAATTCGGGCGTTTTGACATTCACAAGGCCGATCTGGACTTTGGTGAAATCAAAGTAGGGCGCACTTCACTAAGCATTATTCCCGCTGAAAGCGGCCATAACATCGAGGCCCGGGGAGGATCGCTTTTCGTTGTCGGAATGCCTCCCCTCACCTTGGCCCAGTGCCGCATGCGCGAGCGAGAGGGCAACTACTTCCTCGATGACTCCCGGGCTTTTGTGACTGGAGGCGGATCGCTCGTGGCATCCGGAAGTTTTGGTAAAAATACGCGCCTCAATTTGATCTGGGAGGGCGTGCCTGCCAGCTTATTGCCAGTGCCTCGGTTGGGAGAATATCTGGACGGCATCAGCCGTGGCCAGGCGGCTCTTGATGCCAAGGGCAACTGGCGCGGCAGCCTGAGCATCACTGGGGCCCGGATTCAAAACCTGCCGGGAATGAAAACCATCGCCTCGCTCCTTCGCAATCCCTCATGGGTGAATCCGCCGATTCAAACCCTGAGCACCGACTTCGAGTGGTCTGGAGGAAACCTCACACTCACCAACTTGGTGGTCGAATCCTCCGGGCTCGCCCGCATCGAAGGCAGCTTGCGCGTCGGCGCAGGAGGCGATCTCAGTGGAGAATTGCAACTGGGGCTTGATCAAACAGCTCTCCGCCAGCTCCCGGGGGCGCGAGAGATGGTCTTCACGACTCCGCGAAATGGCTGGTATTGGACACCCATTCAACTCGGGGGCACATTGTCAGCCCCCTCGGAAGACCTCTCCTCCCGCCTTGCCACAAGCATAGCGGGAGCCGTCCTTCTGAAAGAAAGCGGTCAGGCGATCGACGCCGTTCCTTCCACGGCCATCGACACCGCGAAAGACCTCATCAATATCTTCGCGCCACTTTTTCCATGAGAGGTTTTCCCGGAGGCCATCAAGACCTCAACGATCATCCTGACTTTCAACTTTGAATCAGCCATTTTTAAAAAATCCACCCGTTGTTCTGACGATTGCCGGATCCGACAATTCCTGCGGGGCCGGTGCCCAGGCGGATTTGAAGACTATCACAGCTCTCGGCGGCTATGCGCAGACGGCTATCACCTGTGTGGTGGCGGAGGTTCCCGGAAAGGTGGAAGCTATTCAGCCAGTGCGCGTGGATATTGTGGCAGCGCAGATCCGCTTGAGCTTCGAGGCCTTTCCCGTGGGGGCGGTGAAGACCGGCATGCTCTTTTCCACCCCGATCATCCGCGCAGTGGCATCGACTTTGGCCGCGTGCAAAAAACTTCCTCCACTTGTGGTCGATCCCGTGATGGTGGCATCCAGTGGCGATCCGTTGCTGAAGGCTTCGGCTGTGAAAGCCTACCGCGACTTGATTTTTCCACTGGCCACATTGGTGACTCCAAATCTCGACGAGTTGCGAATCCTCTCGGGGATGCCGTGCCGCAATCTTGATGAAATGAAGGCCGCGGGAGAAAAGCTTGTTGCCCGGCACGGGTGCGCCTTTTTGCTTAAGGGTGGGCATCTGCGCGAAAAAGAGGCCACGGATATCTTGGCCATGCAGGATGGGTTCGAGATATTCGTTGCACCGTTCCGCCGGAAGATCGACGCCCATGGCACGGGTTGCACCTTCTCGTCAGCGATTGCGACTTTTCTTGCTGCTGGATTGTCACTCTCCGAATCGGTGGGCCATGCAAAAAAATACATCACCCGTGCGATTGAGGAGCATTTGCGTTGGAAACAAACGACCGCGCTGGAACACCGCATGCAGAAGGCTCACCTGCCTGGCATGGATTGAAGCACGACGCCTTTGAGGTATTCGGTTTCCGCGAGTCCCAGCACGATGGGGTGGTCAAGCGGTTGGCCGATGCGTCGGATGAGTCTCATGTTTCGTTTCGCGTCGTAAAGTCCCTCGGCGATGGCGCCCTCGAACTCGTGGGAGGCGACATGGTGCGAGCAGGAGAAGGAGACAAGCAGTCCATTTTTTGAAAGCAGTGCGGCCGCCCGCGCATGCAGATCGCGGTATCCGCGCAGTGCCTCGGCAATTTTTCCCCGTGCCTTGGTGAAGGATGGCGGGTCGAGGATGATGAGATCGTATTCAGGCTTGTCGGGTCGGCGGAGGAAGTCGAAGACATCGGCCTGTCGGGCTTCCACCGGGAGTCCATTGCGCGCCGCATTCTCGCGGAGGCGAGTCGAGCTTTCGGTGCCGGATTCGACAGCGGTAACATGGCTTGCCCCGGCCTTGGCACAGGCGAGCGCGAAGCCGCCTTGGTTGGAAAAGCAGTCCAGCACAGTCAGGCCGCGCGAGAGTCCGGCCACAATGCCGTAGGATTCAACCTGGTCGAGATAGAGGCCGGTTTTGTGGCCCCCGAGGGGATCCACGAGAAAACGCACACCCGAAGTCTCGACCTCCACTTCGCCGGGACTTTCTCCAGCGAGGATTCCCGTAACCAGCGGCAAACCTTCAGCGGTGCGCACGGGAGCGTCGTTTCGTTCGACCACGCAGATCGCGCCGGCTTTTTCCATGAGGGCAGCGGCAATGGTTTCCTTGTGACGATCCATGCCGACCGTGAGAGTTTGGAGGACCACCACATCCCCATATCGGTCGGCAATGACGCCCGGGAGACCATCGCTTTCGCTCCAGATCAGGCGTCCCAGATCCTCACGGCAACCCATGCGCTTCCGGTATTCCAAGGCCTGCTGGATGCGGCGTTGGAAAAAGTCCAAATCCAAATCCTGCCTATGCCGCGAGAAGCGCCTGACGACAATTTGCGATCGAGAATTATAAATACCCACGCCAAGGAGGTGGTCGCGTCCATCCTTGATCGAAACCACATCCCCGTCTTCAGGGGCACCGAAGGATTTTTGAATCTCACTGGCGTAGACCCAGTCATGCCCGTGCAAGATCCGCGAACGCGGGCGAACAATCACGCCGCTCATGAGTTCGCCTCCTCTTCGCTGAGAAATTCCCAGTTGGAAAATGTCGCTGCCTGTCCGGCATAGTCGCCGAGGGCATCGGTGACATTCCACACCGTGGCTTGGTGAATGCGAAACCGGCGGCCTGTGCTTGAGATGCGTACGCCCGAGTAGTCGTTAATGAATCCCCTCTCCCGCACGCGGCGCAGGAACTCCGCCCGCTCGTCGCGATGCATCGGCTCTGCCGTAAAGCGCGATGGCATGGTTGTGAGAATCTCCCAGTCCATCTGCCAAAGACTCATAGCCGTCCTGTTGCCATAGTTTAAAATTTGATCCCCCTCCGCCCCGCCTGAGATGACTGCAAATGGCGCCTCAAAAAGCATCCTCGCTTCGGCGCGGACATCGCCGCAGGGTGCGATCAAGTGGCTTCCCGTCCATTGGTGGTAAGTGCGCAACAACTCCGCGCCGTGGGTTTCTATAAAAGTCATTTGACGATACTACCCAATTCGAGTTCTGCTGACGACGGATTTTCAGATGCAGGGCTTGTCTCGCTTGAAGGGATGAGCTCAGATGCCAGTCATGAAAAAACAACTACGCGATGTTCCCGGCGGTCCGCCGGCTTTGGGTCCCTACTCTCTTGGCGTGGTGGCGGAGGGCCGATTCGTCTTCGTCTCCGGCATGACGCCATGGGATCCCACGACGGGAAAAATCGAACGCGGATCCATCGCACGGCAGACTGAACTCGTCCTTGAGAACATCAAAAAAGTCCTCTCCGCAGCCGGTGCCGGATTTGAGAATGTCGTCAGCTCGCGCGTTTATCTCTCCGATCTCACTCTGGAAAACTTCAAGGAAATGAACGGGGTCTATGCCCGCTATTTTGGAGAGTCCGCACCCGCCCGCGCCACGATCGGCGCCCAACTCCTCGGCTTTGATGTCGAGATCGAATGCGTGGCGAATCTTTTGGATTGACGCCTTGGATTTCACCCTTAGCATCTCATCTCCAATTTTTAGAATATGAAACGCACTTATCAGCCTTCCAAGCGCACGCGCAAGCAACAGTTCGGTTTCCGCACCCGTATGAAGACCAAATCCGGTCGGGCTATCTTGAGCCGCCGCCGCCGCCAAGGCCGCAAACGCCTACTTCCAAAAGGTGTCGAGATCCACTTCGCCAGACACACAGAAGCCTGATTCTGTAGGTCAGCGTTTTCCCAAATACGCTCGGCTTACTGAGACCAGAGATTTTGCTAAAGTCCGCGAGCAAGGGAAATCAATCCAAGCCAGTCTCATTCGAGTAGGGCTTCTTAGGACAGAGGAAGTGTCTTCAGCCAAGGTAGGCTTAATCACTTCCAAGCGCGTAGGTGGTGCAGTGGTCCGTAACAAAGTGCGGCGCCGCCTTCGCGGAATCATCAAATCCTGCATCGCCGAAATTCCTTCTGGGTTTCTTGTCGTGATCGTTGCCAAGTCTGCAGCAGCCCGAGCGACCTTTGAACAGTTGAGAGCGGAATGGTTGCTTCTTGCCCGCAGACTTTCTATTTTGCCGCCTCTCGAATGAAACACCTGCTCATCGCTCTGATCCGCTGCTACCAGCTCAGTGTCTCCCCGTTTCTCCAAGCCCTGTGCGGGCTGGGCTGCGGTTGCCGGTTTGAGCCCTCCTGCTCCCGCTATTTTATTTCAGCTCTCCAGAATCACGGAACCCTCCGTGGCACGCTTCTCGGCCTTCGTCGAATCGCGCGTTGCCACCCTTGGGGCGGTTGTGGGTATGACCCCGTGCCGCCAGCATTCAAACCTCTCTCAAATATAAATTAATGGACCGTAAATCGTGGATCGCCATCATTCTCTCAGTCGCTGGGCTTTTTGCCTGGCAGTGGTATGTCAGCAAATACTACAAGCCAGAGGTGCCTCCGGCGGCTTCGCCTTCTTCGCCAGGCGCTACGCCAGCAACCCCAGTAGCAGCGGCGCCAGCAGCAGCTCCCGTGTCAGTAGTCGAGCAGCTTCCATCCATGTCGGCGCGTGCCGAGAGCCTTTCCACGAACAGCACAGAATTTGTGTTCAATAACGACGCCGGTGGCATCGAGCAGGTCATCCTGCAGATGCATCTCGGAGAGAATCATGAAAATGTCGCTTTAAACCGTAATCGGAGCATGCCCATCGGTGCGTTTGGGTTCAACCCCGGCGAGGTGCTGGGTGGATTTGAAATGACCCCCGACCCTACCAAAGACGAGGTCTTTTTCAAACGTACACAACCGGATGGACTCGAGATCAGCAAACGCTTCTCACTGCCAAAAGGGAACGGCACCCAGTCTCCCTATGTAGTGAATTTCGAGGTGACCTTCACCAATGCTGGCACCACGGCCATTCAGGTTCCTGATTTCTTCATTTCCGCCGGCGGCGCCGCTCCCATCCACATTCACGACCTCCCCATGTATACCCGCTTCGATTGGGGGCATGAGACAAAAATGTCCAATATCGATGTGAACTGGTTTTCCGCCAGTTCTGTTCCGTTGATTGGGATACCTATCCACGGCGAGCGACCGCTTTACCTCGAGACCGAGCCAGATATCCGGTGGGCTGCTGTCACCAGTCAGTATTTCTGCACCATTGTGACACCTCAGTCCGGCTCTCCCACAAAATCGGTTTGGGCGAAAAGATTCTCCACCATCAAGGCCGATGCCGCACCAGTTCTTGGAATTCAAGGTGGACTCATACAAGGCGGTCTCTCACTCGCTCCCGGCGCGCGTGAGATACGAAGTTTTCAAATTTATTCGGGCCCCAAGGAAATCCCCAGCCTGCGGGAGCTCGGCCCAACCCAAGATCAAGTCATGAGCTTCGGCATGTTTGGATTTGTGAGCGAGTTCCTGCTGTGGTCGATGAATAACCTCCACACCCTGCTTGGCAATTATGCGGCAGCCATCATCGTCCTCACGCTTCTGATCAAAACCATCCTCTGGCCTGTCCAAAACAAGGCGACCAACGAGATGCGTAAGATGGCAGCCCTCTCGCCAAAGATGACCGAGATGCGGGACAAGTTCAAAGACGACCCGCAGAAGCTCAACGCAGAAACGATGAAGCTCTACAAGGAGTATGGCGTGAACCCCTTCAGTGGTTGCCTACCTATGCTCATCCAGATTCCGATCTTCTTCGGCTTCTACTCGATGCTTGGCACCGCCATTGAGCTTCGCAACAGCTCATTCTTCTGGGTGAATGACCTTTCCCAACCAGACACGATTGCTGATGTCCTCGGTTTTCCGATTAACATCCTTCCGATTGTCATGGCGGGCACCATGGTTTGGCAGATGGTCATTACGCCGAAAACTGGCGATGCGATGCAGCAGCGCATCTTCTACTTCATGCCGATCATCTTTTTGGTCTTCTGCTACAACTACGCCAGTGGACTCGCCCTTTATTGGACAACTCAGAATATCTTTTCTATTGTGCAACTCTACCTAACACGAAACAAGCCGTTGCCCACACTTGAGAAAAAAAGTGTCATCGCCAAGCGCTCCGCTTCCGAGGCCAAGAAAAAAAGTAAAAACCGCCACAGCCCATGAATGCGACACCCGTTGAGATTCTTGATACAATCCTTGGCTTTCTTGGTTTTGTAGCGGAGGTTAAAGAAGAGAAGAACGACGGAAATACAACACTTCAGATTCTTACCAACGAAACAGACCGCCTCATAGGTAAGCACGAAGAGGTGATGGATGATCTCCAGTATCTGGTAAACCGCTTGCTTGCCTCGCAGACCCCCCCTGGAGCACGCGTGATCGTGGATGTGCAATACTACCGCAGCATGCGCGACGATGCTCTTGTAGCTGAAGTGCGCCAACTCGCCAATGCAGTTCGCGCCAGCGGACGGCCGATGCAGACCGCCACGCTCAATTCCTACGACCGCCGCATCGTCCACAACGCCTTCAAGGACGACCCAGAACTCACCACCTGGAGTCCATCCGACGACGCCCGCATGAAGCGTATAACCATTCGCAAACGCCCCGTTCTTCGTTCTGATTCGCCCGCCTGAAAGGCCTGATTGCGCAACCCGCATCCTGCCACTTTTGAAAATAAAGTCGTAACCTGCTCGTCCGATGGCTCAAGAGGAATAGATATTTCAGTGGTATGGGAAGCCTCTTGTTTTTAGACGGCTGGATTCTCACAAGGTCACTTTTTATTTTGATGAATTCAATAGGCATGGGCAGAA
>NEUK01000028.1 GCA_002290555.1 Spartobacteria bacterium AMD-G4
GTCGATCTTGTCGTCACCTGCAGCGAGATCGGCGATGGTGGTCTCGGAATCGACTTCGAGGCCATAGATGCGCTCGGCGAGAAGGCGGTCGGCATCGAGTTCGGCAGCGCGTGTGGCCTTGAGGCGCTCGCGCGGCCCAGCCTTCTGCCAAATCTCAGGAAGATTGGGAGCGGATTCTTCGGTGGGTTTGACTGCGGCTTGCACGAAGGATGGCAAAAAAAAGCCAAATGCAGCAAAAAGGACAGAGGTGAGGATGCGGTGTTGAGAGGTGGTTTTCATGACAGGGCCGAAATTATGAGAGCGATCTCTAAGCGTAAACAGGCAATTCAACGAGCGGTTGAATTCGCCTGCTGAACGGTCGAAAAGCGGGGGTGGGCGGTGGCGAGTGGGCGAGTGGCGAGTGGCCCGGTTAGAGGAGGCGTCGCCGCAAGGTTGGAAGCAAGAAGACAGCGAAAAGAGCGTTGATTCCGACTCCGAGGGCGCAGTTGATGCCCAGGGAGGCGAGGCCGATGGTCTGTGCGGCGGCGAGAGATCCGAAGCCAACTACCGTTGTGGCTGCGCAGAGGCCGAGGGCTTTTCCGACATCGCGGAAGGCTGCGGATTCATCGCCGTTGTTTTGGCGGAGCGCGAAGATCATGTGGATGCTGTAATCGACCCCGACTCCAATTGTGAGCGTGATGGAGCAGAGATTCATAAAATTCCACTCCAGCGAAAAGAGGCTCATGAGGCCTGTCATGGTCAAAAGGCTTAATCCCGTGACCCCGAGGACGAGCAGCGTGTCGCGGAGATTTCGCATTGAAAGAAGCAGCGCCCCGGCGAGAACGGCAAGGAAAGCCGCCCCTGCAAGCAATCCGTGGCCAAGGGCGTGCTGGGAAAGCCCGGCCCCGAGTTTGTGCCATCCGGTGAGATAGATGTCCTGAGCGGCGAGGTCATCGATGAGTTTTGAGACGGCGGTCGGATCTTTGCCGGTTTCCATAGCCATCCCGCATGCGGCGAGTTCTGGCCCGTGAAGGCTCATTGTGCGCCTGGCAATCCAGTCGAATGAGGCGTTCCGTGGAAGAGGCGGTGAAGCGGAGGCCTGCCACTTCTGCCATTGATCAAGAATGCCGGAGGTGAGAAATGTGCCCGACTCCGAGAAGCCCGCGTCGTTGAGCAAGGCGCAAAGGGCTTTTTTTTCAGATATGACGGGCGATGCCGAGGCGAGGTTGGTTTTTAAGAAATCGGTATGAGGCCAGAGGGCATCGGGCAGCTCGAAGCTGGAGATGAGGCCCTGCTGGACTGCTTGCGTGAGAGTTGATCGAGCGAGTGCGAGCTTTTCGGAAACGATGGAATCGTCGGCAACTATGAGATGGAGAACTTCCTGATTATTTCCCAAGGCCAGGGCAAGTCGATCGAGCATCGGGTAGGCCACGCTCTCGCGGGGTCGCATGGAGTTTGTATCCGCAGCCCATCGGGGAAATCCGAAAAGCACCAGCGCGCAGAGGGCTGCAAAAAGAACCGCTAAGGAAGCGGCCTTGCCCAAGAGGCGCCGTTTCGGTTTTGGAGAAATGCGATTGCATCTGGCTGGAAGAGGTATTTTTTGAAGACCCCCCGCATAGAAAAAAATCATAAGCAACGCCCCGGTGAGGACGCCAATCGCCACGGTCGTGCCCAGCTGGGCGATGCCTGGCAGGCCGGAGAGATTCAGGCTGAGAAAGGCTGCGGCTGTTGTCAGCGCGCCCGCAAGAATTCCGGGGGAAGTCGCTGCGCGGAGATCCTCCAAGTTTTCTCCATACTCGATGCGCCGTTGATAAATAATGAAGCCGTAATCGACCGTGAGGCCGGCCAGTATGGCTGCGAAGCCGACGCTGATAATAGATAGGCCTGGAAAAATCAGGGCCGTGAGGCCAAGCGCGAGGGCGAAGCTGCAAATCACATAAAAAAGAATTCCAAGTAGCGGGCGCAGTCGCCTATGGGCGAGAAAAAAAACAACCGCTGCAAAGGCCAGCGAGGAAATGGAGGACCAGCGCATATCGCTTTCCATGGCGCTGGATATCTCCTGCACGAACGCTGGTTCTCCGGTCCATCCCACACGGGCAGCCATGCGTTCGGGCGAGGTGGACTGCCACTTTCGAATGCTACTGATCGTTTCTGCCACCCAGTCTTTTGGCGGAGTAGGGGTGTTGGGGGTCACATAAAGAAGGCGCGTGCGTCCATCGGCAGATGAAAATTCGCGGTTTGCGACATCCGGCGAAGCCGTGGAGGGCAGTGCGGAAAGGAGATTCAGCGGATCGTAGGCCAGACGGGCGATTTCCTCAGGAGCCATAGTAGTGGAAAGACGGTCGACGGCTTCCGCAGCGCGCTCACCGGCCGTTGCGGGTGACAGCTTCTCGAGTGTCGTGTGGAATTTTTGCGGCTGCTGGTTGAGCAGGGCATATGCTGCCAACGGGACGAGCTGGCGGGGATCTTCTGCCCACGGCGCTGCGCTTTGGACATTGAGCAGGTTCGAGCCCCGGAGTTCAGCGGCCAGCGATTCGCAGAGGCTTGCCGCCGTGGTGGCATCCTCGGCCTCAAGCATGACGATCAATTCGTGAGGTTGACCAAAATGACTGAGGAAAATCTTAAGCCCGCGCACGGCCACGAGATCCTGTGGCAGGAGATCGAGCACATTGGCATCCACTCGAATGCGGCTGAGACCAACCGCAGTCGCCAAAACAACCGCGCCCAGTAAAAAAAAGCGCCATCGGGCAAGGGTCTTAAAAAAACGAGAGCGGAGATCGGTTGCCATAAACGAGCGGGCTTTCTTATCAACTTGGAGACTTCATGCGTCGAGGGAGAAGCGGTTCAGGGCACATGATCGTCCGAGACAAAAAAACGCATTTCGGCTTCAAAACGAGCACTGAAATGCCAACAGGATTGATCTTCGGCGTGTTGGCTTTAGACTGATCGACATGTTGAAAGTCATTCTCGGTTCAAAAATCCACCGCGCCATCGTTTCGGATGCGGATGTGAATTACGAGGGCAGCATGGCCATAGATGAGGAATTTCTCGAGGAGGCAGGCATCACTCCCTATGAGAAAATCCTTGTGGGCAATCAGACCAATGGCCAGCGCTTTGAGACCTATGCCATTCGCGCTCCACGCGGCAGTCGGAGCATCGTCCTCAATGGAGCGGTGGCGCACTTGGGAAAGACTGGGGATCGCCTGACGATCATGACATTCGTCCACCTCACGCTCGAACAAATCAAGTCCCACACCCCGAAAGTTATCGTCCTGAACGACGACAACGAAATCATCAATCGGCGCGGGATTTAAGCTTTCTGCGGGAGCTTGAGGCAGAGGAGGAAGGTTACGAGGAGAAGTCCCGAGGCGGCCCAGAATGGTGTCTGGGCGTAGGCGGCGATGTTTTTGTCCAAGTCAAATGTGAGAAGCCATCCCCCGAGAACTGGGCCGATCCAGCGGGCGAGGCTGCCAGCGGATTGAAGAATGCCGAGCGCGCGGCCCTGCCATTCGGCGTCCACATTGCGGGAGGCGATGCCGGAGAGGGTGGGGCTGAGAAGGCTGTTGCCGGTGGCGATTCCCGCGCAGGCGAGCAGGAGCATGGGAATGCCGGCGGTGAAGGGCATCGCAAAGAGGCTGGCGGTGAGGATGGCCGCACCCACGGTGGCAAGACGCGCTTCCCCGAATTTTTTCACGAGGCGGCCGATGAGTCCTCCTTGAATGATGACACCGATGACACCCAGCATTGCGAAGACATAGCCGGTTTGGGCGGTGTTGAATTCGTAGCGATGGGCGACGAAAAGCGCGAAAACGGCTGTCATGATGGAAAAACCGGCGATCAGAATGAAATAGGTCGCCACGGTCGTGAAGTATGGGCCGGTGCGGACATGCTGCAGGATCGTCGGGAAGAGGCGTTCTTTTTGGGAGCCGCGCTTTTCCTTGGGGAGGGACTCCGGCAATACGAAGAAGATGAGAATAGCATTCGCGAGCGCCAATGCTCCGGCAAGATAGAGAGGGGCGGATTCCCCAAGCCAGGCGGCCGTTGCGCCTCCCAGCGCGGGGCCGAAGACGAAACCCAGGCCAAATGCCGCGCCGATGAGGCCCATGGCTTTTGAGCGGTTTTCGGGGGATGTGATATCGGCGACATAGGCTTGTGCGGTTCCGATGCTGCCGCCCGAAATGCCATCGATGATCCGCCCGACGAACAGCATCATCAGCGATTGGCCAGCGCCCATGATTGTGAAGCCCAGCGCGGTTCCGAGTGTGCTGATGATGAGGACGGGGCGGCGGCCGAAGCGGTCGGATATTTGGCCGAAAATTGGTGCCGCAAAGAACTGGATGAGAGAGAAAATTCCAAAGAGCCAACCGATCTCCCAAGGTGTTGCGCCGAAGCGCTCGGCGTAAAAGGGCAGGACAGGAATGACGACTCCGAAGCCCACCATATTGATGAAGATCGTGAGAAAAATAATGCCGAGGGCGGCGCGGTTGGATTTTTGCATCAGGGATTTTTGGTGTCTGGCTCGGCGGGTGATTCCAAGGCCTCGCGCAGTCGGACTACTTGTGCAGCGAGCTCGGCCGCGTTATGGGATTTTTGTTGTTCGACTTTTTGTCCTATGGCGAGAACGGTTTTTTGCATTCGGGACATGGCAAGCTGCCCGAGAATTTTCGCCATGCCGGAGCTGGGAGTCACGAGATTCGTGTAGCGAATGACAGAAGTGTCGTTTTCAAGAGGTTCGATGAGCAGGTTTCCTTGTGCGGCCTTTGTTTGAAGGGCGCGGAGGAGCGTCCAAGAGACCTGGTAGCTGTCGCCGAGCCTCATCATTTCGTTGCGGGCCGTGTAGGCCTCGTCCGCGAGAATCGGCACATCTACAGCGTAGTCTACTTCCATCACGCGTGGGCTGATTTTTTTAGAGACCTTGGATTCCAGCACATCGGGTATGTAAGTCTTGGCTTGGTCGTAGTCGAAAAAAACAGCCGCAACCTCCTCGGGAGCGGCGTTGATCCGTTTGTAGATGCGAACTCTCGGCCAAGGTTTCCCTGGAATATCCTGCTCCCGCACGATCAACTCGCCGTTTTCCAGTTCCTGCCGCTGGTCGCGGTTCAGATCATCGAGCAGGCTGGCTGTCGCAGTCGGCACTGCCGCAAGGCACACTGCCACACAAACAAAATACAGGCGGATACGGGTCATCTGCTCCCATAGAAAGCAGGAGCCGCCCCGCAATCAAGGCCGCGATATGAAAAATCGCTTTCGTCCGCGCTCCTGCTGTTGTTGAATTGGCAAACCTAAGGGCAATGGCAAAGCAGCAGACGATTCTTTTGGTGGACAGGGACACCGACTTTTTGGATTGGGCGAGAAACCAACTCCAAAACAAATCCGCGCGTGTTCTGACGGAGGAATCCTCCGATGCTTGTTACAAGACCTTTTGTCTCGAAGAACCCGAGCTTGTTCTCGCCGAGATGAATCTGCACCCCTTCAGCGGCATGGAGCTTTTGGCCAAAATCCGAAAGCATTCGCCGAACGCCATGGTCATTTTGACAAGTGCGTTCGGGACGACTCAATCGGTGATCGAAGCCATGAAAATGGGTGCCTTCGATTTTGTGCGCAAAGAACAGCTTCCCTTCAATCTGAAGGTTGTGGCCGATGCGGCGCTGCTCGCGGCCTCGGAACTGCGCGCTGCGAACGCCTTCAAGCCTCAGCTCACCGTTGAACAGCACCGGGATGAAATTGTCGGGCGTTCCGAGGCCATGCAGCAAGTCTTCAAAATGGTGGGTCGTGTCTCAGGCAGTGACGCCGCCGTGATGGTCACGGGCGAGAGCGGCGCGGGCAAGGAACTCGTTGCCTGCGCCATCCACAATTACAGCGCCCGCAGCAATAAAAGCTTTCTCGCCATCAACTGCGCCGCCATCCCGGAAAATCTTCTCGAGAGCGAGTTGTTCGGCCACGAGAAAGGCGCCTTCACTGGAGCTGCCACGCAGCGGGTCGGCCGCTTCGAACAATGCAACAAGGGTACGCTTTTCCTCGATGAGATCGGTGAGATGCCCCTGCAGGTGCAGAGCAAAATCCTGCGCGTCCTGCAAGAGGGCACATTCTCGCGCGTGGGCGGCAATGAAACGCTGCACACCGATGTGCGAATCGTCTGCGCCACGAATAAAAACCTCGAGGAGGAA
This sequence comes from Spartobacteria bacterium AMD-G4, assembly GCA_002290555.1. Taxonomy (GTDB): domain Bacteria; phylum Verrucomicrobiota; class Verrucomicrobiia; order Chthoniobacterales; family Terrimicrobiaceae; genus UBA967. The sequence continues at coordinate 6,147 of NEUK01000028.1, forward strand.
GTCGCGAAGCGCACCTTCCGCGAGGACCTTTTCTACCGCCTCAATGTGGTGCGAATCCACATTCCCCCGCTGCGTCAGCGGGTCGATGACATCCGCCTGTTGGCCGAGTATTTTCTCCAGCGCATCGCCAACCAGAAGCACTCACCGCCGCTCAAACTCTCCGAGGAGGCCGTTCGCGTCTTGGAGTCCTATCCCTGGCCTGGCAATGTGCGCGAACTCGAGAACACGCTCCAGCGCGCCTCTGTGCTCTCCACGGCCGACATTCTTTTGCCGAAGGATATTCCACTGGGAGTGGCATCGCCCGAGGCATTGCCGCATGGCGAAGCGGCCGCTCTCGAACTCATGCCTAAGGACCGCGCTGTGGAAGTCCTATTTCAGGCCGCCGCTGAAGACCCATCGATATCCCTCCTGCCTTGGCTCGAGCGTGAGTTCACTCTCCGCGCCATGCAAAAAACCGGCGACAACCAAGTCCGCGCCGCCAAGCTCCTCGGCATCACCCGTGCCACTCTCAGAAAACGCCTCGACCGCAACAGCGCGATTGAGGATGAGGAAGAGTGAATGTTAGCTTGGAAGCAAAGCGGGGGTGTTTGGGAGCCAACAGAGTCGCTGCCGCTGGCAGACCGAGGATTCCGATATGGCATGAGTGTTTTCGAGACGATCACGGTCGTTGCAGGCAGGCCCTTGTTTTGTGAGGAGCACTTGGACCGGTTGCGGCGCGCCGTTGCGTCTTGTGGCGCGGAGTTGTCTCCTCTGCCGGAGTTTGATTTTTCGAGTCTTTGGACTGGCCTGTTGCGTTTCTATGTCACGGCAGGGCCGGGCGCGCCGGGGGATGCCTTTCTGGGGAATATCTACGCGCTTTTCGACCTGGCGGAGGTGGGATGGAATTTGCCTTCGCTGCGCGTCGGGTCCTGTGCCGCGCCTTATCTTCCCAGGCCGGGCGGATGGAAATCGGGCAACTATTGGCAGAATATTGATGCTCTGGAATGGGCACGCCGTGCGGGTTGCGACGAGGCTCTGGTATTCAATCCGGCCGGTATGCTCGTGGGTGCCGCGATGGCGAATGTCTTTTTACAAATCGACGGGACATGGATGACCCCGGCGCTCGAAACGGGTGCGAGGGACGGTGCCGTGAGGTCCTGGGTGATGACGCGGTTCGGTGCGGGCGAGGGGATTTTGGACAGCCGGGATGTGGCACGTTGCAGTGCCGCATTTTTCACGAACAGCCGGGTAGGCATTCGCTCGGTGCGCGAGTTGGACGGCCGCCCGTTACTCGAGTTGGCAACGGATATTCAGCAGAATTACTTCGATGACATTTTCGCCGCTTGAGACCTTTGTAAAAGAGGCGGAATCGAGCTCTGCCGTGGTCAGGCTTCTCAAGGCAAAGCCGGGAGCGCTTGTGACCGAAGTCGCCGAGGCCGCTCAGCCTTTCTTGGCGGCTTTGTTGATTGGAAAAATCAAAGGTCGTGTCTGGGTCGTGTGCCGCGATGTGAAAAGCCAGGAGGAATTCGCCGCCGAACTTGCGGCATGGTGCGGGCGGGTGAGGCTTTTCCCCGATCTGGAAAAACCTAATGCCGAGGCGTTGCCGGATGCGGAGACGGAATCCGAGCGTTTAGATCTTCTGCGCACGCTGGCTCGCAGCGGTGGTGGTGAGGTGGTCGTCATCCACGCCGCTCAATGGGAATCTGCCACGCCTGCGATGGGTGCCGTGAAGAGCGAAATTTTCAACCTGGAAAAAGGACAGACTATTCCGCTGGAGGATGTGATCGCGCGCCTTGAAGCATCCGGCTACGACTCGGCGCCACAGGTGGCAGCCCGTGGACAGTATGCAAGGCGCGGCGGGATACTGGATGTGTTTTCCTGGCAGCAGCAGCGTCCGGTCCGCTTGGAGTGGTTCGATTTGGAAATCGATTCCCTCCGCGAGTTCGACCTCGATACGCAGGGCTCTGTCGGTGAGGTGGAGAAAACGGAAATCTACATCGGGCGCACGGATGCCAGCGAGGGAAAGTTGCGTGATTATCTGGGTTCGAAGGATCGTGTCATCAGCATCGAGCCGGATGAGGAGTTTGAAGGCATCGGCATCGGAAGCGGCGGGGAGGAAGCAAAGGGTGGCGCTGTATTTTATCCCCCGCCATTCGGTGATCTTGGGGCCGGCGACTTGGTGTTGAATGAAACCAAGCGCGACCGTTTTTTTAATCAGCTCCACAGTTGGGCTGCGGATCGCTGGACGATTGCCTTCGCCTGTGTGAATGAGGGCGAGGGCGAGCGTTTCCGCGAGATGGCATCGGATTTTGATTTCGACACTTCAAATCTCCTCTTCCTGACTTCACGGGCGAGCCGGGGATTCATATGTCCGCAGGCGAAGCTGGCACTTCTTGCGGAGTCCGAGGTGCTCGGGCGCTCGGCAAGCCAGCGTGCGCACCGCGCGGCGTTGCGGCGCGAGCGGGTGCGGGCGGGTCGGGCTGTGATGGATTTTTCGGAATTCGAGGCGGGAGATCTCGTCGTGCATCTCGACCATGGCATTGGCCGCTATGAGGGGCTTGAAAAATCGCCCGATGGCGAAGGTGATGTGCTCGTTTTGGAATTTGCCAACAGCTCTCGCCTGTATGTGCCGCTGGACCAAGCCTGGCAGGTGGCCCGTTATGTCGGACTCGGAAGAAAATACCCCGAGCTTTCCGAGCTGGGCGGTGGTCGCTGGAAAAAAGCGAAGGAAAAAGCCACGCAGGGTATTTACCAATATGCCGCCCGCATGCTCAAGGTGCAGGCCGAGCGCGAGACGGCGGAAGGGCATCCATTCCCGCCGGACTCCCACTGGCAGCAGGAGTTTGAGCGTTCGTTTCATTTCACCGAGACGCCGGATCAGCTCAAGGCCATCCGGGATTCCAAAGCGGACATGGAGTCAACGCGAGCGATGGATCGCTTGATCTGCGGCGATGTGGGATTCGGAAAAACCGAAGTCGCCATCCGCGCGGCGTTCAAAGCCGTGACCAGTGGCAAGCAGGCCGTCATTATCGCGCCGACGACTGTGTTGGCCCAGCAGCATTGGCAGAACTTTCGCGAGCGGATGAGCGAGTATCCCGTCACGATTGAACTTCTCAGCCGTTATCGCTCCGCAGCCGAGCAGAAGAAAGTCATCAAGGCCCTTGGCGAGGGGAGCGTCGATATTGTGGTGGGGACCCACCGGGTGATTTCTGCCGATGTGGTTTTCAAGAATCTCGGTCTTGTGGTCGTTGACGAGGAGCAAAGATTCGGCGTGAAGCACAAGGATGCTCTGAAGGAAAAATTCCGCCTCGTGGATGTGCTCACCCTCTCGGCGACTCCGATTCCGCGAACCCTCTACCTCTCGCTCATGGGTGCGCGGGACATGTCTGTGATCGAAACTCCGCCGCCGAATCGCCAACCCGTCGAGACTATAGTGTGCGGCTACGATGAGCGTGTCATCCGGGATGCCATCCATCGCGAACTCGCGCGCGGCGGGCAGGTTTATTTTCTGCACAACCGGGTTCAAACCATCGAGCGCGTCGCTGTGAGGATCCGTGAACTCTGCGAAGGCGCGCGCGTCATCGTCGGCCATGGGCAGATGGAGGAGAAGGAGCTCGAAGGCGTCATGCAGAGCTTCGTGGCGGGGAAGGCGGATATCCTTGTTTCGACAACCATCATCGAAAGCGGACTGGATATACCGAATGCGAACACGATCATGATCGACCGCGCCGACCGGTTCGGCCTCGCGGATTTGTATCAACTGCGCGGGCGTGTCGGGCGTTCCGGGACAAAAGCCTACGCCTACCTGCTCCTGCCGCGCGAGTTGATGTCCGTTGGCGCCGCGCGCAAGCGGGTGTCCGCAATCAAGCAATATTCGGAACTGGGGTCTGGCTTCAAAATCGCAATGCGCGATCTGGAGATTCGCGGCGCGGGGAACCTCCTCGGCACCGAGCAGAGCGGACACATCATTTCCGTGGGCTTTGATCTTTACTGTAAGATGCTCCGCCGCGCGGTGGATTCCGTCAAAGGCCAGAAATCCTTCGGGTCCACCACGGCCTTGAGCCTTGATTTTCTGGCCACCGAAGAGGGGGAATTCCTCAAGTCTGGCGGCATTCCCTCCTTTGTCCCGCATTCCTACATGGGCGAGCCGAAGCTGAGGATCGAAGCCTATCGGCGCCTGGCGGAGCTTGGCGCGCGCGATGAGGTCGATGCCCTGCGCGCAGCGTGGAGGGATCGTTTCGGTCCGCTGCCGGTCTCTGTGGAGAATGCCCTGCTCTGCGCGGCAATCCGCATCGAGGCTTCGCGCCACCGCATCAGCCAAGTTGAGGTGAGGGATGAAAAACTCATGCTCACGCGAGGCGGTAGCTACATATTGATCGGCGGCAGGTTTCCCCGCTTGACGGTTCCAGACCTTGATTTTAGGCTTGGCTGCGTGTTGAGCTTCCTCGAAACGATGCAAAGCTGATGAGACGATTTTTCGCAATTCTTGTAACCTGCCTTTTTGTCCCCATAGCCGTGCCCTCTGCGTGGAGTCAGCAGGCCGAGGTCATCGATGGAGTGGCAGCCATCGTGAACAGCGATGTGGTCACTATCTCTCAAGTGCGAGAACTTGTTGGAGCCCGTGAGCGCGCCATGCGCGAGGCCTATCGCGGACCCGACCTTGCCGACAAGATCAAGGAAATGAGACTCGCCGCTCTCAAGGATCTCGTCGATCGGCAACTCATCCTTCAAGAGTTCCGTAAAATGCAGGAAAAGGGAGCGAACATCCCGGATTATGTTGTGGACGACCGCGTGCAGACAATCATCCGCGAGGAATTCGGCGGCGACCGCGCGGCCTTCGTGAGAACCCTGCAGGCTCAAGGCTACACGCTCACGCGATTCAAGGAGATCGAGAAAGAAAAAATCATCGTCCAAGCGATGCGTCAAGCCAAGCTCACGGACAATTTTGTTGTCTCCCCGAAGCAAGTTCAGGATTTCTATGACAAAAACCGACCAGCTTATTCCCTCCCCGAGCAGGTTAAACTCCGCATGATCGTTCTCCGTAAAAGCAATCAAGATGACATTGGTTCCGGCGGTGGTGGCGACAAGGAACAGACAGCCAAAGAAATCCGTCAAAAACTTCTGGGCGGGGCCGAATTTGAGCGTATGGCTCAGATGTATTCAGAGGATGAAAGCACCAGCGACACTGGTGGCGATTGGGGATGGATCGAGCGCAATACCCTCAATGAAAAACTCACCCAAGCCGCCTTTGAACTCAAGGCCGGCGGCATCAGTCCCGTAATAAATATCGCAGACTCCTACTACATCCTTCTCGTTGAGGCTCGTAAAAATTCCTCGGTCAAGCCCTTGGGTGAAGTACGTAGTGAGATCGAGAGCAATCTCATGCAGCAGGAGCGCATGAAAGTTCAGCAGCGCTGGCTGGATACACTGCGCCAAAAGGCCTACATCAAAATCCTGACCTGAGCGCGCCACTCGATTGATTTGAAACCAGGGAGTTTGTTATGTCTTTGAAACCTGCAAAATACTCAGCTGATATTTTTATTAAAACTGAGGTTAAAAAATTTTCAAACTCGCAGGAGATTGTGGATTTTGATTTCAATCGCAACCATCCACTGACTCCTTTATCGAACAAAATCGAGGAATACATGCTGCGAATCAGTAATTCCAACGAGTTTTGTTTTAACATCATTATCCAATTGCTCACGCATGGAAAGGTAAGGGTGGATTTTCGAGACAGCACGGAGCGTCTCCAGTTGGTCAATAAACAAGATATCATGTCCCGCTCGAAAGCGGTCATGGTTTTCGACCGCTGGCTTGCAGAAAATCGAGTGCCAGATAAATTTCCGAACGCGTCCACAACACAGAAAATCCTCATTGAGGCGCCTCGGGTCTAGCTTCCATCTGGGCGCAGGTAGTCGCTCCTGCGTGGGCCTTCTAAACAAACTTCCCGGGATTGAGCAAGCCGGCAGGATCGAGAGCGTTCTTCAAAGTTTGGTGAAGCGCACGGTTTTCCTTGGATAGCGCCTGATGCCACCAAGGTTTTTTGGCGAGGCCGATCCC
>NEUK01000029.1 GCA_002290555.1 Spartobacteria bacterium AMD-G4
TTGATTGGGGAAAGATTAAAGTGACACTCCCTGGGGGGGGTAACTCACCCTGAGCTGTAGGGAAGCGTAGAAACCCCTCGCGAATTCCCCGCCGCGGATCGCACCAAGACCTCCACAGTCCTCGGTCGTCTGGGCAGGCTGCGTCATCAGCTTGCCTCGTGACAGAGGCGGACGAGCGTGCCCGCATCCTGAGGAAAATTCTCCGGGGAGTCCTCGCGCACAAATTCCAGAAGAGCCGAAATACGGCGCCCGGTGGATACCGCACATGTCAGATACCTGCGCCAGCAATCCGTGCCGTCCACCAGAGGATGACGGAAAAAGTCTTCTGTCCATCGAGGCGGACGCTCTGTCTCATCAAAGAGGTTTTTTTCATACGATCCGATTGTCCAATGGAAGACATGCAGGGTCAGCAGCCTCGACACCAAACCCTCAAGTCCCGGAAGGTTTTTTCGGTACTGAACCCACAGGACGGTTGGCAGGAAAAATGAATATTGGGATGCGGCAGCGCCTCGGCAAACAAATGGGCGCTCACACCGGAATCGGTCAATGTGCCACGATAAAAGGTCATAGCCACTGACGTTTTTTCTACCAGACATGGGGGCGCTGAAAAGTGGAGCGACCCTAACGGGATTCGAACCCGTGTTACCGCCGTGAAAGGGCAGTGTCCTAACCGCTGGACGATAGGGTCTGTGGGAATTTGAACTATTCTTCGGCGGTGGCAGGGTTGCAAGAATTATTTGTGTGGCGCTGAAAATTCCTTACAGCCGCCCTGATAAACAACTCTCGCGACAGAATGCCCGGTCGAGTAGATACAGGCTCCATGCCCAAACTATTAAGAAAGCGTGTCATTGTCCTTTGCAGTGGCGGAATGGATTCAGTTGTTGCCTTGCACGATGCGGCAGAGGTGCACGAGGTGGTTGCGGCTTTGAGCTTCCACTACGGATCGAAGCATAACAACCGCGAGATTCCCTTTGCGGCCTACCATGCGGGATTGCTGCAAACACCGCACCTCATGATCCCACTGGATTTCATGGAACGACTTTTTGAATCCCGTTTACTCAATTCCGGCGAATCGATTCCAAAGGGACACTACGAGGAAGAGACCATGAAGCAAACTGTCGTGCCGTTCCGCAATGGCATCATGCTCGCGGTGGCAGCGGGTCTTGCGGAGAGCCGTCATGCAGGAGGCGTGGTGATTGCGGCTCACGCTGGCGATCACGCGATCTATCCAGACTGCAGGGAGGACTTCATGGGTGCGATGGCGGATGCGATTCGATTGGGCACTTATGCGGATGTGGAATTGCTCCGCCCGTTCATTTCGATGACGAAATCTGAAATCGCTCGGCGAGGTGATGAGCTGGGAGTCGATTTCTCCAAGACTTGGTCGTGCTATGTCGGCGGGGAGACCCACTGCGGGGAGTGTGGAACCTGTGTGGAGCGGCGCGAAGCTTTCCTCTTGGCGAGGTTAAAAGACCCCACGAAGTATCTCAGCTACGCCCCGCTGCCTTCAAAGCCGCTCTAAGGCCATGCGCATCTCGGAAATTTTTTATTCGATCCAAGGCGAGGGCGAACTCACCGGCGTGCCGACGGTATTCATTCGCACCTCAGGGTGCAACCTGCGTTGCCGCTGGTGCGACACGCCCTATGCCTCTTGGAAGCCCGAGGGCGAGGAGATGTCCATCAAGGACATCATCAAAGAGGTTCAAAAATATCCCGCACGGCATTGCGTCCTCACGGGCGGCGAGCCAATGGTGGCGAAGGGAATTCATGAACTGGCCGCTGCGCTTCGAGCGGAAGGCCAGCACATCACCATCGAAACCGCCGGAACCGTGCTGCCAGAGGGAATAGCCTGTGACCTCGCGTCGCTGAGCCCGAAACTCTCGAGCTCCACGCCACGCGCGGGAGAAATCGAGCAGGCATGGATTGAGCGGCATGAGCAGGCACGCCTGCGCCCGGAGATTCTTCGCGCGTGGCTGGAGGCGGGAAATTTCCAACTCAAGTTCGTTTTCACACAAGCCTCGGACTTGGAGGAAATCGATGCAATGGTCGAGACGATCGGCATTCCTGTGCCGCCCTCAAAAATCCTCCTCATGCCAGAGGGCATCGATGAAGGGCATATCGCCACGCGACAACAGGAACTCGTGAGTCTCTGCCTCCAGCGTGGAAACCGCTACTGCGACAGATTGCACATTCGACTCTTCGGGAATACGAAGGGAACTTGAGCAAAAGGTCGCAAGGTTATTTGTGCTGGTCGAAAAAATATCAGAACTGATCGTTTCCACCCTGATGGTCGGTCCCCCAATCGCCGTAGCCAGGCTATAACGGTCAATTTTTTCGAAAGGTATGGGAGAAGCCTTGCGATAATCACCTGAAAAAATATTTCTGAATCCCCAGCGGATGTCTGAGCGAGATTGATACGATCTCCCTCGAAATGATCACCAAGGAAAGACCTCAGAAAGACGAGAAAGACGTCAGTCCCAAACATTCACATATTTTTGAAAAACTTGGCACCTGGGCGAGCCTGTGGAGGGCCTTCAAGTTCCGGTTTCCGGCCTGGTAAAAAAGCGCAGCGGCGAACCCGCTATTCTCAACATGCACGGGATTTTCGAGCGTGAGCGGGCCAGAAGATTTGCCAATCGCTTGAGGAGTGGCCGCCAGTCGCCCGCTCTGGCATACCCAGGGTGGAACGCTAACGCCCCCGTTGGCATCGCTGACCCTGGACGGGCCGAGGAGGACCTCGGCGTTCCCATTGAGCGGAGCGTCGCCCGTATGTTCCACACCCACAAACCCGCGCCGCTGAAATATGGGCATATGAACAGATGGCAATGTGGGTCAGGTGTCTCGCCTGACATCGAACGAGTAAGAAGCATCACCGCATGGCCATGGATAGTTAGCTCAACTTAAAAGAGAATGAGAATCAGCCTGCAAACGCTCGCGCTGATGCGCTCCGGCCGATTCCTCCTGGCCGGGGTGGATATTCTATCCAGCGTGGCTCTCTGCCTCGTGACCGTCTGGGCCGAGGCCCTTGCCACGCATTGGATTCTCGGATTGGCGAAATAAATTCCCTTCACGAGCCACAGCCTTTGGACAAGTTCGCTGCCGGTTGGTGAGTTAGCTGGTCGGGGCTGGGATTGGATCGGGAGGCAATTTTTCGTTGTGGGGAAAGAAGGCTGTTGGTGGATGCTCTGCGTCGTTTCACAGCCTCCGACTCCATGTCTCAATTCACCCCCCTTGGGCAGCTTCCTGCGGGAACGAGCCAACACACCAACTCGAGCCATTTTTCCTATGACCAAAAGCGTTGATCACCGCGCCTATTCGCGGGCCTGCCTGAGAATTCTTGCTGGGCTGCTGGGGATTTGGTTTTTTGTGAGTTTCGGGTGCGGGATTTTATTCCGGGAGTGGATGGATGAGCATCTGCCGCCGGTGGGGACGGCGCCGTTCGGGTTTTGGATGGCGCAGCAGGGGTCGATCATTTGTTTCATTTTGATCCTGATTGCGTATGCGGTGCTCATGAAGCGGCTGGATGCGAAATTCGGGTATACTGAACGGGAGGAGGTACAATGAGTCAGAGCATGCTGAACTTTCTGTTTATCGGGATCTCATTCGCCGTTTATGTTGTCATCACGGTGCGGTTGCGGGCTGGGTCGACGAAGGAATATTACACGGCCGGTGGCGGGGTCTCGTCGTTTGCAAACGGCATGGCGGGGGCGGGGGCGATGATATCGGGAGCGAAATAAAGTTGTGGCCATTTCTTGGTCCGGCGCACATATGTCCGAGGATGAGCACCGATTCACGGCACTGCGGACGGATCATTGACCTCCACGCGCGGCGGATTTTTCCGGGAGTGATTGTGGTGAGAGGGGGCCGCATTCAGGAAATCCTCGAGGATTGCAGTGTGACGGAACCTGGCTACCTGTGTCCGGGCTTTATCGATGCGCATGTCCATATCGAAAGCTCGATGCTTGCTCCGGCGGAATTCGGGCGGATTGCGGTGATTCATGGCACCACGGGGACGGTCTCCGATCCGCATGAGATCGCCAATGTGCTTGGGATCGACGGGGTGCGATACATGCAGCGGGAAGCGGCGCGGACGCCGCTGAAGATTCATTTTGGAATTCCTTCGTGCGTGCCGGCGACGGAATTTGAAACGGCGGGAGCGGTGCTTGGGCCTGCGGACATCGAGGAGCTGTGCGGCGACGCGTCGTTGATCGGGCTCTCGGAAATGATGAATTTTCCGGGAGTCGTGCATTGCGATCCCGTGGTGATGGAAAAGCTTGCGATTGCGAAGCGTTACGGCAAGCGGATCGATGGGCACGCGCCCGGACTGCGCGGCGCGGATCTGAAGACCTATGTGGAGGCGGGCATCGAGACCGACCACGAGTGTTGTCAGATCGACGAGGCGCTGGAAAAACTTTCGCTCGGCCAGAAAATCCTCATCCGTGAAGGCTCGGCGGCAAAGAATTTCGAGGAACTCTGGCCGTTGCTGAACGACCATGCGGAGTCGTGCATGTTCTGCAGCGACGACAAGCATCCGGACGACTTGATGGCGGGCCACATCAACCAGCTGTGTGCCCGTGCGGTTGCGCATCGCGTCCCGCTCTTCGCTGTGCTCCGCGCCGCTTGCGTGAACCCTGTGCAGCACTATGGGCTGCGTTGCGGGCTGATGCGGGCGGGCGACCCCGCTGACTTCGTGCGTTTGCACGATCTGATCAGTTTCCGTGTGATGGAGACATTTATTGACGGTGTGTGTGTGGCGAGGGAGGGTCAGTCGCTCCTGCCACGGACGGTGGCGGCGAGTGCCAACCGATTTTTGGTGAAGGAAAAATCGGCCAAGGATTTTCAAGTCACCGCCGCACCTGGGTTGCTGCGTCTAATCGAGGCGCTGGATGGGCAGATCATGACAGGAGAGGGTTTTGCGGAGGCGCTTGTGGAGGAGGAAAATGTTATGGCAGATCCCTCGCGCGACATTTTAAAGATCACTGTTGTGAATCGCTATGCCGATGTGCCGCCCGCCGTGGCCTTTGTTCGGGGAATCGGTTTGAAGCAGGGGGCAATCGCCTCCAGCGTGGCCCACGATGGCCACAACATTGTGGCGGTGGGTGTCGACGATGAGGCGGTGGCGCAGGCTGTGAATCTGGTGATCCGAAACAAGGGCGGCATCGTGGTGGTCGGGCGGGACGGCTCACACAGCGTGCTGCCCTTGCCTGTGGCTGGCTTGATGAGCGATGGGTATGCAGAGGACATTGCTGAGGCCTACGCCCGGCTCACGCGCGAGGCGAAGGCGCTTGGGAGCACACTGCAAGCGCCGTTCATGACGATCTCCTTTCTGGCTCTGCTGGTCATCCCGGCGCTCAAACTTAGCGACCGGGGGCTTTTCGACGGGAGGCGGTTTGCGTTCACCCCGCTGTTCCAGCCTGTTTGAGAGTTTCACCCTAAACACGAGGGCTTTGCTTCCCCCCAGCGTGGCATGTGCATCAAGTTAACGGCCCACGGTCCTCACTCTTCACGCGATTTTTCGGGCGCGAGCGGGCCAGAAATTTTGCCAATGGCTTGCGGGATGCTTCAGGCCGATCTCCTTGGCATAATCAGGGTGCGAATACGAAACGGAAACTCCAGCGTTCGCGTTGGCATCGCTGGCTGGGGCGGGCCGAGGGGGACTTCGGCGTTCCTAGGCAGCGGAGCGCCGCTCGGCCTTTCTATCGGCGCTCATCAGTCAGGCTAAGAACTTGTCCTGTGGTGTGAAGAATCCGTCTTTTGAATTATAAGGTGTGTGGGCGAGCGAGTGTATGATTTGTGACCAGTTGATCGTGCCATTAGCTTCAAGTTGGGCTTCTGCTGTGAGACTGGCGCAGCGTTTGGCATCGTTCATGTAGCCAATGAGTGTGCGGTTGGTGCGGCGCGTTAGGAGTATTTGCTGGTTTTCGTGATCGAATGGCTTGTTGCGAGCTCGGCAGTTACCGCCGAGCATGATCATGAGAAGCGTCATGAATTTTTCGTAGGTTCGACAACCTTCGATGGGAATAAGAATCGGCCACTGGGAGGCATCGTGCATGACAAGCACCATGCTTTCCTTCCCATTGACTTTGAGGATGTCGGCGCTCCAGGAATCCTCACGCCCGAGAGCGGATGAGAAATGGAGGACCATCGTCATTTCGTTTTTTTCGCGATCACAAGCAGAAGAGCATTAGGGCCGGAGGCACTTCGCTGCGTCGCGTCGCGGAAGAACGCAGGGGGGGGCGCCGAGACCTGACCTTAAATACGAACATTGCGAGCATCATCCAGACTACTACGCGACAAGCCCAATCGTTGGTCAAGGATTGACACGGTAAACCAAGAAGGGAGGCAACAATTTCTTTCGTTTTTTCCGTTGATAGGGATTCGCGCCTTTCATTTTTTTACCAACTCCGCTCACTCATCGCGGGGGGCGCGAACTCCATCATGCAAAGAAGGGGTAAAAACTTGGTGCGGTAGATTCCTGAGGCTGTTGCCAAGCCAATCAGATTCAAAAGGGCGATCCTGCGGCTCTTAAAGTCGGGGCTCCGCGACGGACTGTGGGGTCCATTTCCAAGAGAATCGCGTGGGATGATTTGCTTCAGGATTTGTTGACTCGCGAGGACGCTGACACTCTTGGATTGGCCGAGGTGAAAGAAACCCTCGAGGGCCTGATTCCCGTGTGCTGTGGCCCTGAAAGTTTTTTTTCGCAGCGACTGAGCTCGTATTTCGGCAGGCGCGCTGCGATCTCTGGCAATATTCGAAGTATTCAAACAAGGTTGGCTGGCGGCCTCATTTTAGAAACACATGATCAAAACGGCTGTGGGCAACTGGAGGAGTGGAGGCATGAAGTAAACGACAAAGACGCCGGGGGTCCAGACACACCAGCCTGCAATCTGGCTTGGCAGCATGCGTTCGAGCACGAAGTTCCAAGAGAAGACTTCGCGGGCCGTTTCGGAGTTGAGGCCGGAGGAGCGAAAGGCGAGGTAGGAGTTGCTGATGGGAGTGGCAACAAATGGGCTGTAGAGCAACTGGTCGACCAGGACTTTTGCAACAACGATTTGCCAGGCATTTCCTGTGCCGAACCAATCGTTCTGGCAACGGTAGAAAAAGTCGACCAGCATTCCAAGACCCGCCCAGAGCGGCGCTGCGGTGAAAAAATTGCGAACATTGGCAAGTCGAGGGCGAAATTTTTGAAAAAAGGCCACGCGAAGAACCTCCGGTAAAAAAGCCCCGGAAATGATGTAGGTAATGAATGCGAAGAGGTATCCCATCTCTTGCCGCACCTCCCCCACCCTGGTGAGAAAGGCCTGTGTGCCGTCGTGGAGAAAGTAGGCCGCGAGGAAACACACCATGATGGCCTGTAGGAGGAGGCCCGGCAGAAAGTTTGCCCGGGCGGCGCGAAAGCCAATCTGGAAGGCGGTCCGGAAGTTCAAGCGCCCTCCGATTCGAGAAAGAGGACTCCGCTGCGGCGGCGTGCGTGATGATTTCCACGGAGGTTGACTTTTGAGGGGCCATTGACGGTGTCAAGGAGGGAGAGCACACGGCGCGTCTCGGCGTAGCCAACCTCTGGCACGCCGCGTTCGCGAAGCCAGCGCAGGATGACACGCGAGCGCAGAGCGGGAGGCATCCCACGAAGATCCTTGCAGGAGAGCTCGGCGGGACACTCGGGCACGAGGGAGGACATCCACTCCTCCTCGCCACGGAGGATTTCGGAGGCGCGCAGAATGGCTGAACTATACGACTCGCCCATGATTTCCGAGAGGAGCGGCATGACCCGATGCCGGAGCTTGTTTCGCGTGTGTTCGAGGCCGGCGTTTGAGGCGTCCTCGCGGAAACGGACTTTGTGCCGCTTGCGGAAGTCTTCGATCTGCGTGCGGGTGACTCCAAGCAACGGGCGGTGGACAGTGAGTTTGCCGAGTTGAGAAACGGGTTTTATACCCCCGAGCCCGGCGGCACCCGTGCCTCGGAGAAAGTTGAAAAGACAGGTCTCGACTTGATCATCGGCATGGTGGGCGAGGACGAGAATTTTAGTTTTTTCCCGCGCGGCGCATTCCTCAAAGAAGGCCATGCGCAGTTCGCGGGCGGCGAGTTCCAGGGATTTTTTTTCGGATGCGGCGAATTCCGCAGTTCGTGCCTTGGCATGCTCGACGCGAAGTCCCGCGCGGCGCGCCTCGCTGACGACGAGGCGGGCGTCGGCATCGGAGCTCCTTCCACGCAAGGTGTGGTCGAGATGGCAGACGACGAGGTTTTTAAAACCGGCCCCCAGAAGCGCGTGAAGCAGGACCATCGAATCGCGGCCTCCAGAGACGCCGACGAGGAGTTTTTTACGATTTGAAACGCCTGACATCGCGTGAGCAACGGATGTCAGAACAGCCTCAACTGGCACCGGACTACTTGGAGATTTTCGAAGCGCCAAAATAAGGTTGGAGTGCCGCCGGGATGTGGACGGAGCCATCCGGCTGCTGACCGTTTTCGAGAAGTGCCACATAGAGGCGGGCGAGCGCCGTGCCGGAGCCGTTGAGCGTGTGGCAGAACCGGTTTTTTCCATCAGCCCCCTTGAAACGAAGATTCATGCGGCGGGCTTGGAAATCCTCGAAATTCGTGCAACTCGAGACCTCCAGGTAGGAATTCTGACCGGGCGCCCAGACTTCGATGTCGTAGGTCTTGGCGGCGCCGAATCCCATGTCGCCGGTGCAGAGTTCGATAACGCGGTAATGGAGCCCGAGGGCCTGCAGGACGCGCTCGGCATCGGCGGTGAGTGCCTCAAGTTCGCCGGCCGATTGCTCGGGCGCGCAGATTTTCACCAATTCCACCTTGTCGAACTGGTGCATGCGAATAAGACCACGCGTCTCGCGACCGGCCGACCCGGCCTCGCGGCGGAAGCAAGGCGTGTAGGCGGCGTATTTGATCGGAAACTGCGCGGCGCTGACGATTTCCTCGCGGTGAAGGTTCGTTACGGGGACTTCGGCGGTGGGGACAAGAAAGAGCCCTCCGCCGTCGATGCCATACATGTCCTCCTCGAATTTCGGCAACTGGCCTGTGCCCACCATGCAATCCCGCTTCACCACGAACGGTGGGCTGACCTCGGTGTAGCCGTGGTCGCGCGTGTGGAGATCGAGAAGGAAATTCAGAATGGCCCGTTCGAGCCTCGCCCCTTGGCCCATGTAAACCGAGAAGCCACTACCGCTGATTTTGACGGCGCGGTCGGGGTCGATAAGTCCGAGAGCCTCGGCAAGGACGACATGATCCTTGGGATTGGCGATGGATGGTTTTTCCCCGTGAACGCGGATTTCGGGATTGTCTGCGGCCTCCTTGCCAAGTGGCACGGCAGGCTGAGGAAAATTGGGTAGAACAAGGAGCAGTGCGGATTGCTCGTCGGAGAGGGCATTGGATTTCTCGGTGAGGGCCTGCATCTCGTCGGCGAGGGACTTCACTTCGGCCTCCAAGGCTGCGGAATCCTGTTTTTGTGCACGGAGTTTCCCGATCTCCTTGCTGAGCCGGTTGCGCTCGCTCTGCAGACCCTGCAAACGGGTTTCCGATGCCCTCCTCTGACCGTCGATGGCGAGGATGGCGTCAATGGTTTGGGAATAGTCGGCATTGCGAGTCGCGAGGCGGGACTTGGCGAGATCGGGTTGCTCCCGAAGAGTGCGGATATCAAGCATGGGTTGGACAGAATGAATAAAATGGTCAGAATGCCGAGACCAAATTCAAGAACTGATGTCAGCGCAATTCCGCGATTACTACCAAACACTCGGAGTCTCCAAGTCCGCAACCCAGGCTGAGGTCAAAACCGCCTTCCGCAAGCTCGCGCGCCAGCACCACCCGGACACGGCCAAGGACAAGAAGGTGGCCGAGGAAAAATTCAAGGAAATCAACGAAGCTTATGAGGTGCTCGGCGACCCCGAGAAACGCAAGCGCTATGAGGAATTTGGAGCGGATTGGCAGCACGGGCCACAAGCACGCGCAGGCTCGCAGCGACCTCCCGGGGCAGGCGGCTTCAGCGGAAAACGAGGCGCGGCGGCTTTTGAAGATGATGTCCAGTTTGGAGGCACGGGCTTTAGCGACTTTTTCGAGCAGATGTTCGGCGGACGCAGGGGAACTCGCGCGGGCTTCGAGGAAGCTCCGCAGCGCGGCCAGGACGCGGAGGCCGACATCCTGGTGACCTTGGAGGAGGCGCTGAACGGCTCGTCGCGCCCGGTTTCTTTCCGCCGAGGCGCATCCAAAAAGGTCGAGACTTTCACTGTGAAAATCCCCAAGGGCATCCGCGATGGTCAGCGTATCCGCCTCGCGGGTCAGGGCGGCACGGGAGCATCCGGCGGGGGCGCGGGAGACCTCTACCTGCGGGTGAAATACCAGCGCCACCCGGACTTTGAAATCGAGGGTGCGAATCTCAACTACGACCTCGAACTTCCCGCCTGGGATGCCGTTCTCGGTTGCACAGCCACAGTTCCCACGCTGAGCGGACGGGTGAAGCTGAAAATTCCTGCAGGCACGCAGTCGGGCAAAAAGTTTCGCCTGCCGAATATGGGCATGCCGCTCACCGCTGAGACGCGAGGAGACCTTTTTGCCGAGGTGCGCATCACAGTTCCCGAGTCGCCAGGCGAAAAAGAAAAGGTCCTCTGGGAGACGATTGCAGATTTTCACAAGGCCTGATCGCCCCGTAGGGCGTATTCTGGCTTTTGCCCCTTCGGCCACCCGTGGTAGTTTTCTGGTCTTATGTCCAGCGCGCACACGCCACTCCGCACCGAAGTTTCCGAATCCGACAAATGGGATCTTACGCCCCTCTACACAAGCGATGAGGGTTGGGAGGAGGACTTTTCGAAGCTGCAGAATTCCTATGAAGGAGTCGCCAATTTCCGAGGCAAGCTGGGCGAGTCGCCATCCAGCTTAGCGAAGTGTTTGGAATTTGAAAAAGGCATCGATCTGCTGGCGGATCAACTGAACCAATACGCGGCGCTGAGCGTTTCGGGCGACAGTTCCCATGCCGAGGCACTCTCCCGCGAGGCGCGTCTCGAGAGCCTGATGGTCCGCGTCGGCGAGGCGTTTTCCTTCCTCTCACCGGAAATCCAAGAAATCCCGGACGACACATTTGCGGCATTCCTTGCAGATCCCGCGTTGGCGGATTGGACGATTCCGCTTCAAAAATTGCGCCGGCGCAAATTGCACACCCTGAGTGCCGCCGAGGAACGCCTGCTGGCACTGGGATCTTCCGCTGTGCGCGGACATAGTGAGACATTCTCGCAACTCACCAATGTGGACATGCTTTTTGGAACGCTGAAGGACAGCGAAGGCAACGAGCGCGAATTGACCCAGAGCTCGTTCTCCTCATTCCTCCAGCAGCGGGAGCCCTCCGTGCGCAAGGCCGCATTCCACCAGTTCTACAAGGAATTTTCCGAGCATCGATTCACCCTTGCAGCCAGCCTGGCAAACTCGGTGCGTGCCGATGTCTTCTACGCCAGAGCGAGGAATTATCCCTCGGCGCGGGAGGCGGCGCTCTTTGCCGATGACGTGCCGACCACGATATATGACAACCTCATTTCCACCGTGCGGGGCAATCTGGATGCGCTTTTCCGCTATTTCGAACTTCGCCGCCGGGTGCTGAAACTGGAGGAGATCCACCACTACGACACCTATGTGACCATGGTCGAAAATGTGAAGACCGATGTGGTCTGGGATGAGGCCGTCGAGCGCGTGACGGCGTCGCTCACCCCGCTGGGTTCCGAATACACGAATACTCTGGCCCATGGTTTGCGCGGAGGCCGCTGGTGCGACCGCTACGAGAACAAAGGCAAACGCAGCGGAGCTTTTTCCTACGGCACCTACACGAGCCCGCCTTACATCATGATGAACTACAAGGCGGACGTGTTTTCGGATGTTTACACACTTGCCCACGAGGCTGGGCACTCCATGCACACATGGTATGCGCGGGGCGCGCAGCTTTACCAAAACTACGGATATCCCATTTTCCTGGCCGAAGTGGCATCGACATTCAACGAGGTCCTGCTCACCGAACATTTGCTGAAGACGACCGATGACCGCTCGATGAAGGCCTTTATTTTAAACCGCCAGATCGACGACATCCGGGGGACGCTCTACCGCCAGACCATGTTCGCAGAGTTCGAGCACGAGGCCCATGCCGCGGAGGAAGCGGGCGAGGCGCTCACGCTGGAAAACTTCAAAGCCATTTATCGGAAGCTGCTGAACGACTACTTCGGCCCAAGTTTCGCCATCGACGGGGAACTTGAATTGGAATGCCTGCGCATCCCTCATTTCTACAATGCCTTCTATGTCTACAAATACGCGACGGGCCTTTCTGCGGCTGTGGCACTCGCCACACAGGTCTTGGAAACCGGAGACGCCACGCGTTATCTCGGCTTTTTGAAAAGTGGTGGCAGTCGCTTTCCAGTCGAGACCCTGCGCGAGGCGGGAGTGGACATGAGCACCCCTGCACCGGTCCAGGCGACATTGGATTTGTTCTCGCGAAGAGTCGCCGAACTCGAAGCGCTCATCGGTTAAACCATTGAACGAAAAAAGTGACTTTTTGCTCGCGCGGTTACCAGCGTGCAATAAAAGGGGCGCAGGGAAAATTTTTATGAAAAAGGACAAAGCCACTACTTTCGAACAGGAAATCATCGACCAACTGAAATTCGGCCTCGCCCGCGATTCCGTATCCGCCTCGCGGCGCGAGTGGTGGATCGCCACCTCCAAAGCCATTCAAAAAGTTATCATCGAGCGCATGATGAAAACACTTGCCGTGCACTCGGAGGGCAATGTGCGCCGAGTTTATTACCTCTCCATGGAATTTCTCATGGGGCGTCTTTTCGTGAATAACATGATCAATGCCGGCGTCCTCAAGGAAGTCTCCGAAGCCTTGGAAAGCCTTGGTCATCCGCTGGAAGAGACGCGTGACGAAGAATATGACATGGCACTCGGCAACGGCGGCCTTGGCCGACTGGCAGCTTGTTTCCTAGACTCCCTCGCCACGCTGGACCTTCCCGCAGTCGGCTATGGCATCCACTACGAATACGGCCTTTTTAAACAGGAATTCCGCAATGGCTACCAAGTGGAACTCCCCGATGCCTGGATTCAATACGGATCACCGTGGGAAATCATTCGTCCGCAGCACTCGCAGGAAATCCCGATTTACGGCCATGTCGAAACCCACACCGATGCCCTTGGCAAGACAAGCAGCGTGTGGTCAGACTTCCGTAAGCTCATAGGCATTCCCTACGACATTCCCATTCCCGGATATGGCACGGAGACTGTGAATTTCCTGCGCCTGTGGGAATCCAAAGCCCCCGAGGAATTTGACTTTGATGCCTTCAACCGCGGCGGCTACGAGCAGGCCGTGCAGCAGAAAAACATGGCTGAGACGGTGAGCAAGGTGCTCTACCCAAACGACCAAACCGAAGCCGGCAAGGAACTCCGCCTTATCCAACAATACTTCTTTGTTGCCTGCTCGCTGAGGGACATCATCCGCCGCTTTGAAAAAGACAATGCTGACTGGAAGACCTTCCCAGATAAAGTAGCGATCCAGCTCAACGACACCCACCCAGCCATAGGCGTGGTGGAGCTCATGCGCCTTCTCGTCGATGAGAAGGGCCTCTCATGGCCAGATGCCTGGGGCATCGTGCGCCGCACCTTCGCTTACACGAACCATACGCTCATGCCCGAGGCTCTCGAAAAATGGAGCGTCGGCCTCTTCCGAAAAGTCCTGCCTCGCCACCTACAGATTATTTTCGAACTCAACAAAAGCTTCCTGGAAGAAGTCGAAGCCAAATGGCCGGGCGACACGGAGATGAAACGCACCCTCTCACTCATCGAGGAAGGCCACGAGCAAATGGTCCGCATGGCGCACCTGAGCGTTGTCGGAAGCCATACAGTCAACGGCGTCGCCGCCCTCCATACCCAACTTCTCAAAGAGCACCTCTTCCCGGAATTCGATGCGCTCTATCCGAATAAATTCCAAAACAAAACCAACGGTATCACTCCACGCCGCTGGCTCGTGGCCTGCAACCCACGCCTCTCCGACCTGATCTGCCGGAGCATTGGACACGGATGGGAGCGCGACCTCGACATGCTTCGCAAGCTGGAACCTCTGGCAGACGACGCCTCATTCCGCGAGGAGTTCATGGCCGTCAAGCATGCCAACAAGGTGCGACTTGCCGGAAGAATTCTCGATGAATGCGGCGTGAAAGTAGATCCCTCGGCGCTCTTTGATGTTCAAATCAAGCGACTGCACGAATACAAGCGCCAGCATCTTAATCTTCTGCATATCCTCGCGCTCTACCGCCGCCTTTTGCAGAACCCGGATCTCGACATCCCGCCGCGCGTATTCATTTTTGCAGCCAAAGCCGCACCAGGCTACGAAATGGCCAAGCGGATCATCAAAGCCATCAATGCTGTTGGCTCGAAGATCAACTCCGACACCCGCATCAAGGACAAACTCAAGGTCGCCTTCATGCCAAACTACCGCGTTTCGCTGGCCCAACGCATCGTCCCGGCCGCTGATCTCTCCGAGCAGATCTCGACAGCCGGTAAAGAGGCCTCGGGAACAGGCAACATGAAACTCGCACTCAACGGGGCCCTCACCATCGGCACCCTCGATGGCGCGAATGTGGAAATCCTTGAGGAAGTTGGCGAAGAAAACATCTTCATCTTCGGCAACTCCGTCGAGCAGGTGCACGAACTCCTCGCCAAGGGCTACAACCCCGGCGACTACTACCGCGCCAATCCGGAACTCGCCGCCATCATCGATTGGCTCGGCTCGGATTATTTTACGGGAAACGAAAGCAGCGACATCCTCACACCACTGCGCGACAACCTGATCTACCACGATCCCTACCTCTGTCTTGCAGACTTTGCAGCCTACAGCGACGCGCAGGAAAAAGTCTCCGCCGCATTCCAAGACAAAGCCCGCTGGGCGAAGATGGCCATCCTCAACACAGCACGCGTCGGCAAGTTCTCCAGCGACCGCACAATCAGCGAATACGCGAGGGACATCTGGAAACTCCAGCCCATCAAGGTGCCCTGAAGCCCACCTGGGAATGACACTCCCACAACTTACGACACGCGCGGAAGAGGGATATCCCCTCACCTTTTCCGAGATACAGACCATCTGTGACCTGCTTCTCGATGAGGGGCAGTCTGCCGAGGTGCGGGCGGATTTCCTGGAGGCTCTGCGCAAACGCGGAGAGACGCCGGAGGAAATTGCCGACTTCGTGGAGGTGCTACTCCAGCGCGCGGTGCAGTTGCCGTTTTCGGGTGCGGGTTGCATCGATGTCTGCGGCACTGGCGGCGACCGCGCGGGTTTTTTCAATATCTCCACCACCTCCATGTTCGTAGTCGCAGGGGCTGGAGCCAAAGTCATCAAACACGGAAACCGGGGCATCACCTCGAAGTCCGGCGGTGCCGATGTCCTCGAAGCCCTTGGGGTGAAAATCGACCTGCCCCCCGAGGCCATGGCTACCGCTTTGGAGGCGGCTGGCTGCTGCTTCCTTTTTGCTCCGGCCTGCCATCCCGCATTCCGCGCGGTTGTGCCGGTGAGGAAACTTCTCGCCCAACGCGGCAGCGCCAGCATTTTCAACATCATCGGCCCCTTGCTGAACCCTGCCAGACCGGATTTCCAACTCGCCGGAGTCTTCAATCCAGACCTCGTCAAAACTTATGCCAGAGTTTTCAAAAAACTGAACCGCACGCGCGCCTGGGCCGCGCATGGAACAGGACCAAACGCCCTCCAAATCGACGAAGTTTCGCCCCTCGGTAAAACCCTGATCATGGCCCTTGAAAACGGCTCTCTCAGCGAGTTTGAAATCCATCCAAAGGATGCCGGAATCGCCGCCATGGCACCCGAAGATCTCCTCGGAGGCGATGCCACCGAAAATGCCAAAATCCTTCTCTCCATTCTCGATGGCTCGGATCATGGCCCACGGCGCCAAGCCGTGCAGATCAACGCCGCCGCCGCCCTCGTCGTTGCAGGACTCGCCCCCGACCTCCCATCCGCATGGAATCTCGCCGAGACCTCCCTCAACGAAGGCCGCGCCATGGCATCGCTCCAAGCTTTGCAAAAGGTCTCAGCTCTTTAAAAAGTCGCGGCGAGCGCAGGTCGATGGATTGACAAATGGACGAATCAAATTTATTCGTCCATTATGTCCAAACAACTCGCCCTCGATCCAAGCTTTGATAAACAATCTGTTTTTCAATTACTTGCCAGGTTCAACCTTTCCGCAGGCGATCTTGCTGATGTTTTTGCGTCCTATCTCACGATTCATCCGCCCAAGGAAAATGACCTCAACTCCCTCCGTGGCGCCTTAAAAAAACGGGGCACGAACAGTCAAATCGAAGTATTGAAAACAACAGGACGCTTGCTGACGTCGGAAGAAATCAAAAAACGCCTTGGCTTGGCCTCTCGCCAGACCATCCACAATCTCAAGCTCAAAGGAAAGATACTCTCCATCTCGTTCGAAAATCGCAGGGGCGATTACTTCCCGGAGTTTCAACTCGATGGAGCAGGCATTCGCGAATGGATTCCCGAACTTCTCCACCGAATTCCTGATACCTGGTCTGCCTTGGCTTTCTTGACTGCCCGCCGCACGGACCTTGGAGGAGTCTCTTTTCTCATGCACATCCTGCAAGACTGCTCGAGAACACAGGAAATGCTCGCCGCAGCGGATGCCTATGCCAGTTGAAGACCACGCTCGACCCAATCCTCCGGGTCAGTTCGACATCCGCAAGATTCGTTGGGAGCAGGCGATCCCCGTGGATTGGTGGCGCAACCAATCCAAGGCCCACCCTCTCCCTCTCGTATTCACTCAGACTACCGGGCGATTCAGCGGAACCGACCTGCCCTTCGGGGTGCTTTATCTGGGAGCGAATCCAGTGACCTGTTTTTGGGAGAGCGGTCTGGGCCGTGACCTGAACGCCCGAATGCCTGATGATATGACCATCAGCGAGTCCGATCTGAAATCCCGTTTCCAATACCGCGTAAAAATCGAACCCAAGGGCCTTCGAATCTTCAACGCGAGCGACGCAGGGGCTCGCAGATCGATCGGCGCGAAAACGGCAGCCTGTTTTTCGGCAGACCACGCCATGTCGCGGAAGTGGGCAAAATCTCTCCACGATGCTGGAGCTGCTGGCATCCTCTACGAATCCACCCGCCACAGCCTTGGGCTCTGTTTGGCGCTATTTCAGACGAGCGCCTCAAAGGTCAGCTTGTCAAAAACCCGCAAGATTTGCTCCTCATACGATGATGTCAATTTACTGGCATCTTTGTTTGCCGAAGGTGTTTCGATTATTGGCCGGTAGTAGCTTTGAACAGCTGGCGAATCTTCCAGAATTGATTTTGGCTCAATTGTTAGAGGTACCACCAACCACTCGAAACAGTGGAATCAACAGGTCCGGAAAATCCCCGCATCGATGAAGTTTCGCCCCTCGGAAAAACAGCGGTCACCGCAGTCGAAAATGGCTCACTGCACGACTTTGAAATTCGACCTTCCACCCGCATGGAATCTTGCCGAGGCCTCCCTCAACAAAGGCCGCGCCATGGCATCGCTCCAAGCTTTGAAAAAGGTCTCAGCGCTTTAAAAAGCCACGCCATCGGTGAGATGGAGCAACCGAAGGGCGGCCCGAGGGACGAGACGAGAGGAATCGAGCGAGTCAAATAAAACGAATTCTCACGAATAGGGCGTGGCGAAAGAGGAAGAAGAATTTTTAGACCACTGATGGACTGGAAAAGATGCGTCGGTGTCCCAGGGTGGAAGGCTCACCGATGAGGAATCAAAAGATCTCGGTGAGTGGCGCTTTCCGAGACCATGGCACTTTTGAAGACAATCTTGCTATTTGACTCAATTTTCTTCCACCCCGGATGTGGAGATTTTGTGCTAAATATGATGATATCTGATTTTTTTCCTTAACATTTCGGCAGGAATTTTCCAATAGTTAAGCCTGTCGGCTATAGGAATGAAAAAGCCACACCCGCCGACACTACGACTTTATAAATGGAAAACACAACAGCACAAGGAGACATGGGCCTCATCGGATTGGCCGTCATGGGTCAGAATCTCGTCCTCAACATGAATGACCACGGCTACACAGTCGTTGTCTACAATCGCACCACCTCAAAAGTGGACGACTTTTTGGCAAATGAGGCAAAAGGCACCAAGGTGCAAGGGGCTCACTCGATTCAAGAGCTAGTTTCCAAACTCAAGCGTCCTCGCCGCGTCATGATGCTCGTGAAGGCCGGCCAACCGGTGGATGATTTTATTGCTCAAATCACTCCCCATCTGGAGCCCGGCGATATCATCATCGACGGTGGAAATTCGCTCTTTAATGACACGAGCCGCCGTCAGCGTGAGCTCGAAGCCAAGGGCTTGCTCTTTATCGGAACGGGTGTCTCGGGTGGCGAGGAAGGAGCCCGGCGCGGACCAAGCATCATGCCCGGCGGTTCCCCTGCCGCATGGCCACATGTGAAGGATATTTTCCAGTCCATTTCCGCAAAAGTCGAAGACGGTTCGCCATGCTGCGATTGGGTGGGCGAAGAAGGTGCCGGCCACTATGTTAAAATGGTGCACAACGGCATCGAGTACGGTGACATGCAACTGATCTGCGAGGCCTACAACATCTTGAAAAATGGTCTGGGCCTCGACGAGCAAGAACTCCACGATGTTTTTGCCGAGTGGAACAAAGGCGAACTCGATAGCTACCTCATTGAAATCAGCCGCGACATTTTTGCGAAAAAAGACGCCGATGGATCGCCGCTTGTGAACAAAATTCTTGATACCGCAGGCCAAAAGGGCACCGGCAAGTGGACCGTGATCAACTCGCTCGATATGGGCGTCCCAATAACTCTCATGGCGGAGGCGGTTTATGCACGCTGCGTCTCAGCCCTCAAGGAAGAACGCGTCAAGGCCGCTCGCAAACTCAAAGGCCCGAACCAAGCGATTCCAGCGGCCCGCAACGCCAAAAGACGCACGGCTCTCATTGAAGAAGTTCGCCAAGCCCTCTACGCCTCGAAAATCATCAGCTACGCGCAGGGCTACATGCTCATGCGCGCCGCGGCAGCGGAATACGGTTGGGAACTCAACTGGGGCGGTATCGCCCTCATGTGGCGCGGTGGCTGCATCATCCGGTCGCGCTTTCTCAGCAAAATCAAAGACGCTTTTGACAAGAAACCCAAACTTACGAATCTCCTTCTGGACGACTACTTCAAAGGAGAGATCAAAAAATCGCAAAAAGGCTGGCGTAATATCGTGGCGATCGCTGCCAAACGCGGCATTCCCGTTCCAGCTTTCAGCACAGCGCTTTCATTCTTCGATAGTTACCGCTCCGCAGTGCTTCCTGCAAACCTGCTCCAAGCGCAACGCGATTTCTTTGGCGCACACACCTACGAGCGCGTGGACAAACCCCGTGGCCAGTTCTTCCACACAAACTGGACAGGCCAAGGCGGCACCACAGCCTCCTCGACCTACACGGTCTGATCGCGCTTGCGCGTTTTCATTCTCAAACCCGACGCCATAGGCGACTTCATCCTTTCAACAGGGTGTATTCGTCTCTTGGCGAGGGAATTAGGCGAAGACAATTTGATTATCGCCGTGCGGGCGGATGTCGCGCCGCTGGCGAAGAACCAATTTCCTGCAGCTGAGGTCATCCCACTACCGCTGAGGGAAAAACGGCGGGTTCTGAACTTGGCAACGGTGAATGTGATTCATTGCCTGCCGGCGTGGATTCGACTGCTTCGCTTGCATGTGGATGCAGCTGTATGCCTACGGAGCATGCGGGCTTATCTTCATACCATTACATTCTATCTCCCTCGAGCTCAACGCCGCATCGCATGTGAGAATCTTCTGCTCACGCATCCCCGCGTCCGTCGCCCAGCTGTGGAGGGCTTTGCGAGCCGTTTTTTTAAGACGACCCTCATCCCCTACCCAGCAAAGGGAATTCTTCCCACGGACATTGAAGCCAATCGTCTCGTGGCGAGCGAGCTCCTGCAGCGCGATGTCACAGCTGACAAAATCCTGCCCTCCCTCAAACCACCTCGCAGGGTCATTCCTAAAAACCGTTGGCTTCTCTGCCCATTTAGTTCAACGAAATCCAAGGACTATCCCGCAGAGTTTTGGGCGCAGGCTTTGCAAGATCTCACTCCCGAGCGTGGGGATGCCACACTTCACCTTGCTGCAGGACCGGCCCAGTCGGAGCGCCTTCAGAACTTCGCTCGCACCCTCGAGGCTGCCGGCCTGAAAAATATGGCGATCGATCCACCAGTCCCCCTCCCCGATTTCCTCCAAGCCACCGCCGAAGCTCGGCTCGTTTTAACAGTGGATACCGCCGCCGCCCACATGGTCTGTGCGCTTGGCACACCCGCTCTCATCGTGTCGGCAGGTCAGCACCCTGGAGTCTACGCTCCCTACTCCAAAAACGGCCGCCAGACATGGCTCATACCCCCGCCAAACCTCCCCAAGGGAGAGTGGCGAAAATATTTTACTCCAGAAAAAATGGCCGCTTCCGCTCGCCATGTTTTGTCCACAGGCGGCGAGAATTTTTTAGGATGAGCAGGTTTCGCGGAGAAGCCGATTGAATCGCGGCCGAATCCTTGCACAATGCCGCCCGTCATGTCCGAACTGCACAAAGCCTACGAACCGCAAGCTGTCGAAGATAAATGGTATTCCTGGTGGATTGAGAATGGTCTCTTCACCGCCGACCCCACCTCGCCCAAGCCCGCCTACTCGATCGTCATCCCCCCGCCGAATGTGACCGGCGTCCTCACTCTCGGGCATGTGCTCAACAACACGCTCCAAGACATTCTCGCCCGCCGCGCGCGCCAGACGGGGCATGAGGTTCTCTGGCTTCCGGGCACCGATCATGCCGGCATCGCCACGCAGACCGTTGTCGAGCGCAAGCTGCGCAAGGAGGAGAAAAAGACCCGCCACGATCTCGGCCGCGACGAGTTTTTGAAACGCGTCTGGGAGTGGAAGGAAAAGCACGGCGGCATCATCATCAACCAGCTCAAAAAGCTTGGCTGCTCGTGCGACTGGAGCCGCGAACGCTTCACAATGGACGAAGCCTACGCGCTCAAGGTGCAGGAGGTTTTTGTCGACCTTCACGCAAAGGGACTCATCTACCGCGGCAAGCGGATGGTCAATTGGTGCCCGGTCTCGCTCACGGCACTCAGCGACGAGGAAGTGATCCCAAAAAACCAAAAAGGATTCTTTTATCACTACAAAGTCGAGGTCGTGGAAAAACCCGGCACCTATCTGGAAATCGCCACCACCCGCCCAGAGACGATCATGGCGGATGCTGCCGTGGCGGTGAATCCGAAGGACCCCCGCTACACGGCCCTTATTGGACTCCATGTGCGCCGTCCCCTTCCTGAGGGCGTGGAAGCCTTGCTGCCTATCATCGGCGACGAGGCGGTCGATTTTGAATTCGGCACAGGCGTCCTGAAGGTGACTCCCGCACACGACAAGACCGATTATGAGATCGGCCTGCGCCACAACCTGCCGGTCGTCGATATTTTCAATCCCGACGCGACGCTAAACGATCTCGCTGGCGACGAATTTGCAGGTCTCGACCGCTTCGAAGCCCGCACAAAAGCGGTGGACAAGCTTCGCGAACTCGGGCTTCTCGTCAAAGAGGAGCCCCACGAAAACAATGTCGGCTTCAGTGAACGCGCCGATGTGCCGATCGAGCCCCGTCTCTCGGAACAATGGTTTTTAAAATATCCGAAAACTACCGAAGCCCGCGACGCCGTGCGGAAACACCTGATCCGATTCTTTCCAGACCGCTGGGAGAAGGTCTACGACCACTGGCTCGAAAACATCCAGGACTGGTGCATTTCCCGTCAACTCTGGTGGGGCCACCGCATCCCGGTCTGGTATCCAGCGGGCGAGAGCGATGCGAAAAGCGCAAAAAGCCAGATCGAGTCGCCCGGCGAAGGTTGGGTGCAGGACTCCGATGTGCTCGACACGTGGTTCTCATCATGGCTGTGGGCACACGAGACGATGGAACCCGCTGCATTGGCGAAATTTTTCCCAACCAGTGTGCTCGTCACTGGCCCGGACATCATTTTCTTCTGGGTCGCCCGCATGATCATGGCGAGCCTCGAATACACGGGAGAGGTTCCTTTCAAGGATGTCTACTTCACGGGCATCATCCGCGACAAGCAGGGCCGCAAAATGTCCAAGAGCCTCGGCAATTCGCCCGACCCGCTCGACCTCATCGCCAAATACGGTGCAGATGGTATCCGCTTCGGACTCCTCCGCATCGCCCCACAAGGGCAGGACATCAAATTCGACGAGCAACAAATCGTCGAGGGCCGGAATTTCTGCAACAAACTCTGGAACGCCTGCCGATTCCGGCAAATGCAGGGCCCGCTCGACCCGAATGCGGACCCCTCGAAACACGAACTCTCCCTCTTCGCCAGCGATCTTCTGGCCCGTCTGGACGCAACGATCCAGCGCGTGAACGAAGGCTACGAAGCCTACCGGTTCAGCGACATCGCCCAAGCGCTTTATGACTTCGTCTGGGGGGATTTTTGCGACCGCTTCATCGAGGTCGCGAAGTCGGATTTCACCACCGAGTCTCCTCGCCGCGCAGGAACACTTGCCACGCTGGATTACACCATCAAACGCATTCTCCAACTCCTGCACCCCTACGCGCCATTCATCACTGAGGAACTCTGGAGCGGGCTTGGTCTCGGCACGGAAAGCCTCATGCACAGCGGATGGCCCGAGGCGTCCCACTTCGTCGCCGACCCCCGCTCCGCAGCCGTTTTTGCCGCCATCTCACAGACTCGCAATATCCGCGCGACTTACGGCATTCCCGGCAATAAACGCCTTCCCTGGCAGATCACCCCGGCAGGCGATTGGGTCAAAAGTGAGGCCCCTGTCCTCTCGATCCTCCTGCATGCGGAATCCCTCACCTTCTGCGAATCCGCTCCGCAAGGCCATGCCGCCTGTCCCACGGACATCGGAACAATCCACCTCCCACTGGAAGGCATCATCGATCCCGCCACGGAAAAAAAACGCCTCGAAGGCGAAATCACTAAAGTCGAGTCCGAAATCGAAAAGGTCGCCCGCAAACTCTCCAGCGAAACCTTCGTCCAAAACGCCCCCGCCGATGTCGTCGCCGAGCACCGTCAACGCCAACAAGACTGGATCAACCGCCTCGCCGAACTCCAACGCGCCTGTGCGGGCTTGGAGTGAGATTTTTTTTGAGCAGAAAAGTTTCCAGACCAACAGACATCCGTTGAGTTTTACTTTACTCAGCAGGGGATGCTTTTCTTCGCTCAACTACACGGAGCAGACCTCTTGGCTCCTCTTTCTCTCAAATACCTCGACGCCTTGGAGGCCGACAAGGCGACCGAAGCCGCTCTTGAAGGAAGAAAATACACCCACATTCTCGATGTGCCCTACCGCTGGGAATCGTGGGCTGCCCCGAAGACCAAAGACGGTCAGATAGACCACATCGACGAACTCCGCTTTGCTTCTCAGACCCAAAAGCACGAACTATCCCACCTCTACGAAGCCAAGATCAAAAACATGGGCAACGCCGGGCGCAATGGCTGCTAGTATTACACGCCTCGCCCGCTCATCCGCGCCATCGTAGCCGTCACCGCTCCACAGCTCGGTGAGACGATCTGCGACCCCGCCGTCGGCTCGGCCGGCTTCCTCTGCGAATCCTTCGATTACCTCCGCGCCCAGAATCCCAAGCGCACCACCGCGCAGGACCGTGCCTTGCAAGAGCCCACCCTTTACAGGAAGGAAAAGAAGAGTCTCGCCTACGTCATCGCGATCATGAACATGATCCTGCACGGCATCGAAGCGCCCAATATCATCCACACCAACACGCTCGCAGAGAACCTCGCTGACGTGCAGGAGAAGGATCGCTTCGACATCATCGTCGCCAACCCACCCTTTGGCGGCAAAGAGCGCAAGGAAGTGCAGCAAAACTTCCCCATCCGCACCGGCGAGACCGCATTTCTCTTCCTCCAGCACTTCATCAAAATCCTCAAGGCCGGTAGCCGCGCGGGAGTCGTCATTAAAAACACCTTCCTGTCGAATACCGACAACGCCTCCGTCAGCCTGCGGCAAAAACTCCTCGAAGAATGCAACCTCCACACCGTCCTCGACTGCCCCGGCGGCACCTTCATCGGCGCGGGCGTGAAGACCGTCGTGCTCTTCTTCGAAAAAGGCGCGCCCACCCGCAAAGTCTGGTTCTACCAACTCGACCCCGGCCGCAACATGGGCAAGACCAACCCCCTCAACGACGCCGACCTCGCCGAGTTCATCGCCTTGCAGAAAACCAAAGCCGACTCGCCCAAAAGCTGGAGCGTGGATGTTGCGGCCATCGACCCGAAGACCTTTGACCTCTCCGTGAAGAACCCCAACGGCGGCGAGGAAATCGCGCACCGCAGCCCGGCGGAGATCATGGAGGAGATCTCACGCGGAGACGCGGAGTGCGCGGAGATTTTGGAAAGGATCAAAGCTCTCCTGTGAAAACATCTTCCTCCGCGTCCTCCGCGCCTCCGCGTGAGTCTTCCGCTGGACCGATCTTGCAGAAAACTAACCTGTCGACTAAATTTTCATCATGAGCAAAGCCCAAATTCTTGAGGAACTTCCCAAGCTGACGGCCAGTGACCGCTCGCAGGTTTTCGCTTGGCTTGCAGAGATTCATGAAACCGACCTGCTCGATGCAGATGCTCCTTCGCCCTCCGAAAAGCAGGCACTCGACGAGGCCTTTGCGGAGTTCGAGCGCGACCCCAGCCCTGGCGAACCTTGGCGCGATGTCTTCCTCAAGCTCCGCCAGTCCCGCTGATGAAGTGGATTGCCACCATCCGTCCCCGGGCAAAGGCGGATCTCCAGGAGGCACACGAGTGGTATGAAAAACAATGCCCCGGTCTGGGTGATCAATTTCTCGCCGATCTCACGGAGGCATTCCAGCGCCTGGAAGCCAACCCCGAACGCTTCCCGCTCTACTACCGCGATTTTCGCCGCGTTCTCGCCCGCCGCTTCCCCTACAAAATCTTTTTCCGCATCTCCGGGCAATACCTGATCGTTTTCCGCATCCTGCACGGCGCCCAAGACCACCCGCGCAAACTTCACCCATGAAAATCTGCCCAACACCAAATGCCGAGAGCCCGGCAGAGATCATGGAAGAAATCTCACGCGGAGACGCGGAGAGCGCGGAGGTTTTGGAAAGGATCAAAGCTCTCCTGTGAAAACATCTTCCTCCGCGTCCT
>NEUK01000003.1 GCA_002290555.1 Spartobacteria bacterium AMD-G4
CCCTCGCGATAGAGCACATGGGCGCATCGCTGAATCGCGATGGCTTCAATGAAAGGGTAGGAGAGGATGATTTCTTCGCTGCTCACCGCTGCGGGATCGCCTTCGTAGGCGGCAAGAATATCAGTTCGCAACAACTCGCGCACACCAGCGAGAGTCCCGAGAAAGCGCATGAGAACTTCATTGGCAAGGGATGCCGAGCCAGAGGGATTCTTAACCGAGAGGCTTTTCTCAATCTGATCCTCAAACTGCAAGGCAAGTGCTCGAAGGCGATCCGTGGTGATCTCTGCCAGTTCATTTTTATGAATGGGGCGCTCATCGTGAAAACCTGGAAATAAAAATTGCAACAACTGCTCACAAAGATTGTCCAGTGCGCGTTTGGAAGGCAGATTGTGACGATCCGTATTATTCAATCCTCCCACTGCCTCATAAGAAGCAAGAATCCCCTGGGCGATCTCATCCAATGTCCATTGCATGGAGCCAATGCTATGCTTCTGAGGGCCCGTGTTGCGAGCTATTTGGGTGTCCTATCAATGGCAAAGGACCAAAAAAAACGCGCCGAACGAATTCGGCGCGTTTCTGAGATTTGAGCGGAGCAGTTTGTTAGTTCGCTGAAACTGGCACCACATTGACGCGGCGTCCGCTGCGATCGAATTTCACATGACCGTCTACAAGCGCCCAGATTGTGTAATCGCGACCGAGACCCACATTGCTGCCGGGCTCAAATTTGGTTCCGCGTTGGCGGAGGATGATATTTCCAGCAATGACGGATTCACCGCCGAATTTTTTAACACCGAGACGCTTGCTAACACTATCGCGTCCGTTTTTGACACTGCCTTGTCCTTTTTTATGAGCCATAGAAAGTTACTTGGTTGAGATGGATTCGATTTTAAGAGTGGTGAGACGGCGGCGGTGGCCGACCGTGCGGTGGTAGCCCTTGCGGCGACGGAATTTGAAGGCGATAACTTTGTCGTCTTTGAATTGATCGACGACCGTGACTTTCACCGAAGCGCCCTCGACAAAAGGTGCGCCGACATGGAGATTGGTTCCGTCCGAAACAAGAAGGACTTCAGAGATTTCGATTGCCGCACCGGGTTCGACATCGAGTTTCTCGACCTCAATCTCGTTTCCGGATTCGACGCGGTATTGTTTCCCGCCTGTTTGAATAACTGCGTATGCCATAAAATGATTTCCTTTAGAAGAAGGGTGGAAGAAAATGGAGGGACGGAAAATTTTTGCAAGAGTAAAAATGCGGTTCACCAAAAAAAGATGAGGTCACAAATGAAACGCCGCGTTTTAATATTGGGTTCCCACGGTCGGCTCGCAGGCTCTCTGCTCGAGTGTTGGTCGGGCATGGATCATGTGATTGGTCTGGCGCGCCCCGCGTTGGATGTGGCGGATGGGGCCTCGCTCCGACAACAGCTCCGCGACTTCGAATTCGATGTGCTCGTGAATGGAACTGGCCTGACGAATGTCGATCGCTGCGAGTCGGCAAGGGATGAAGCTTGGCGGGTCAATGTGCTGGCTCCGGAAATCATGGCCGAGTGCGCCTCTCAACGCGGGGCCCGACTGATCCACTTTAGCACGGACTATGTTTTCGATGGACTCAAGCGCGAGCCCTATTCCGAGGCGGATGTCCCATCTCCGCAAGGTTGGTATGGAACAACGAAGCTGGAGGGGGAGAAGCGCGTCTTGCAATGTGACCCTCGCCATATCGTCGCAAGAGTTTCGTGGGTTTTTGGCCCTGCGAAACCCTCTTTTGTGGATACCCTCATCGATCGGGCACTGCTCGAAGATCGTGTGGAGGCCATCGCAGACAAATTTTCCTGCCCGACTTTGGCGACGGATGCCGCCGCCTGGATTAAGTGTTTCTTTGATTTCAGCATAAGCGGTGGCCTTTATCACCTCTGCAACAGCGGATCCTGCTCTTGGCGCGAGTATGGAGTGAAGGCTTTGGAACTCGCAGCCAACGCCGGATTAAAACTGCGCACGACGGAGGTAGAGCCGATACGACTTGCGGACATGAAACAATTCATTGCACCGCGCCCCGTTTTCTCGATGCTTTCGACGCACAAATTCGCAGCGGCGACCGGCATCACACCCCGCCATTGGCATGAGGCCCTGCGAGATTACATCCATAAAAAACATGCACCGATTTCATCTTCGACCTGAAAACTGGGAAGCCGCCATACTTGATGCGGACGAGGCCCACCATTGTTTGAATGTCCTCCGCCTCTCCGTGGGCGATCGCGTGACGGTCTTCGACGGAGCAGGACGCGAGGGGCAAGCGGTCATCGAATCCGCCAGCGGGTCCAAGGCGAAGTTGAAAATTTCATCCACCTCGACGACGCCTGCCCCACCCTGCGCGATCACACTGGCCCAAGCTGTGCCGAAGGGCAAAAACATGGATCTCATCGTTCAAAAGGCCGTGGAACTCGGCGCCGCGCGTGTCGTGCCGCTTCTCTCGGCCCGCACTGTGGTTCAGATCGATTCCGGAGATGCCACCAAGAAGAAAGAAAAGTGGAGCGCCATCGCGTTGGAAGCCTGCAAGCAATGCGGTCAAAACCGCCTACCTGAAGTTGCCGAGCCAATGACTCTCAAGGCATTTGCCGAGCGGTTGGAAAAAGGTGACCTGCATCTTATAGCCTCACTCCAACCCGATGCGCGCCCCATCAAAACCGTCTTGAAAGAACACGGCAAGACGCCAAACCGAGTGACGATATTTGTCGGGCCCGAGGGGGATTTTACACCTGCGGAAATCGCGCTCGCCAAAAGCCACGGGTGCCAGCCCATTACACTCGGGCCAATCATTCTGCGCACCGAGACCGCTGCTATTTATTGCCTGAGCGTGCTCGCCCACGAGTTGTTCAGCCCCCCACAGGCGTAGGCAGAGGCTCGCCCAGCATTGGAGGCAAAGGCTCTGGAGTCGATTCAATCTCTATGGGTTCAGGCGTGGGCGTTGGCATGGGACGCACGATCTGCGGCGGACTCGCCCGCGTGGGGGCCAACTTCCGAAGGATCGGCTGAAAATAAAACCAAGCCGCGAGCAGCAGGATCGGCCAGACCACGGCGACGAGTGATAGCGTCAATGCCAGCGAAGCCTTTCGCGAAATGGCGCCCATCTGCACAATGGCGAGTTCGCGTTCCTTCTCCGCAATAAGCTCCACACAAGCGAGTCGTTCAGCAGACCTCTCGCGAAAGGTCGGTGCGATCGTCTTGAGCCTCTCCAGAGAATATTTGGCGAGTCCCGTGCGCGCATTGTCCACAAACTCAAAGTCGGGTTCCTGCATGGCTCGCGCAACTCAAACAGGCACGGGGTATCATGGGAAAGATTTTCCGTTCCAAACAGGCAGATGGCTTATCCAGCAAGTGCAAGGAGGAGGGTTCCTCTCATTTCCATAGGTTGAAGAATGATCCAAATGCCAATGGCATAGAGCCCACACGCAATGAGTGCCCAAGGCAAAAAAGCGAAAAGGGGATGCCTGCTCGAAATACTGAGAGTTTTCTTCCACAGTAGCCAAAGAGTGAAAAGACAACCGACATTGAGAAGAATGATTTCAATGGCAGGAAGACCAGCAAAAGCCCCGGCAGGAATATTCCAGTCGGGAACGGACGATGAGAGGCCGATCTCTCTGAGCAAGCGCTGAAAAACAGGCCAGGGAGTGAACAAACCCGTTAGAAAGTGAAACGAAAAATGAGCCACCCACATCGAGAAGCCCAGAGGGGCAAAAAGGACTGCCATTCCACAGAGGGTCGGCCTCCAAGGAGTTTTTGACGCAGAGATTTTCCCACTCGCCCATGCACATATCGAGGCCGATGCAGCCGGGAGGACGGTGATAAATCCAACGAGGAGAATCCAACTCGTAAGACCATGTTTTTTTTCAAATTCCAAAACTGCTGGAACCATTCCAGCGGCATTGGCAAAAGCGGCAAAGGTCATCACAAGGATCAACGCGGCTATGTCCGGACGCCGGGAGTATTCACCGACAGCAGAGCGTTTGCCCTCGTGCAGGAGATCTGATCCGGGAGCGACGGCCAGAATGCCGACATTCTCGGAGGGACAGGCCTTCACACAATCGAGACAGAATGTGCAATCCATGTTTCCCGACTTTGAAGGCTGAAAAAGGTGGAGCTCGCATCCACGCTGAATTTCGTTTCCACGCAAGCAGTCATGAGTGCGGCAACTGGAGCAGATATCCGCATCCCTCACCCTCACCTCCAATGGCGAGGCCAGAGAGGAGACAAAGTGGAACTGTCCAATAGGGCAAATGTATTTGCAAAAGCTCGCGCCCTTGAAAAAGCCATCCACCAGAACAGCTGCCACAAAGTAAGAAATGATAATCCATGCCGTCCACCACGGCGTTTCCCAGAGGTCAAAAAACTCATACGCGCCAAAGAAGCCCACCAATAAAGCAACTGCGAGCCACTTCGAGCGGAGAGCACGCGGCCACCGGTGCGTTGCCGGAAAAATTCGGCGGCCCAGATCCCGTGCGAATGTGAAGGGACACGCCATGCAAAAAAGATTTCCAGCCACCAAGAGTGCGAGGACGGTCAAACCTCTCCAGTGTGTCCATGGCAAAACACCTGCAAGATTCATTGCTGCAACTTGAGGACCAAAGAAGCCATCCCACACCACAAACATGGCAAGGCCAAAGAACAGGGCCTGAAGCGAAATGCGAAAGTGTCGCCATCTCATGATCGCTCCAACCACCGGAAGCCGGAGGAGATCAAACGGCCCGCATTGCAAAACCGGCAGGGGTGTTTTTTTAGCAATAGGCCGCCTTCGGACAAGTTGCGATCCTGATAAGCATTTGATGGCGATGATTGCAGCGGGAAGCAGAAAAGCGATCGAACCTGGAACCCACATGATTGTGCCGGCAAAGGTTTGGTCATCGATCGCCGAGAGGCTGGATATTCGCGGTGCCGAGGCGTAGGTGGGGTAAAGAACGAGGCCGTAGAAGGTAAAAAATCCCGAGAGCGCTGTGTTTTGCAGGTCCACCACAAGCAAGTAGGGGACGGCTACCCAGCGAGGCAACGCTGGGCGCGAGGGCCATGGCTGAACGACGGGCCACCAGAAGAGCAAAGCCGTCCCGAGGAAGCAAAGGTGCTCGACCTGATGAATCGTGCCGGAGCCCAAGGCGAGTTCGTAGAATGCCGGCAGATGCCAGATCACATTCGAGAGCATGAAAAGCGGCCCTGCGAAAAAAGGGTGCACCAAAAAAGTGCCGATTTTTTTCAGACGAGGTTCACTTAGAAAAGGTCCAAGTCCGTGCCGGGCAAATCCCCTCGGCAACCCCGAGAGCATGGGCAAAAAAGGGGCCCCCTGTAAAATCAGTGGAGGCGCCACCATTGTCAGGAGCAGGTGCTGCACCATGTGAACACTCAGGAGCCACGAAGCGAACGCATCGAGAGGAGAAGCCAGGGCGATGTAGACAACGATTAAGCCAATGATAAACGACGCCAGTCTCCACTCGGGAAAACGCTCGGGCGCCAGTCGCCGAACTCTGCTCCAACCCCGCCAATAGACGATGGCGGCAAATAATAAG
Organism: Spartobacteria bacterium AMD-G4; assembly: GCA_002290555.1. Classification (GTDB taxonomy): domain Bacteria; phylum Verrucomicrobiota; class Verrucomicrobiia; order Chthoniobacterales; family Terrimicrobiaceae; genus UBA967. Next base: position 5,544 of record NEUK01000003.1, read on the forward strand.
CCAAAAGCTGGAACTGGCTCAAAGCTCCAGGAGGCTAAGATCAATGCGGCTTGGCTGTCTTCCATGTCGTGCGAAGTTGGAAAAAAGATGGAAGTTTTGATCGCCTGAGTTGCGATCGCTTCAGCTCTTTGACATCCGCAGGATTTTCTCAAACGCGGCCTTTGTCAGTGGCATCACGCTCAACCTCGACTGCTTCAGGAGGCCGATATCCGCGAGCGCAGGCTCAGCCTTGATTTCCTCCAGGGAAACGGGGCGGTCCAGTGCCTCATAAGGTTTCAAGTCCACACAGGACCAGTCGCCTTCGGATGCCGTTGTATCGGGATACGCCCCACGCGCGACCTCCGCGATCCCAACGACGCATTTTCCCGTGACACTGTGGTAATAAAGCACACGGTCGCCAAGTCCCATGGCACGAAGATAATTTCGCGCTTGAAAATTTCTGACACCAGTCCAAGCCGTCATGCCATCCCTCCGAAACTCTTCCCACGCGTAGGCCGTGGGCTCTTGTTTGACGAGCCAGTAGTTCATTCGGCTTTGCTAAAATGAAATGGCACGAATATCAAAGGACTTCTCCAAGAAATGTCACAAAAAGGTCTTTTCATCACTTTTGAAGGTTCCGAAGCCTGCGGAAAATCTACGCAGATCAAAATGCTTGCCGAAAGCCTCCGAAAATCAGGACACGAACCACTTCTTTTACGCGAACCTGGTGGGACTGTAGCAGGAGAAGCGATTCGGCATCTCCTGCAGCATGCGCCAGAGGGCGAGGCACTGACTCCTGAAGCCGAGTTGCTCTTGTTTGCCGCGAGTCGCGCCCAACTGGTTCGAGAAAAAATCCTTCCCGCACTGGCTGCCGGGCGCATCGTTATTTGCGATCGTTTCCTGGATTCGACCACCGTCTATCAAGGTGTGGCCCGGAGGATTCCCGCGACAGACACTGCCCGCATCAATGCCTTCGCGGTCGGAGAATGCATGCCTGACATCACATTTCTACTCGATCTTGATCACGAGACTTCCGTGGCACGCATGCAGTCTGCAAACCGTAAACTCGACCGAATCGAGCGCGAGTCAGGTGATTTTTTTCAAGCCGTTCGCAATGGGTATTTGTCACTTGCCAGAGAAAATACAGACCGAGTTGTTCTTCTTGCGGCATACCAACCAGCCATCGAAATCGCTGCAACGATTCGAAAGACAGTGCAAGCCATGGGCAGAGTTAAATGGGTTTAGAGTGATGAAGCCTTCATTGTTGATGAACGGGTAGGCCAACAAAATGCGGAGAAGAATTTTGAGACTTCGGCGCCATGAGCACGGACACTCCGGCGCAGTCGGGCGGGATGGACTTATGAAATTTATCAGACTCTTCGATTTTTCAACATGTCAGGGCATCTCAAAACGATCCGACGATTGCTTGATTTGAGGTGTTTTGAGCGAACCGAATTTTTCAAGAGATGGAGCCATTTTCCTCCTCCACGACCTCAGGGGCAACGGCGCGGAGAGCTTTTTGAGCGGCGCGGGTAATCCAGACGGTGACCGCGAGGGTGAAGGCAAGTTCCACTCCGTAGATCGTCCAGGCCCATGGACCTTGGTTGAGACCGCCTTTGGCAGCCGCACCGATGACCGCCCCACTATAGGCATAGGCAGCACTGACAGGCAGGAAGCCGAGCCATGATGCGATAATGTAGCGCCAAAAATTAATGCGTGAGAGGCCGAAGGCGCAGCTTACCAAGCTATGAGGTAAGATAGGAGAGATGCGGGTAAGGATGATCATTTTCCAGGCATCTTTGGTGGCAACGTGATTAAGCGCGTGAAATTTTTTACTTTTGGCGAAACGGCGCTCCATCCAAGTGCGGAGCAGATATCGGGTAGAGAGGAAGTTGGCGAGCGCCCCTCCGATAGATGCTATCGAGACGAGGAGCGTGCCCCCCCAGAACCCATAGACCGCGCCGGCGCCGAAGCTGAGCACAGAACCGGGCAAGAAAAGCACACAGGAGAGGGTGTAGAGAATGACGAACCAAACCCAGCCGATGGGACCTGTCTGCTCAATCCAGACCATGACTTCACGCATCCAAGCTGTCCATTGATCAAACATGCAAAACAGGCAAAGACAGTGACCCAGCGGTCTGCCAAGAAACAACCAACACCGCCCCCCGCATTGTGGGGAACACTTCGCTGGCGTTTCTAAATCCGGAGCACCCGGCGGTTTGTATCACGAGAGTTTTTTCTCCAGAATCTCTCCAGCGAGGCCAGGGTTGGCTTTGCCTTTGGAGAGCTTCATGACTTGGCCTTTGAGGAAATTGAGCGCTGAGATTTTCCCGGCCTTGAAATCGGCAACAGAGCCCGGATTGGCAGCGATGGCTTGATCGACAAAAACCTCGATCGCGCCGGTATCACTTTCCTGTTTGAGGCCTTTTTCCTCCACGATCACAGAAGCAGGTTTTCCCGAGCTGAACATCTCGGCAAAGACTTCCTTGCCCTGTTTGGAATTGATCGCGCCAGAGTCGATGAGATTCACGAGCTCATCGAGAGCATGAGGCGCGACGGGGCACTCGGCGATACCCACGGAAGCCGATGAGATGGCGCTTTGGAGATCATTGAGAATCCAATTTGCAATGTTCTTTGGCTTTTTGGCTCCGCGAGCCGCAGTCTCGAAGTAGGCGGCCAGTGCGAGGTCGTTGGCCAGCACGGAGGCATCGTAGTCGCTCACCCCAAACTCACTCACGAAGCGTGCGCGTTTTTCCCACGGCAACTCGGGCTTGCGGGAGCGGGCGGCCTCGACGAGCGAGGCGGTTTTCACAGGCAGAAGATCGGGGTCAGGAAAGTAACGGTAGTCATGCGCGCTCTCCTTGATACGCATGAGGGTCGTCTCGCTGCGGGTGTCATCCCAGCGGCGTGTCTCCTGCTGAAGGACTGCCCCGCCGCGCAGGGCCTCGATCTGGCGTGGGATTTCGAAAGCAAGGGCGCGGCGCACACCAGAGATGGAATTGAGATTTTTGACCTCGATCTTGGTTCCAAATTTTTCGGTGCCAACAGGGCGGACCGATACATTGACATCGCAGCGGAGTTGTCCTTTCTCCATGTCGGCGTCACTAATGCCGCCATAGATCATGACCTGCTGGAGCACTGTGAGGTAAGCAAAGGCCTCTTCGGGAGAGGAAATATCAGGCTCGCCAACGATTTCGAGCAGCGGGGTGCCAGCGCGATTGAAGTCGATGCCAGTAGCTGTCTCCATGTGGAAGCTCTTAGCAACATCCTCCTCAATGTGTATGCGGACGAGGCGGGCCTTTTTGTCCTTGGTGGCAATTGTTTTTTGGGCGTCCTTCGGGTAGGCCAAATCATGAAGAGGCACAGTGCCACCGAGGCAGAAGGGCATATCATATTGGCTGATCTGATAATTCTTCGGCATATCGGGGTAGAAATAGTTTTTCCGGTCGAACTTGCAGACAGGTCCGATCTCGCAGCCAAGCATGAGGCCGGCGAGCGCGGTGAGCTTGAGAGCCTCCTCGTTCATGACAGGCAGAGCGCCGGGCATCCCGAGGCAGACCGGACAGACATTGGTGTTGGGTTCGGCGCCATATTCCACCGCACAGGAGCAAAACATTTTGCTGCGGGTCTTGAGCTGGACGTGAACTTCGAGGCCGATGGTGACGATGTAATCTGTCATGGTATCTTTTTTGGAGAGGGTGAATTTTGCTTGGGTGGCATGGCGTAATCGAGAGCTTTTTCGAGATCAAGAGCCATAACGAGTTTTTGGAGCGACGGATCGGTGGCGGCATTCAAAACAGTGCGGCTCTGGACGAGGACGAGAAAATTTTTGTTCTCGGCGGATTGCACAACCACAGGATCCTGGAGCAAGGCCTGCATACGGGGATGGCTAATAATTTCCTGCATGCCAGGGTAATCGAGAAAGCGCATCATGGCGTCTTGGTTTTTAGTTAGCTGCCCAAGCCGCGTCAGGTGGTCGTAGGTCTCCGTGGGAAGGATGTCGATAAAGTCAACGATGTCTCCCACTGGCCCCATCTCAAGGGAATCCTTAAGCGTTGCGAAAGTGCGGTTCGCAGCGGAGGCGTCCTGGGATTTTTGCCCGGCCATGCTGGATTTCGCAAGAGCACCGCAAGTGCGAATGATCGAGACCGCGCCCCAGAGAATGAAGAGTCCGGTAAGAAGTCCGAAAACCGCGCCGCCCGCACCGAATGTCCAGCGGACAAGGCCGGGAGGCTGTTGCGAGGTTCGCTTGAAAAGAACAGCACCGAGGAAAAGGCATACGGCTAAAACAAGCAGGGCCGCAGCCGCGCCGCTGAACAAGGCTGCAAGGAAAGCGACCCCTGGGAGAACGACACCAACCACAGCACCAACGGTCTGCCCGACCAGCATGCCAATGAGGCCCGATGCCACGAAGGCCCCAAAATGCAGGCCACTGCGTATGAGGCCACGCCGCCAGCCCGCGTAGATTTCCCAAAGCATAAAAACGGCCGCACCGTAAAGCAGGACATTTTGCCAGAATGGAGAACCGAGATCGGACATGCCTTGGCGGATTACCTCGGCAGGCAATCCTGAGCGCGCTGGCGGAGGGCGTGGTCTACCAGCACCAGAGCCGTCATAGCCTCGACCATAACCACGGCACGAGGCAAGACGCAGGGATCGTGGCGCCCTCGAGCAGCCAGCATGGACTCCTCACCGCTGGTGGTCACAGTGGCCTGAGGTTTGGAAATGGTCGCGGTGGGCTTGAAGGCCACACGAAAAATGAGCGGCTCACCGTTGCTGATACCACCTTGAACTCCGCCAGAGCGGTTCGAGGTGGTGTGCACGGCTCCATCACGCATAGTGTAAGCGTCGTTGTGCTCCAAACCGGTGAGAAGAGTTCCTTCAAAACCCGAACCCACCTCAAATCCCTTCGTAGCCGGCAGGCTGAGCATCGCCTTAGCGAGATCGGCTTCGAGACGATCGAAGACGGGTTCACCGAGGCCGATGGGCATTCCTCGCACAGTGGCATCGATCACTCCCCCCACGCTATTCCCCTCACTGCGGATTTTTTTAATGCGAGCGATCATGGTATCTGCCGCCTCGGCATCAGGGCACCTCACTGCGTTCGATTCGATGTTGGCCATTGTAACTAAAGACGCATCGACCTTCGACTCGATATCGTGAATGCGCGACACCCACGCAAGAATTTCTATTTCAGAAAAAAGAAGCTTGAGCACTTTTTTCGCAACGGCAGCCGCAGCCACACGCCCAATCGTCTCACGCGCAGACGAGCGCCCCCCACCCTCCCAATTGCGAATCCCATATTTCGAGTGGTAAGTGAAATCAGCGTGTGATGGGCGGAAGTGCGTTTCCATTTCGCTGTAGGCTTCCGGGCGCGCGTCGGTGTTTGGCACAAAAATCGATATCGGCGTGCCCAGCGTGACGCCGCGAAAAACGCCTGAGAGGATTTTGCAGACGTCTCCCTCCTTGCGCGGCGTGACGATATCGCTCTGCCCAGGTCGGCGGCGATCGAGGTCGGGCTGGATATCCGCCTCAGAAAGCGGAAGCCGAGGCGGGCAGCCATCGATTACCACACCCACACCACCGCCATGGGATTCCCCCCAGGTTGAGATACGAAAAAGAGTTCCAAAGTTGCTGGCCATTGTGCCTCTCAAAAAACCAGAACTCGGGCGGGGGATCACGCCAATTATTCAAGCGGGACGGGAAGTGGGGTGATCGACGGGACTCGAACCCGCAACATCCAGGACCACAACCTGGAGCTCTGCCATTGAGCTACGACCACCATTGGAAAGAAATGGCGCACGCGCCATCGATCGAAAAAATCGGCGGGCAGAGTAATTTTGTCAATCCCGATCTTGGACGGAACACTGGCGCAAAATCCCAGCCAAGTCCTTTGCCGCCCACTGGCCGGAGACATTTGGCTCATGGAGCCAGCCATAGTTGAATACGGAACCACAACTCCCGAGGACGACACGCGAGGCCATGCCCAACGGGCCCATGCCCATGACCGCAAGAGGTAGGCGGTTCAGCGAAAACAAATCCAGCAGACGGGCGACATCCGCAGGCGTTTCGGTGTGGGCTGCGATTTTCACAGCACTGGCACCCTGATCCTCCGCACGAAGAATAATATCGCGCAGGCGTGAAAGCGTGGGGGTTTTATTAAAATCGTGGAATGAGCCCATCACAAGCACGCCCCGGGCATTGGCCTGACTCACGACCGAATGCAGAGACACCAGTGAACGCACTTCGATATCCACGATGTCGGCCGCCGGGACAAGCGCCAGGAGCAAGTCTCTCCTCGCAGCCGTTGACATCGAGTTCTTCCCCCCCTCGGCGGGATGCCGAGCTGTAACGATCCACGGGAACTTTGATTTCGGAATTTCGTATCCAAGGCAGTCTCCTCGCCATTCCAAAAAATCAACGGCTCCGTGCGGTAAACGCAAAGCCTTCAGGCAAGCCTCATACGAATCTACAATACCCACCACCGCTCCGGACCTTGGTGGCGGAAGTATGGTATTGCGTTTGTTCTTGGTATCCGTATTTCTTGCGGATTGGCCAGTGCCACGGGGCTTGGTTGACATCTTTCTTTCATGCTTGCTCAACGCGACGAAATCAATCTGCAACTCTTGAAAGTCTGTGATGCCGCAGTGCTCGGCCTCGCGTTCTGGTTGGCGCACTTCCTGCGTTTTCATCAGATGATTGTCCTTGATGGGTTGGTGGAAATCGCTTCGTTTCCAAGTTTTGTTTGGATGCTTGCGATCATCGTTCCTTTCGCACCTTTTCTTTTGGAGACGCAGGGGTTCTACAACCACCCACTGGAGAAAACCGCATGGAGTTCGATGCAAAAGATCGCAACGGCCGGAGTGTGGCTTTTTGTTATTATTGGAGCTGCAGTGATCTTCCTGAGATTGGAAGTCCCCAGCCGCTCCGTGCTCATTGTATTCGCTTTGCTTGCACCCTGTTTTTTGATGGTGCGCGAGCAACTTCTGATCGCCGCACACCTCCGGAGAATCCGCTCGGGAAAATCAGGCGAGAGCGTCATACTTGCCGGAGAACCAGCGTGTATCGATAGCCTCATGTCGAGCCTGACGGAGACTCAAAAACTGGAAATTTCAGTCGTTGATCGCATCGACCTTACGAGCAGACCGATCACGGATTTTGTGAATTCTCTGCACGAGCATTCGGTGGGTCGCGTGGTGCTTGCGTTTAAAAGTATGGAATTTTCGACAGTCCAAAGAGCAATTTCCGCATGCGAAATTGAAGGGGTGGATGTCTGGGTGAGCACTGAATTCATACCCACCACAGTCGCCAAGCCGACATTCTCGGCCATGGGAACTCGGAACATGCTCGTCTTCCAAACCAAACCCAGCTCGCGCTGGTCCCTGTTCATTAAGAATCTCGCGGATCGCATGGGAGCGCTTATGGGTTTGATTCTTCTTTCCCCACTCCTGCTTCTCGTGGCACTTGCCGTCAGGCTCACATCGCAAGGCCCTGTTATTTTCCGTCAGAAGCGAGCAGGTCTCCACGGCTCGCCGTTTGAGATGTGGAAATTCCGCACCATGCATGTTGATGCCGAACAACAGAAGGCCGAACTCGAGGCGTTCAATGAAATGACGGGACCCGTTTTCAAAATGCAGGACGATCCGAGGGTGACGGCTATCGGGCGTTTTCTGCGGCGAACAAGCATCGACGAGTTCCCTCAACTCGTGAATGTGCTGCGCGGTGAGATGAGCCTGGTCGGCCCGCGCCCGTTGCCCGTCTACGAAGTCGAGAAATTTGAAGATCCAGTGCACCGCCGCCGCCTGAGCATGAAGCCCGGTCTGACATGCCTCTGGCAGATTCAAGGGCGAAGCAAGATTGTGAACTTTTCCGACTGGGTGCGCATGGACCTGGAATACATCGACAACTGGTCGCTTTTTTTGGACGCATACATCCTTTTAAGAACCATCCCTACGGTGCTCGCGGGCATCGGAGCACGCTGAAGATATGAAAATCCCGGATGAACTTATAAATTGCAGAGCAGAAACCGCAATCGTCCTCGGCTCCGGTCTGGGCTGTTTTGCCGAGAACCTCCCACAAACTTTTTCGGTGGATTACGGTGCGATCGACGGCTTGCCAGTATCGGGAGTCCCTGGGCACGCAGGGCGATTCGTTGTGGCAAGTCTTGCCGGCCAACCGCTTCTCATCGCGCAAGGCAGGGTCCATCTTTATGAGGGCTGGAGCGCGCAGGATGTTGTGAAAAACATCAGTCTCATGCATGCAATTGGAATCAGAAAAATTCTTCTTACCAACGCCGCTGGCACATTGAATAGTTCCTACCTTCCCGGGAGCTGGATGATGCTCAGCGACCATATCAATCTTCTCGGGGCATCGCCCTTGAGCGGTGGGCCAAATTTTGTGGACATGTCGCATATCTACAGCATTCGATTGCGTGGGATTTTTCTCCAGATCGCCAAACAGGCCGGAATACCCCTGCACGAAGGTGTCTACGCGGCCATGCACGGCCCGCAATTTGAAACCCCTGCTGAAATCCGAATGCTCAAGGCCATAGGATCCGATGCCGTCGGCATGTCCACTGTTCCAGAGGCCATCCAAGCGCACGCCCTCGGCATGGAGGTCGCAGGCTTTTCCTGCCTCACAAACTGGGCCGCAGGCCTATCGCCGACACCGCTTTCTCATGAGGATGTGCACGCAGTCGGGCAGGATGCCGCCGGACAAATGATCGAGCTGCTCTTGAAGGCCCTTCCAAAAATTTAGCCTCAATGCCCGAGGATTGTCTGAAACTCGGGTTCGTTCCGCACCGAATCGAATTCTTGAGATTTTGCCAAAACCTCTCGCACGGGGAGCCCCCCCATCTCGATAGCAAGCCTCACCGCTGAAAAAAACTCGGGCCTCTTGTTGTTGCGCAGAGCTGCCCGCGCGAGAGCCAGTTGGTTCTCCGCGATATCCGGCTCCAATGCCACCAATGCGGTTGCAGCCGCCAACTCGCTCTCCGGCAACCCTCCCGCCTCGCCATATTCGACAGCCACTTTTAAAAATGCCGCATCCTTTGCGAGCAAGGGAATGGAATTTCCCAGCAGGGCCGCGACCTTGTTTGTGTCGCCAACGGATGCGTAGAGCTCGAGCAGCTTTTGCACAGCAGCAGAGCTCGCAGTCTCCTTGGCCACAGCCTCCTCGCCGATGACGATAGCCCCCTGCAGCTCCTTGCGCTTCTCGGCGATGAGATACATCTGCCAAAGAGCGATACTGTTCGGATCCGCATCCAGCGCGGGTTGCAGCATGGTCAGAACGCCATCAAATTCGCTGCGATCCCAGAGTATGCCGTTGAGGGCATTCAGGCTCTCTCCATTGCCAGGCCAGAGCTCAAGGGCCTGGCGGTAGGCCCGCTCTGCTTCGGCATCCATTTTCCGATGTCTATAAAGGTTGCCTGTCGAAGCACGAAGTTTGGAGAATGACCGCAGAGCATCGAGGTCCTTCGCATATTCGGGGTTGCCTTTGAGCTTGATGACATAGGCATCCCAAAACTCAAAATCCTTTCGCACGAGATCGAGAGGAATCTCCTTCAGGGGCTCGCGATTGATGCGATAGACCAATCCATGCGGCTCGGCATGGTCATAGGACCACTCAAGAGGGAAACTCTCTTCCACAAAAAACTCGTGTGCATCGCGGTTTTTTTCCCAGATCAATCTCGTCACCACACTGTGCGGCAGCGACGGATCCACCGTGCCCTTGGCCATCGAGGCTTCCATTTCCTTTGAGACGGCATCATTGATCTCCTGCTCCGTCGGAAAAACCAATGGTTTCTCCGGATAAGCCTCCGCCCGGCCCAGCCATCGTTCAAAGGCATTAGCAGGCTCGGGGCGATCCGCTCCATACTGGTCCGCCAGGTATTTTCGGTAGAGAGGCTCCCCCACCCCGTTTTGGGTAATGATATACAGATCCCGCCTGTCAAAGTCCGGATCACGCTTTACGCTCGGCGGCTGGGTGCTCTCACCCAAAATCATGTAAGTCGGCACAAAGCGACCGGGGTCCGTTCCTCCCAGCACGACACTCCCGTGCGGGAGGTCCTTCAACATATCGTATCCGAAATCCCAACCAAACCACCGCCCCCGCTGGTTGCAAGTGTCGTGATTGAAAAAGAGAGGCCATAGAGGCAGCACCAGCATTCCGAACCGCCACCATGCCAGCCGTGGCACCTTTCCGCAGAGCCAGAGCGCACCCACCATGAAACCCAGCCCCGCAAGTAGGGCGAAAATGAAATTCGTGTAGGTATGATACGGCATTTGCAGCCACCAGCCGCCCACATCGGTCTGCGCTCCATCCGCCACGGGCTGCAGGATCGCCGCCAGCACAAAGGCGATTTCCAGCACATAAATCCAAGTCCGCGCCGCCACGCTCTGAATCCGCAAGACCACCAGCAATGCCGCGAAATACGCCAGCACTCCAAGCGGCGTGAAGCTCCTCCCCAGTTGGAACCAGAAAAAGCCCACCCACTCCTGCAACTTGGCCACAAGGCTCTTTGCAGGTGGAAGCATGCCCGTCGGCAGCGCTCCCTCTTGATTGGTGGAAACAGGCGAAGTTCCCATGAGTTTCCCCAGCGAGCGCAGGCTCTGCTGCGAGAGGCTTCCGCCGTATTGCGAACGGTTGAACGAAAAAAAGAAACCCTCCGGCGTCCGCGTGTAGGCCCAGTTCATCGGCGGATTCGTGGAGGAGGCCAGCGGCATGTAGGCATACGGCAGCAGGCCCAGCGCCACCACAAATGGCAAATACGCCACCAAGCGCCACTCCACCCGGAAGCGCCGCAACACTACCAGCAGGAGAAATCCAGCCATCACACAATAGAAAAAACGAATCGCCGTCTTAAGCACAGCCGCCTCGCCCGAGAGAATGGCAAAGCCCAAATACACCACCAATACCGTCATCGCACCCGCCACAACGAGATCCCAAAAAACGCCCCGCCGCACGAGCAGCACAGCAAGAAAAGGCAACGGAGCCAGTGCAACACTCAGCTGGTGGTTGCTAAACGAGAGCGCCAGTAGAAAAAACGGTAGCAGAAGCAAGGCCAGGCTCTCAGGCCTTCGCAACCAGACATACAGCGAGGTGAGATACAATCCGATCAGCAGCGCGTGCAGAGTGTAAACCTCGGCGATCACGGCTTGGGACCACATCGACTCGCTGAACGCAAAAAGCCATGCCACCGTCAACGACACCACCGCATTCAACCCCCGCCAATAGTCCGCACGGCCGCCCAAAATCCATCGCGTGGAACTCGAAAAAAGCACCGCCACTAAACCCGTCGCCAGCGCTCCGCAAAATCCACTGAACAAATTGATCTCCCAAGCAGCATTCCCGAGCGGCAGAAGCTGGAAAAGCCATGCCAACAATGTCCATAGCGGATAACCCGTCGGGTGCGGCACGCCGAAATGTTGTGCTGCCACCACAAACTCTCCCGAGTCCAGCAGCGTCACATTTGGAGCCGCAGTCCAAAAATAAATACTTCCTGCAACAAAGGCCGCAGCCAGGCCGACCATCGCATCCGCCCGCGTCCAAATGCGCTCCGCGCTCGGCATTTCATCCAGCTCGCTCATGCCCACATCTTATCGAACCAGACGCTTCAAGCCACCGCGAAAATTGGCCACACTTGCCGCTCCACTCACCGCATGGTAGAAGATAAAAGATATGGCCGTGCTTTGGCACTTCCCATGCGCCCGTAGCTCAGTGGATAGAGCGCCGGTCTTCTAAACCGGCTGTCGATGGTTCGATCCCATCCGGGCGCGCACCCTCTTCAGCCCCTTCTAAAGCCAATCTGCTGGCTATTTCGCGACCTTCATAACTTCAAATATCCTGACTACCGGGAAATCGAATGAGTCCGAAAAGCACAGATGGCCAAGCGATAAAATTTTAGAACCACGAATTTCGAGAAAGAGCACGCATAAGACCGGGAAATATATTCTCCGGCGAAGCCGCTCCCCTGCCACCACCAAGGCGGATGAGCGAAGCCAGCCATCCCCACCTCGCCAAAGGCACGGCAGAGGCGCGGCGGCGCCGCACCTTTCTCACGATGCAGCAACCGCAAGTCACATGGCAAGTCAGCGAAGAGGTGAAGCTCCTTCTTGCCATCGCCCGGAAAGAAATTCAATTTGCACCAGCTTTGCGAGGACGCGAAAACTTTGAAGCTCGCTACTCAAAAGCCGCGAATATTTCCTGCCGCTTGCCAAGCGGCGTGCACACTCGCCCCAGACTGTCCTGCTTGAGGATTTCCCCTGCTGATAATTACGATGCTGGAGATGTCATAGCCCTCAGACTACAACGCGCACTACCTATGGCAGGTGGTGCTTGGCGCAACGCTTACCGAAAATCTTCAGGTTGATGGTAGCATCGCCAGTATCAAGTGAGCCCCTCTCATTGAAGCGATTGGCTAGTGCAGATCCCCTCGCCTTCTTGTTTTCTCACGGTATCCCCAGGCGATCACGAAGGGTCTTTGCGCACTCTTCAAGCGGATGCCGAAACTCTTGCGGGTCCCGCCGACGGCTTTCTGTAGTTAAGGCTGCGATGGCAATGGCAGCATCAATTCCCGAAGACGATCCGCCGATCGCAACGGCGGCATCCACCACGCCAGAGACGGTCTCGTCTTTTGCTGCCGAAAATCCGTCCCGGGCGATAAGTTCAATCCTTTCCATGAGTGCCCTGCGGTCCTTGGGTTTGAGTCGCTGGAACTCTGGAGCAGAATCCAGCAGTTCTTGCCGGACTCCGGGTTCCTTGTTGGAGAGGATCATTCGCCCGGAGACGGTCGTCAGAGCGCTGAATCGCCCGCCAAGCTCTACGACGAGGCGGACGCGGTTGGAGGACTCCACTCGGGCGAGAATCACGATTTCCAACCCCTCGAGAACGCTCAGATGGCAGGATTCGCCAGTCGTCCGACTCAACTCGCGCAGTGCAGGCATAGCAACTTCGATCAATCGGGCCAGGCTGGGTTGGGCGTTTGCCAATTGATACATCCGGAGGGAGAGTCGATAGCCGCCTGCCTCGTCCCTCAGCACATAGCGGCGGCGCTCGAGGAGATTGAGCATTCGAAAAATCTCATTGTTTTTGCGTTTCAGAAACTGTGCAAGGGCGCTCAACGTCAGCGGCTCGGAGCTGGCACTCAGCGCTTCAAGGATGTCCAGGCCCTTGTCGAGAGCTGGAACTGGGTAGCAGGGAATCTTTTTATTCATATTTTCACTTGCGAGATTTTATTTCACTGGTAAAATTCTACACATGGTCCCCGATATTGCAACCACTCCACGACTCCCGGAAAGAACATTCCCGATCGCCATCATTGGCACGGGCGGAATCGTTAAAGATGCGCACCTCCCCGCTTACAGGAAAGCGGGCTTTCCCGTATGGGGAGTCATGAATCGAACCCGTTCGCGGGCGGAAGAACTGGCTGCGGAGTTTTCAATTCCCCACGTTTTTTCGAGTCTCGGGGAGATGGTCGCCTCCGCACCTGAGGAAGTGATCTACGATCTGGCCTTGCCAGCCTCGATGTTCGCTGACGCCTTGCGCCAATTGCCGGATCACTCGTTTGTGCTCATTCAAAAGCCGATGGGGGAAAGCATGGCCCAGGCAAAGGAGATTCTCGAAGTGTGTCGAAGAAAGAATCTCCATGCGGCGATCAATTGCCAACTGCAGTTCGCGCCATTTGTCTTGGCAGCGCGGAGTCTCATCGAGGCCGGAGTCATCGGAGAGTTGCTGGACATGGAGATGCGTCTGAATGTTTTCACCCCATGGGGCCTGTTCCCTTTTCTCGAGGGCATTCCTCGCGTCGAGATCGTGTATCACAGCGTGCACTATTTGGATTTGATCCGATCATTCCTCGGACAGCCTCGAAGCATAATGGCCCGCACCATCCCTCATCCCGATCTGCCCAAGCTGGCGAGCGTCTCGAGCACCATCATTCTGGATTACCCTGATCCCGTGCGCGCGACCATTTCGACGAATCACACACATCGCTTTGGGAGCAAGCATCAGGAGAGCTACCTCAAATGGGAGGGCACGAAGGGCGCGATCAAAGCCCGGATCGGGCTGCTTATGGACTACCCGCGTGGAGTGGGTGATGAGTTTGAGTATTGCATCCTGCGTGAGGGACAGGAACCGGAATGGGTGAAGGTGCCCATCGAAGGCTCGTGGTTTCCGGAGGCCTTCATCGGTTCCATGGCGCAGGTGATGAGAGCCAAGGAAGGAAGCGAGCCGGACATGCCGACCTCGGTGGAAGATGTGATCAAGACGATGGCCTGTGTTGAAGCGGCTTATGAATCGAGCCGCTTGGGTGGCGTAAAACCGGAGAACTGGCTATGACAAACCTTCGAGGCATAGCTTGGAATCACACACGAGGATTTGTTTCCGTGGTCGCCACGGCCCAACGGTTTGAGGAGTTGCATCCGGAAGTTTCCATCCAATGGGAGAAACGATCTCTGCAGGCTTTTGCCGACGCCTCTATGGCCGAATTGGCGGATCGTTTTGACCTCATCATCATGGACCATCCGCACACAGCCTTGGCGGCGACGGAGGGATTGCTTCTGCCATTTGAAGATTGGCTGCCTGCCGAATTTTTATCCGACCAGGCTGCCAATTCCGTCGGGGGATCGCATGAGAGCTATCGCTTCGCCGGAAAGCAATGGACATTGGCTACCGATGCGGCCACGCCGATTGCCACATGGCGCCCGGATTTGATGAAGCAAAACGGCCTTGCCCAGCCGCAGACTTGGGATGAGGTGCTCGCGCTCGCCCGGGGGGGATTTGTCACCGTCTCAGCCTTTCCCATCGATGTGCTCATGCACACCTACATGTTCTGCGAAGCGCTTGGAGAAACGCCATTCACTATCGAAGGCGAACTGGCATCCCACGAAGTTCTCGCAGGTGCTCTCGAGGAACTCCAAAAGCTCGTGGCCCTTTGCGATCCAGCCTGTCTCACGCGAAACCCGATTCGCACGGCAGAGTGGATGGCTGAGACCAGCGAGTCTCGCGCTGCGTATTGCCCGTTCGCCTACGGCTACTCAAACTATTCGCGACCGGGTTACGGCTCGCACCTCCTGCAAGCAGGGGGCTTGGTGACCCATCACGGGAAGCGCTTGCGCTCGACGCTCGGCGGAGCTGGCATCGCGGTTTCGTCAAAGACAAAGCATCCGCGTGCCTGCATGGATTACGCAGAGTTTACTGCCTCGCCTGCCATTCAGAAAGGCGTCTATTTCAAATCCGGAGGGCAACCCGGTCATCGGGGAGCATGGACGGATGATGCTGTCAATGCCACCAGCTCCAACTTCTTTCGCGACACGCTGCAAACTCTCGATGAGTCCCTCCTGCGCGGGAAGTTTCCTGGCTACATGGCGTTTCAGGATCTCTCGACACCGCTCGCCCACGACTGCGTGGCGGGAAAATCAAAGCCCGTCGAAGCCGCCCGAGAAATCAACCGCATCTACCGGCAGTGCTGGGAAGGACAAGTCTAGTTTTTATGTTCCATCCCATTGCTTTTGATCAATATCAACTCAACGATACGCGGGAGACGATAGGCCGCACGATCACCGAGACCGACATCGTGCTCCATGCTGGACAGACGGGAGATTTTTTCCCGCACCACATGGATGCCGAATGGTGCAAGACTCAAGACTTCGGCCAACGCATCGCCCACGGCACATTAATCTTCAGCGTCGCCGTGGGAATGACAGCGACCGTCATAAACCCGCTGGCCTTCAGCTATGGCTATGATCGACTGCGTTTCATCAAGCCTGTTTTTATCGGGGACACCATTCGGGTGAAGATCACCATTGCCGATAAGAAAGATCATAAGAAACCCGATTTCGGAGTCGTGAGCGAAAGGCTGGAAGTCTTGAACCAACGGGGAGAAACGGTGATGGCTTGCGAGCATCTGCTTCTCGTCAGGAGACAGGTGGAAAACATCGAACATCGAACATCGGACATTGAACTTTGAAGTGATGAGTGCGGAAAAGGTAAAGTATGAACATGAGGGGCGTCTTTTGGAGTTCGCTGTTCGTGTGATTAAGTTGTCCGAGTCTCTGCCTGAAACACGAGCGGGGAATCATGTGGCTGGGCAGCTTTTACGTTCGGGCACCGCTCCTCTTCCAATGCACGGGGAGGCACAAGGAGCAGAATCTCCCCGCGACTTTCAGCACAAACTGCGATTGGCACTTAAAGAGCTACGCGAAACGCTGCGGTGGCTAAATTTGGCCCAGGCAGTTCCGCTTGTGAAGCCCG
>NEUK01000030.1 GCA_002290555.1 Spartobacteria bacterium AMD-G4
CAATGTGGGTCAGGTCCAGCGCATCCTTCAAAACCTTCTGGCCGAGGGTATTTCGATCCGGAACTTGGCGAGCATTCTGGAGAAGGTGAGTGACTTTGCTGGGGTTACAAAAAATCCGGATGAGCTCAGCGAACATGCGCGGCGTGCGCTGGGTCCGCAAATTGTGAAGCCTTACCAGGACGATCGTGGGGTGCTCAAGGCCATCACCTTGGACCCTCGTTTGGAGCAGGAAATTGCCAAGGGCGTGAGGCAGTCGCAGACGGAAATTGCTCTCCTCCTAGAACCCCGCCTGGCTCGTCATTTAGTCGAAAGTCTCTCGAAGATGATCCAGGGGTTGCTGGCCTCGGGTCAGGCTCCCGTGGTCTTGTGCGGACCGCACATCCGATTGGCGTTCCGGCGATTCTTCGAAGCCACCTTCAGCGACCTGACCGTCTTGAGTTACTCGGAGGTGCCCAGCCGGGTGGACATCCAAAGTGCCGGGACCCTCGTGGTTCCCGAAGGGTGACGCGGATCCGAAGCGAGGCGGTCGGAAATGAGGTCTGGGTTTGGGTGAAGCCGACTGAGGCTTTAAGTGAAGCAGGCAAGAAAAAGAGGGACCGTGTCGCCACGGCCCCTCAGCCCACGCAGACTGCAGGAGAGATCAGAACCACCGTGAGACCGAAACGGTCACCAGATAGTCCGCGAAGGCGGCATCGCCACGGGTTCCCTTTTGGAGGTTCCAGTAACTGCGCTCGCGTTGGGCTTCTAGACGCCAGGGCACCGTGATGGCCACATTCCATTTTCCGGGCATCCAGTTGATTCCCGGTTCAATGGCGATGGCGTAACCGGGGCGACGGAAGCCCTCCTCATTCCCCGCGTTGCCGTTGAGATCCTCCACGGGGATGCCCTCCATGCGGCCGCCCAGGGAGACGGAGAGGTTGTGCTTCTCGCTGACCACCTTGGAGAAGCCGGCGCGGAACATGTACTGGTCGGTAATGGACATGCCGTTGTCGATGTTCTTGCCCGCAATCGTGGGGCCTGCATCGCTCCGCGCAGTGGGGCTCTTCACGCCATTCACATTTTGCGGATTGAACAGGTAATACGCCTGAGCATAGGCGAAGAAGCCCTTGGTCAACTCGCGGTAGCCGTTGAGTTCCCAACTGACACCCCAACCGCCGTCACCGGGTTGGATGGACTGATCCACATTGCGTCGCACCGGTTGGATGTTCACGCCGGAGGTGGGATCCTGGTCCTGGAAAAACGTGTCGTCGGCCTGGTAGTCGCCACTGGGAGCCTTGCCACCGAGGCTGACCTGCAGGTTGCCCTTGGGCTGGGTTTTCGGATCCCAGAGCCAATAGCCCACCACGGCTCGGACGTCGCCGATGCCTGTGGCTCCGGTATCGCGTCGGACACCGCTGTGTTCATAGGGCGCTGAACGGATGTGATGCACCCAAGGCAGGACCAGCGATGCGGACAAACGCGGGCTGAATTGGTAGCTCACGCTGGTGTCGATGAACTGGGAGTAGTTGATGACTTCGGTGCCTTGTTGGAAGCGATCGAGTCCGGCGGCATTCCGCGATTCATTGCCGCCGATGAAGTGGCGATCTGACTTAAAGAATCGGTAGCCCACCGATGCCAACCAAGGACCGTGTTCGGCGGCGTCTTCTCCTGTGCCCGAGTGGTTCATGGTGCACATGCCGCCGCCGCGGACCGCAACGCAGCCTTGGGCTTGGGCTTGCTCAGTCCAGATGGCTTGCAGGCAAAAAACGGCAGAAGCCAGAACTGTGGCGGATTGGGCAATGGAGGGAGACCGATTCATTGCTCTGGACTGTAAACAGAATGCGTATTCAAACCCTGCCTTTGGGGTCGAATGCGGGTGCTCTGGGGTGAACTGCTGGTTTTGAGGGGTGGGTTAGACTGAGTGGCAGGCGACGTGCCGACCCTTGCCTAGATCTCGCAGGACCGGAGCTTCGACGCGGCACTGGGGCTACACAACCGGACAGCGGGGGTGCGGAGGTGGAACGGTCAGCCGGTGGGGGGCGATGGGCGTTGAAGCACATCGAGGGCGGGGCCCTCTTCCACGACCTGCCCAGCGTCCATCACACCGACCCGGTCGGCGATGTCGCTCACGAGACCTGGATTTTGGGTGATGCCATGAAAGAAGCCCTGATCGAGTCACGGTTTGGGTGGGGAATTGCCGAGGGTTTCCCGGGTTTTTTCAGCCAGCTTTCGGGCTTGTTCTTCGGCTTTTACAGCGGCCTTGGTCGCCAGTTCCGAAGCTTCCTTGAAGGCCAGTTCAGCTTGGGTACGGGCCGCTGTGGCACCGGCTTGGGTCTGGGTTCGGAGCTGCTCGAAGGCATTGGTGCTGGCTGTCTTGATTCGCTGGGCCGTTTGGCTATGGGCGGCGGCTTCGGCGGCCCGGCGGGTTTTGCGTGGCTTCGCGAGCGGTTTCCCGGGCTGATGCCGCCGCCGAGGCCGCCCCTTGTTGGATACGTTCTCCCGCATCCTTGAGCACCTTGCGGGTTTCTTCCGCCGTGGGCGGTGGTGATTCGGGGGAGCACCCGGTGACCAGCAAACCAAGTAGCAGCACAGGCAGCAGTCGGTGGACGAGCTCGGCCCATCCGGGAAAATTCCGAGGATCCATGCCCCAATGTTGCGGAGGAAGCGGTTTGGGACAACACCCGCTTGGGGTGCTTTGAATAAAAGTGGCCTTAGCCCTCGGATGATCGCTGCTGCGGTTCGAGAGCGAAATTGCCCTGGACTCACCGACACAGCAGCCTTGCCGCATTCCCAGCACATCCTCTAGCGTCGCCAACATGTCCACCTCGTTGAGCCGCCGCCGGTTTATAGCCTCTTCCGCAGCGCTCGGTACTTTGGGGATGAGCCCGCTCCGGGCGGTCGAGCCGTTTGTGCGTTCCTCGCGTTCGCGGTTGCGGTTGTCGTTGGCGGCCTATTCCTTTGGAGATCAGTTTAAGGCAAGCAAGGACGGGAGCCCGGCCCGCATGGACATGAAGAAGTTCTTGGACTATTGCGCGGATCACGCCTGCGGCGGGGCGGAGCTGACGAGTTATTATTTTCCAGAAAAGGTCACTGATGAGTATCTCCGCGACGTGCGTCGCCACGCTCACCTGCGCGGAGTCACGATCAGCGGGACCGCCGTGGGCAACGACTTCTGTCATCCCCTTGGCCAGAAGCGCGATGCCGAGATTGCCTCGGTAAAGGAGTGGATTCGCAAGGCTGCTATTTTGGGTGCTCCGCACATTCGCGTGTTTACCGGAGGTCCGCACGGAAACACGGAGGCTGAGGCAACTAAACTCGCCATCGCCGCTCTGGAAGAATGCGGTGAGGAAGCGGGCAAGGCGGGAATCTTTCTGGGGGTCGAAAACCATGGTGGCATCGTTCGTCGTGCTGAATCCTTGGTGGAAATTATTCAGGCCGTCCGCAGTCCCTGGGTGGGAATCAATTTGGATACGGGTAATTTTTATTCCACCGATCCTTACCGCGAGTTGGCGTTGTGCGCGCCGTGGGCGGTGAACGTTCAGTTCAAAGGCAAGGTCCACGTGGGCGGCAAGTCCGCCATCGAGAAGGCCGATTATGCGCGCACATTCAAGATTCTGCGGGATGCCCACTATCAGGGGTTTGTCGCCTTGGAGTACGAATTCAAGGAGGATCCCTTTGTTCGCGTCCCTCAGATCCTCGAGGAGATGCGCCCGCTCTTGGATTGACCGGGCTAAAATAAGGCAACCCGGCGCTCGAGGACGTGGTGAGTCGGATTCCGGTTCCGACTTTGGGTCGGGCGTCATTAGCTTTTCATCCCCAATGAACACGTCACCCACTCCGGACCTCATCTTTGATGTGGGGATGAACAATGGTGATGACGCGGCATTCTATCTCGAATGTGGTTTCAGAGTCGTTGCCGTTGAGGCCAACGAGGCCTTCTGTGGTCAAGTGGCGGCCCGTTTTCCAGAGGCTGTTCGCGATGGCCGGTTGGTGATTCAGAACGTGGCGGTGGCGGGAGAACCTGGCGAAGTGGAGTTCTGGATCAACGAAGATCATCCGGAATGGAGCGCACTCGACGTGGCCAGCGCGGCTCGCGGCGGCCATCGGCATCGGAAGGTGACGGTGCCCGCCGTCCGCTTTGGAGATCTGCTGCGTCAACACGGGGTTCCGCACTACCTCAAAGTGGACATCGAAAGCGCCGACCATTTCTGCCTCGATGGACTTCGCGAAGTGGGTTTGCCCGATTACCTGTCGGTGGAGGTCTCGGATGTGGCCTTGGTCGATGCCTGTGAGGCGCTGGGCTACCGACGATTCATGCTGGTGGAGCAAAGTTCATTGCTTCCGATCGACGATTGGTCTGGGCCATTGGGTTGGACGGCACAATTTCCCAGAATCCTGACGGCGCATCGGGCGTGGCCGTATCGCCTCATCCGTAAACTGGCGGGTTATCAGCGGATCCGGACGTTGGGGCAGCGGTCCCGGCGGTTTCCGGGTCGTGATTTTCCGATCGGCTCCTCGGGCGATTTTGGATCAAACCTGATGGGAACATGGGTGTCCGGTGATGCGGTCAAAGCCTTGTGGCACGTCCATTATCGGCACTGGACCTCCCATGGACGCGAGTTTTGGTGCGACCTTCACGCCTCGCGGGAGGAGTGATGCAGTGGGGAGCGATGCACTGGCCAGCAAACCAATAGGGGGCCGAAGGAGCGCGGCAAGAATGAGGTGAGCCCGTCGTCGATCGACGAAACCAGGATGTTTCTTTGCTGATTTCAGTGGGTAGCACCCGCTCCCAAGTTGGGGAAGCGGCTTGGAGGTTGTCAGTGACCGTGTGAAAACCGATGAAATCTGCCGGTTTGAAAACCACTGAGCCCAGAAACTCAACGGATCATCAATCCGGCTGAGCTTGTCGGTTGCCCAAACGAATTCTGATCAACTCGGGTGGGCCTCAGTCGCATTAGGCCTCATCTGGAAGAAGGAAGAAACGCGGGCGCTCATCCTAGAAGAAACCGGATCCGAGAATTCGGCAAAACCGCGGATTTCAAACCGGCCACTTTCCATGGATTCCGGAACGTTGCTGAGAGGATGTTTATTATTCCGACCGGGATTGATCCCAGACGTCGACAGCTGTTGTTTCGTTGTTCGTGAGAAGCGTCAAGGTTGCTTCAAGGAGTGTCTTAAGGTTAAGAAACCTATCAAAACCCAAAATTCCCGTGGGTCACGTATCGAAAGATCGGAGACTTCTCAACGCAGCCGAGACCGTCGTTCTCACCTCTCAAACTTCTGGTCTTGCTGGCCTTCAAGGCAATGGGAACTCCCGGTTGCTGGGAGCCACTGACCGTCGGAGGCAACCGATCCTGAAGGTCAACCCACGGGAAACGGCGAGCCTCCCCAGGATCATTACGGGGACTTCACATTGAAGCAGTGGATCAACTCCTGATCGCGCAGATAGAGTCGTCCGTTGACGACGACCGGGTGCGGCCAAATGCCTCCCTGAGGACTCCGTTTGGAGCTCAGCGGCGCCAGTTTGAAGCGACTCAACTCCTTCCATCCCTGAGTACTCGCCTCCACCAGAGCGACATCCCCATTGCGCTCATCGAGGCAGAAGAGCTTTCCATCGGCGTAGGTGACGGATCCCTTCCCAAAGCCCTTGTGGGACCAGATTTCTTTGCCAGTTTTGAGTTCTTGGCAGACCCAGCCAGCCCCGTCGGAGTGGCCATAAAGGTATCCATCGACGCAAACAACCCCGCCATGGTGATTTTTCATCACCTTGTTGGAGTAAAGTGGAGCAATTGAGTTATTTGTGCCCAAGCGAACCGCCTCACATCCCACACCATATCCAGCGGTCACATAAACGATCCCGTCCTCATAGATGGGGGTTGGAATAACGGCCACCCGTCCTGGAAAGTCTTTCTTCCATAGAACGGAGCCATCCTTGGGGGATACCCCGAAGAAGCGATTCATCACCAACTGGACGACCTGAGGTTGGCCGTCGTGTTGGATCAGGATTGGAGAAGAATACTGAGCCTTGTCCGTAAGCCCTGAAGTGCGCCATCGGACTGCACCGGAGGATTTGTCCAATCCAGCGAGAGTTCCCTGAGGTCCACCTGGGGTGCAGATGACGATATCGCCCACCACCAGTGGGGATTCGGTATAACCCCAATCTTGGAGCTGACCGCCCAGATCGGTCACCAGATTCTTGGACCAGATCAATTTTCCACTCTTGGCCTCCACGCAGATCAGCAGGCCCTGTCCACCGATGGCGAAGACTCGATCACCATCCACCGTCGGAGTCATCCGAGGCCCATCCCCCCAACCATTCGGGTATTTTTGGCCCGCTGCCGAGCTCCACAATTCTTTTCCGGTGGAAGCATCCACTGCTAACAGAAATTCCTGTCCATCCCGCAGACCCATTGTGAACAGAGAGTTTTTTGCGATCGCGAAGCCGGCATAACCCAAGCCTGCATTGGTGAACGACCAGACCTGTTTTGGCCCATCCTGAGGCCACTGGGCCAGCAAGCGCTTGTCTGGAGAATGGTCCCTGCGTGAATCACCCCGCCACTGAGTCCAATCCGCCCCAAAAGCGGACAAAGCCAGCAACCAACCCAAAGCCCACGAAACCCAAGAATTTAAAAACCTCATAAAGTGAAGGATCATTCGATAGAGCACCAGTTCCCAACAGTCAACCAGTCAAACCCAAATAAAGTGACAGGTTCAATATATTTGACTTACTGGGGTCTTGGTGTCTAGGTTTCAACACATGAGGTTGGCGCGCATTAAAGGGGCGGGAGCCGAAGGTGCTGTCTACCACTGCGTTTCACGGACGGTGGGCGGGCAGATGCTGCTGGATGATTTGTGCAAGGCTCGGTTGGTGGATTTGTTAATGCCGCTGGCACGGTTCTGCGGGTTGGAGGTGATCACTTATTGCATGATGGGGAATCACTTCCATCTGCTGCTGCGGGTTCCAGTGCCCGTGGCGTTGAGTGATGAGGAACTGTTCCGTAGGGCTGAGGGTTTTTACGGGTCCCATGGGATTTTGGTGGTCCAAGCTCGGGATGCGATGATGAGGCCAGGCAAGGGCAAGATGCCGGGCTACATCCGCCAGACGCTTCTAGGGCGAATGGGCGATGTGTCGGTGTTTATGAAGGAATTCAAACAGCGTTTCAGTCGCTGGTACAATCGACGGACGGAACGCTTTGGTACTCTTTGGGCCGAGCGCTTCAAAAGTGTGCTGGTGGAGGACTCTCTTGGGGCTTTGCGCACGGTCGCCGCTTACATTGATCTCAACCCAGTGAGGGCAGGTTTGGTGGGTGATCCTAAAGATTATCGATTCTGCGGCTACTCGGCGGCACTGGTGGGGCAAAGGGATTTGCAAAGAGGAATTATGGGGATCTTCTCGAAGCTGAATTGGGGGCAAGCGGCGGCTCGTTATCGGGAATCCATGTTTGTTCAGGCAGGGGTTGGTGGGCATAGCTCAAAGCGGGAATTGGATCGGGAAACCATTCGTGCAGTGCTCTTGCAGGGAGGAAAGTTGAGCGAGGCTGAAATTCTGCGGCTGAGGGTTCGACACTTGACGGACGGGGTGGCGTTGGGCTCTCGCAAGTTTGTGGATGCAGTTTTCTTCCGGTACCGTCCGTTCTTCGGGCCCAAACGCCGAGACGGGGCGCGTCCTATCCGAGGCACACCTTGGTCAGACCTGTCGACACTGCGAGATTTGCGGGTCGATGCGCTTGGATGAGTTTCTTGACGAATTGCTGATTGGGACTGGCTGATTGGGACTGTTTGGGATGAGGAACTCAGCAGTAGTAATGTCGGTGCTCAGGGTTCCAAAAGTGTCTAGTTTGGCTGATCGTGAGAATCCTCTGGCAATGGGTTGATCGGGTGCCGTCTCCTGTCCGAAGACAATGGCAATGCGTACAAGACGGGTGTTGTTGGTAGATTCGGTGATTTGGCCCCCGGGCTTGGAGCCGGATCCCCGTCGCGATGTCTGCGGTTGGTTCACCCGGTGGACTCCCAGATCCATCCCGGTGGAGTGGTGCAGGGTCGGTGTCGAATCGGATATCAACCCGTTGTATTCACCGGCGGAATGGGATGGGGTCATTCTCAGTGGTTCGCCCCGAGATGCTTGGAATGACGACCCGGTCAACGTGCAGTTGGGCGAGTGGATCCTTCGATGCCGGGATGCCGGGGTGCCGGTCCTTGGGGTGTGCTATGGTCACCAACTCATGGCCCGAGTTTTGGGAGCGACGGTGGAGCCGCACCCGCAAGGCCTGGAGTTGGGAAATACTCCGGTGACGCTCACTGCTGCCGGCCGGATGTCGAAGTTGTTTGATGGGATTCCAGACAGCTTTGACGTGCTCTCGAGCCATTCCGATGTGGCGTCCGACATTCCAATCGGGGTGACCCATACGGTGGCCGGCACCTTTGCGCCGATTCAGGGAATTCAAGACTCCACGCAACTGCTCCATGGGGTCCAGTTCCATCCAGAGACGGATCCTGAGGTGCTTCGCTTAATTTGGAATCCACGACGCGAGATGTGGCGCCCGCGTGTCCGTTTTAATTTGGACGAGGTGTTGGACAACTTGCAGCCGACACCCTGGGGTCCGCAAATTTTGCATAATTTTCTGCACCATTTCGTTCAGGGATGACCCTTGGCCCAATGACCTGATTGCAACAATTTCCTTCGACCTAAACAACATGAGCCTAACTGCCTTTTCTTTCCCAACGCGAACTCTCTACGGCGCTGGCGCGCTGGCTGAATTGCCGGCCGCCCTAGTTAAACTTGGTGTGCACCGTCCGCTGGTGGTCACCGATGGGGGACTGGTGAAGACCGATGCATTCGCCCAACTCGCTGCGGTACTCGGTGCCGACGATCAAGGTAAGACGTGGTTCGTCTTTGATGGGGTGCATCCCAATCCGGTTGAGGAAGATGTGCGCCAGGCGGCCGCCGCGCTGAGGGATCATCAGTGCGACGGGGTGATCGCTATTGGCGGTGGAAGCCCTTTGGATGCCGGTAAGGCCGCGCGTCTGTTGGCACTTCGCCCCGGCTACGATCTTTCGAAGTTCTACGACGAGTCCGACTGGAGTGGCCTGCTGCCGCTGGTGGCCATCCCCACCACCGCGGGCACTGGTAGTGAGGTGGGTCGCAGCTCGGTGATCACCCTCGATGCCACCCATCGCAAGGCGGTGCTCTTCAATCCCGAAATGTTGGCCAAACTGGTGATTCTAGATCCCGCGCTGACGGTGGGCTTGCCGCCTCACCTGACCGCTGCGACCGGGGCCGATGCGTTGACGCACTGCATCGAAAGCTTCACCTGTCCGTCTTTCCACCCGATGTGCGATGGCATTGCTCTCGAGGGGGTTCGGTTGATCTTTGAAGCGCTTCCCAAGGCGTATCGCGATGGCAAGGATCTGGAAGCCCGCGGCCATATGCTCGTGGCGGCAGCCATGGGCGCTGTGGCTTTTCAGAAGGATCTGGGAGTGGTCCACTCATTGGCTCACCCGCTGTCTTCCATTTGCGGAATGCACCATGGATTGGCCAATGCCCTTTGCCTGGTGGCCAGCATGCGGCTCTGTAGCGCGCGCCGTCCGGGGATATACCGACGTGTAGGACAGGCCGCTGGGCTGGAGGTAGTCAAACTCTCCGACGTCGAAGTAGACCAAGTTACGATTGCCTTCGTGGAGTCCTTCTTGGCGGGGTTGGGCTTGAATAAGAAGCTCTCGCAGCACGGGGTGCGCCCCGAGCATCTCGACGCACTGGTGGCCCAGGCCTGGGAAGACCCCTGCCACCGGACCAATGCCGTGCCAGTCACTATCGAAGACTTGCGAGCTCTGTACCTCGAAGTTCTCTGACAAACGACGCTCCAAATCCGCCTCCCCCATTCTTTCCTCAACTCCTCCCATGATTCCTCACCAATTGTTTCTGGACGGCCGCTACATCGGGGTCGACGGCACTACGAAGACGCGACTGATTAATCCTGCCACGGCCGAAGTGTTCGCAGAAATCGATGCGGCCACGGTGAAGGAAGTCGATGCGGCGGCAGTTTCAGCC
>NEUK01000031.1 GCA_002290555.1 Spartobacteria bacterium AMD-G4
CGTAAACTTGACACCACTATTCATCATCCAGCCATAAGTCTGACTGGACATCGTGGCGTAGGACTCCGATTGGTAAACAACGCGGATGGTATCGTTGTCAACTAACCATGCGCCATTGCCGTCTGGATAGCCCGTGAGCACCTTACCGGTTGTCGGGTTGACTTCGCCAATCGTGGCAAGCGCTTTGAAGGTGCCAAAAGGAAAAGCGATATCTCCGCTTTGACCGTCATTCTTCTCCCTTGCCTCATCGGCCGTGCTCGCCTCAGGAATTAATGCAGTAGTCTGACCAATGGGGCGAACTGAATAGGGTTGTGCCAGCGAGGTGGAAACAAGCGAGCAGACAATGACGGTAGAGAGGACCGTGATCTGGCGGTTGAGCGCTGAGAAGCGGAATGTGGTCGATTTCATCGCGGACACAGTTATCTTACGCGATGAGATAGGATATGAATTTTTTGTAACGTTTTTGTTACAATGGGATGTTCGCTTGGGAGGTGCACAGAAGGCCACTTGCAGGTTTAGCGGGTTTACCAGGAAGCTGAAGAGCGCCTCCCACGCTGGAGCAGTGGGGTTATTGGGAAGCTGGGCGTTCAGCAAAAAACCAAGCTTCCCCACTCGTGGATGCGGTGGAAATTGAGAGCTTGATGTGGCGAGGTGGATGACAGGACGGGTGGGCGACCGTCGCGCGAGGCGTCGTAGCGGCTGAAGGAAAAATGCCACGATTCTTCCGCGTGGATGGAGTCTCTTCCGCTCACAAGCCTTGCGGGAATCTCGGCGTGAACTCTCCAGCGTTGATTTTCGGAGTCGATTTTGACCCGGCTTGCAAATGCGCCATCATCCAAGCGTGTGGCGGGCTTCCCCGCCGATTGGAAGTAGAGTTGTAGGCGGAAATTTGGCGGGGTGACATGGAGTTCGACATATTCGGAGCGGTCTGCGGCTTGGAGGAAAATCTCAAACACATCCCCGAGTTCCCACATTCTTTGATTCGATTCTGTGGCTTGGGTGAAGATGTCCCGGTCGGGCAGGTCGGCGCGGACGAGGAGGCTGGTCGGCGTCCATCCCACACGGATTGCGGCCGCAAGAAAATCCGCTTCGGGTGCTTCCAGCCAAGCCTGCTGCATGAAAATGGGAGCAGAAAGGGAGGTAGGGTCGAGGCTCTCAGCGAAAGGCGGAGTTGTCCCGGGAATGCGCGGGCAGAGGATGGTGACGGTCTGGTTCAGGGTGATTTCGAGGGGGCACTTTACAGCAGGATGGTGTCTCTGCGGTAGATATCCTTGTTGGTGGCTTGGAACTCGGCTTTCAGCTGGACTTCGATTTTCGAGACATCGACGAGATCCCACTCCTCAAAGCGGATTTGCCGCCCTCGCCACCGTTGTGCTCGACGCCGACGAGAAGGTGGTGGGCGTCGTCTTGGACCTTGCTGGTGGTGGATTTTGGCTCGTAGTAGAATGTTGCGAAGCGAGCTGGTTTTTGATCCACGCGCGAAGAGCTTGAGGTCGAGAAAAACCACGGATTGATCCTCGAGAACAAGGCGCAGATCCGGGTAGCCACTGCGTTGCTCATCGCCTGCTGAGGTGCGCGGGATGCCGCAGGACCAGCCGCCTCCTTGTTGCGGTCCAGCATGAGCTGATCCTCGATGAAGCGGCTGGCTTCATTGATGCGGCCCACGCGGTGGATCGGGTGGGAAGGATCGTTCATCGCGGAGAGGGTGCGATCGAGGACGGCGGCAAGGCGCTTGATCCAAGGTGCATCGGGAGGAACGGGCAGGATTTTTTTGCCCGTAGTCGCGGCGAGAACCTCGCTGAAGGGAATGCCTTTCAACTCGCGCCCGTCTTGCAGAAGCCAGTCAATGAGGACGGCAGAATCCGGCTTGCTCTCGCCGGCACGGGCGAGTGGAGCCACGGCGAGGAGCCCAAGAAGACAGAGGAGGCGGGCTTGTCGGCGAGGGATCATTTATTAGAAGTTCACACTCATCTGAGCACCCAGCACGAGGGCATTTGGGATGTTTCCCGTTCCGCCGGGATTGATGATCCACTGCAAGTTGGGTTGCACATACGCGAATTTGGTGATCTGGAAACGGTAGCCCACTTCAACGGCGATCTCATAGGAAGGCGAGCCCGCGTCGGCCACTGCGACAGTGTCTGCATAATCGTCGCTGAAATTTCCATAAACGAAGCCGAGCATGGTGACATCGTTATCACGCATGGGAACGAGACCTCTGTAGACGATGCCGGAATTAACCTGAAACGGGAGCTTGGAGATGTTTTGCTGGGGTGAGAGGACAAAGGCCGACCACAGCGTGAGTCCCTGACTGCTGCCGGCTTCTTCCTGCCAGATCATCTGGTCGGCGTGCCAATAAAATCCGTAGGAATTTGACGCTGTCTGGGTCGAACCAAACTGCGCGAACTGCCAGGGCGAGTAGTAGGCGCCGAACCAATAGTGACCGGGAAGTCCCTGCATATCGGAATCCTGCGAGGTGGGACGCACGGTCTTGCCTTCGGCGAGGGTCTTTCCGGAAGAGATGGATTTTCCATCGGAAGGCTTGGAGGCAGCGACGGATTTTTTGAAAAATTCCGGAGTCCAGCCGACTTGGCCGATCATGAGAACACCGTCGGAGTTGTTCATGCTCCAGTTG
Organism: Spartobacteria bacterium AMD-G4; assembly: GCA_002290555.1. Lineage (GTDB taxonomy): Bacteria > Verrucomicrobiota > Verrucomicrobiia > Chthoniobacterales > Terrimicrobiaceae > UBA967. The sequence goes on from NEUK01000031.1 coordinate 2,633, forward strand.
AGGCCTTGGTCGCGGTAGAGATTGAGGTTTGTGGCCTGGTAGATGCCGCCCATGGCAAACCACTCGGGCGAGGGATCAACCCGCAGGCGGGCGCCCCAGACTGAACCGGGGTAGGTCGAGAAGGCTGAGTTGACGGGCAGGGACTGAGGATTGCCGTCGATACCGTTGTTCATGTAGAGCCAGTAGAGTGGGGAAGAGGCAAAGTCGTCACCCGTGGAAAACCGTCCGAGCTTGATGCCGACTTTGTCTTCCAGAAGGCGCTGCTCAACGACGAGGGCGTAAAATACGGCCGTTTGGGAGCCATAGACCTGCTGGACGGTGAACTGGTTTCCAATATTGCGGGCGGAGAGATTGCTGCCATTCCGATCAAGACCGCTGACTGTGAGGGTGAGGCCATGCCATTTGATGAGCTTCTCGAAGTCGAGCTGCATACCGAAGCTGAAGTTGTCGGCGTAGGCGAAACTCTGGCTCATGCCGCCGACGGGATTGCCGGCGATGTTGTTCGTGTAGCTGGCGGAAATTTCCACGCCGCTGTCATCAAGCATATTTCGAAGGCCCCACCAGTCGCCGGTGAGAGCATTTCCGTCGAACCACTGGCTCGAGCCGATGTAATTTGAAGGATGGGGATTGTAATACGACCAGAACCGGGAGTAGCCAAACATCGCATCCGGCGAGTCGTAGCCGACCGGAGTGCCTGGAACATCACCGGCATCTTGGGCCCAGAGGAATGGGGTGAATCCAGCAACAAGCAGGAGGGAGAGGAGGGGGTTCTTCATGGGAAAGAGGTGTGACAGATGGCCCAGCGGCTTACAAATTGTTTTTCTGGGCGACGATGGCCTTGACTGCACGGCGGTGCGGGCTGGGCATGGGGGGCAGGTTTTGAAGGGAAAAGGCCTGCCAGTCCTGCAGCGGCTCCGCATCGACAAGTCGGAGTCGCACTTTGTAGCGGGTGATCGCGTAGCTGATCTCGGCGAGGGGCTCTGAGGATGGCTCGCCGGGCGGCAGGAGCCAGAGGCCTTTCCAAGTGGGGCCCGGGGAAGGGACGAGAAAAATGTAGCCCTTACGCATGCTGACGGCGCGCCAGTCCTCCACTGGCGTGATGGTTTTTTTGGCGGGCTTTACGGGAAGCAGTGAGGGATTCGTGGCTCTGCAAAAGGCTTTGACCGGGCAGGCGGGGCAATCCGGTTGCCCAGCGCGGCAGAGCGTGGCGCCGAGATCCATCAAGGCGGAAGCTTGGAGGCGTCCGCCTTTTTTCGGCAGCAGGGAGGATGCGGCTTGATCGAGGAATCTTTTTCCAGAAGCGGTGGAGATGTTTTCCTTGAAATCAAAAAGCCGGGCGACGACGCGTTGAATGTTGGCGTCCAAAACCGGCACAGGTTGGTCGAATGCGAAGGCCACAATAGCAGAAGCCGTGTAGGGTCCGATGCCGGGAAGAGTGCGCAAGAGGTCGAGGTCGCCAGGAACACTGCCAGCAAATTGCGCGACAACGGCCTTCGCCGCGCGATGCAGGTTGCGTGCGCGGGAGTAGTAGCCAAGGCCCTCCCAGTGCTTCATGACATCCACTTCAGGCGCAGCTGCGAGGGCTGCGACATCGGGAAACCGCTTCATCCATCGCTGAAAATAAGGCTGCACGGCGGTGACCGTCGTTTGCTGGAGCATGAACTCAGAAACCAGAACGGCATATGGCGATGGATTCGACCGCCAAGGCAGGACACGGCCGTGGACGCGGAACCATTTCTGGAGCGCCTTGTTGAAATCGACAGCAGTATTTTTTAACATCTCGACAGGCCGGATGGATTACGCACAAAACACGCGGATGTCTTCTGCAAAACCTCTGAACACCCACACGGCACCGCTCACAGCCGAGCAGGCGCAAACTCTGAGAGGCATCTTGGCAGGCGAAGGCTATGAGTTCGAGGCCCGTCCCTACATGCTTTACTTCGCCCGTGGGCCTAAGCTCACCGTGGCTGTTTATGAAAAAGGCCCGAAAGCCGTTATTCAGGGCAAGGGCATCGAGGATTTCATCCTCTTCACCCTCGAGCCGCGCGTTCTGGGCGAGGCCTCGTTTGGTCAGGAGGAGGAACAGAATCCTGAACTTTTCGAGCCGCACTTCGGCATCGACGAAAGCGGCAAGGGCGATCTTTTCGGACCGCTCGTCATCGCCGGGGTTTATGTGAATCCCGAAATCGCTCGCAAGCTCCGCGATGCTGGCGTTCAGGACAGCAAGGCCATCAGCAGCGACAAACGCATCCGCGAGTTGGCAGCAGCCATCCGCAAAATCCGCGTTCCAGCCAGCCTCGTGACTGTCGCTCCGCCCCGCTACAACGACCTCTACCGCAAGATTGGAAATCTGAACCGCCTCCTCGCCTGGGGGCATGCACGCGTGATCGAGGATCTTTGTGAGCTTTGCCCCGACTGCCCCCGCGCGCTTTCTGACAAATTCGCCGATGTGCGCGTGCTTGAGCGTTCGTTGATGGAAAAAGGGCGTAAAATCCAACTCGACCAACGCACCAAGGCCGAGTCGGACTACGCTGTCGCGGCAGCATCCATCCTCGCGCGCGAAAAGTTCATCGATTGGCTGGAGGAAAAAGGCCGCGAGTCCGGTATGACATTGCCTCGCGGCGTCTCCGCGCAGGTTAAGCAGGCCGCCATTGTCCTGATTCAGTCGAAAGGTCCCGAAGCGCTGGAAAGCCACGCCAAGATGCATTTCAAGACAGCCGCTGAGGTCCTCGCCGCAGCGGGTGGCAGCCCAACTCCCGCCTGAACGCGATTGCCAACCCCGCCGGAGTCGGGTTTCCTACGGCGACTCATTTTTCAACCATGACATCCGCTCAAATCCGCCAGTCATTCCTCGATTTTTTCCGCGAGAAGCAACACACGATCGTTCCTTCCTCGAGCCTTATGCCTGATTCGCCGAACCTGCTTTTCACGAACGCCGGCATGAACCAGTTTGTTCCATTTTTCCTCGGTCAAAAGGCGCCGGATGTTTCCAAGTGGGCGGGCGCGCTGCCCAGCTCCGACCTGCGTGCCGCCGATACGCAGAAATGTATCCGGGCAGGTGGAAAACATAACGACCTCGATGATGTCGGCCTCGACACCTACCACCACACCATGTTCGAGATGCTGGGCAACTGGTCATTCGGGGATTATTTCAAGAAGGAAGCGATCGACTGGGCTTGGGAACTCGTCATCGGCCGTTGGAAATTCCCGCCCGCCCGCCTTTACGCCACGATCTACAATCCCGAGCCAGGCGACCCCGCCTCGCGCGACGAGGAGGCATGGGAAATCTGGGCTGAAAAGTTTCGCTCGGTCGGGCTCGATCCCGCCGTCCACATCGTAAACGGCAACAAGAAGGACAACTTCTGGATGATGGGCGAAACCGGCCCCTGCGGCCCCTGCTCGGAGCTGCATGTCGATCTCACGCCCGCCGGCGACACGGGCGGGGCGCTCGTCAACAAAGGCTCCGCCGACTGCATCGAGATTTGGAACCTCGTCTTCATCCAGTTCAATGCCAATCCAGACGGCTCGTTCTCTCCCCTCCCCGCCTGCCATGTCGATACAGGCATGGGCTTCGAACGCGTCGCCTCGATCATCCAAGGCACAAAAAACCTCACCGATTTCGCCAACGCCCGCATCTCGAACTACGAGACCGACATTTTCCGCCCGATCTTCGATGAGCTTGAAAAACTCAGCGGCCAGACCTACGGATCCACGCTGCCCGTCAGTGGTTCCACTGGAGACACCGAACAGGAAAAAAATGATGTCGCCTTCCGCGTCATCGCCGACCACATCCGCACCCTCACCTTTGCCATCGGCGACGGCATTCAGCCGGGCAACACCGACCGGAACTATGTGCTCCGGCGCATCCTGCGCCGCGCCGTCCGCTACGGCCGTTCGCTCGGCTTCCGCGCGCCGTTTTTCCACAAACTCGTTGATGTCCTCGCTCGCACAATGGGCGATGTCTTCCCCGAAATTCGCACGAAGCAAAAACACATAGAAGATATCCTGAAGCTCGAGGAGGAATCCTTCAACAAAACGCTCGACAAGGGAATCGCCCTCTTCAACGAAGCTGCCGCACAGGGAAACATCACCGGCGCCTTCGCATTCAAACTCTACGACGAACAGGGCTTCCCTCTCGACCTTACCGAACTCATGGCGCGCGAACGTGGTCTCACGGTGGACACGGAGGGATTCAACACCCTCATGGAGGGCCAGCGCGCGCGTGCCCGGGCGGCTCAGAAGAAACAAGTCATCACACTTTCCGAAATTGAAACCACCACACCCACGGTTTTCACGGGCTACGAGTCCCTCACAGTCACAGCCCGCGTGCTCGAGGTTCTGACCATCAAAGACCGCACGGCAGTGATTCTCGACCGCACTCCCTGCTATGCTGAGATGGGCGGCCAAGTCGGCGACACAGCCGAGATCACCCGGGGCGGACAGCTTTGGCGTGTCGCAAACACCCAGAAGACCGGCAACACTTGGCTCCACCTGCTCGATTCCGCCGACGCCCCGAATGTCGGCGACGAAGTCCAAGTCTCCGTTAACGCCACACGCCGCGCGGCGATCCAGCGCCACCACACCGTGACCCACCTCCTCCACTGGGCGCTGCATGAAGTCGTCTCTCCCGAGGCCACGCAGAAAGGCTCCTCAGTCTCCCCCGAAAAACTCACCTTCGACTTCAACAGCGCCGCCCTGACCGCACAGCAAGTGCGCGAGATTGAAAATTTGGTTAACGAACGCATTCTGGAAAATGCCAGTGTATCCTGGACCGAGGTCCCCTACGCCGAAGTGCGCGGCCGCGCGGATATCATGCAATTCTTCGGCGACAAATACGGCGACACCGTGCGCGTCGTCCAAGTCGGAGGAACAGGAAACCTTGACGGCTACTCGATGGAACTCTGCGCCGGCACCCACACCCGGGCCACCGGTGAGATCGGCCTCTTCCGCATCCTGGCGGAATCCGCCATCGCAGCTGGAGTCCGCCGCATCGAAGCCATCGCCGGCCTCGAAGCCAGCGCTCTCGCATCGCAGGAAACCCAGCGACTCCACGAGATCGCGCGCCTCCTGAATTCCCCCGCTGCCGAGATCGAGAAGAAACTTGAAGCCCTCCTCGCCCATCAAAAGGAGCTCGAAAAAGCCCTCAAAGCCGCGCGATCCAAAGAAGCCGCAGCCAGCGCAAAGGATCTCGCCGCAAAAGCCGAATCGCTCGGAGGAATCCCCTTCCTCTCCGCCAACCTCGGCGCAGTGGATGGCGACTACCTGCAAGCCGTGCTCGACGCGCTCAAGCCCAACTTCGAAGGCGTCACTGTGCTTGCTGGCTCGGCCAACAACGCCGTCTCCCTCGCAGCCAGCGTCAGCCCGGCCTTCACCTCAAAAATCCAAGCCGGCAAGATCATTCAATCCATCGCCCCGATCGTTGGAGGAAAAGGCGGCGGCAAACCCGACATGGCCCGAGGCGGTGGCAAAGACACCACACAAATCCCGGAGGCTCTCGCTGCTGCCCAGGCCCTTCTCGGCGCAGGCTGATTAAGACCCGAGGGCCGGCGGCGGTGCCCAGCGAGAACCATGCCTTGACCCCCGTGCTGGGATTGAGGAAATCTCCCACGGTGAAATTTTTCCTGACAACCCTGTGTTGCGTTTTATCGGCAACGATCCTGCTCCGCGCCCAAAACGAATCTATACAGAACAGTGCCGCTCCCTTTCTGGAGTGGGAGACACTCACAGGCAATTGGTTTGCAAAAGGCCCCGCACTTTCGGATCGCGGAGTGGATATTTACGCCAACTACACAGCGGAGGTCTGGGGCAACACGGCGGGCGGGCTTAGGACGGGATCGGTTTACACGGGCTTGCTGGATTTTGGGTCCGAGCTGGATTTGGAAAAACTCGTCGGCTGGCACGGGGCGAGAGCCAGCACAAACTGGATCTGGCTGAGCGGAAAAGATGCGAGTCAGGATTTGGTCGGAAATTTTCTGACGATTTCGAACATCGCCGGATTCGACACACTCCGGTGCACAGAGCTTTGGCTGGAGCAGGATTTCCTGGACGAGCAGGTCTCCCTCCGCGTTGGCCAAGTCACAGCCGACTCGGAGTTCCTCGTCTCCAATTATGGGGGGCTTTTCATCAATGCTGAGTTCGGCTGGGCAGCACTGGTAGGTTCCAACATGCCGAATGGTGGAGCCGCTTTTCCGGTCGGCGCACCCGGACTGCGCCTCGCCTACTCGCCGAGCGAGGCCTTCACCTTCCTCTCGGGAGCCTACCAAGGAAATGTCTTTGCGCAGGATGTGAACCTCCATGGGTTCCGCTGGAGGTTGGATGCGCAAAATGGATTCACTTGGATGAACGAGGCCCAATTTTACTGGGGCAAGGCCGATGAGTCTCGAATCCTGCCCGGTTTCTTGAAGTTGGGAGCTTGGCTTCAAAGCGGGCAATATGCGGACGCCTTGGCCGACTCCACCTCGTCCGGCAACTCGGGCTATTATCTGGTGCTCGACCAAATGCTGTTCCGCGAAAATGGGGAGGCCGACCCCAAGAGCGACGAGGGGCTTGGGTTCTTTGGCCGCACGGGCTTCACGCCGCCCGACAGGAATGTGGTCGATTTTTTCTTTGATATGGGATTCACCTACAAAGGCCTGATACCCGGCCGGGGTTGTGATTCCTTCGGACTGGCCTATGGCTTTGCCGCGCTGAGCCCCGATGCGCGTGCGGACATCGGCGCGGCTGGCGGGGACGGCGCGGTGTCCGAAATGGTTCTGGAAGCCACCTACCAGTGCGTGCTCACCCCGTGGTGCATCCTACAGCCGGATGCCCAGCTTATTGTGAATCCGGGTGGCGACAACTCGGCGCCAAATGCCTTCGTGATCGGTGCCCGGCTGGCTATTACTTTTTAAAAGTTATGATTCGAAATGTGCTTCTCGACTGGTCCGGCACGCTGGCGGACGACCTCTCCGCCGTGCTGGAGGCGACGAACCTGATCTTTGCCGAGTATGGGAGGGACGCACTCACGCTGGAGGAATTCCGCGAGCATTTCCGCCTGCCGTTTTCGGGGTTCTATGCGGACCTCCTGCCAGATGCCACGGCGGAGGGCTTGGAGGCGCTTTACGAGCGGTTTTTCCTGGGCTTGAACGACCGAATCGAACTCCTGCCCGGGGCGCTGGAATTTTTGGAATTCTGCCGCGCCACAGGCCGACGAACTTTCCTGCTGAGCACGATCAAGACCTCGCATTTTAAGATTCAAGCCGGGCGGCTGGGGGTGGAAAATTACTTCGAAGCCGCCTACACCGAGATCATGGACAAGCGGGAAAAAATCCGCGAAATCCTTCATACCCACTCGCTGAATCCCAAGGAGACGATGTTCGTCGGCGACATGGTGCATGATGTCGAAACCGCCCGCCACGGGGGCGTGCTCGATGTGGCCGTGCTCTCGGGCTTCGACCGCATCGAAAAACTCATCCCGGCACGACCGACGATCATCGCTCGCGACATCGCGGCCGTGCAGCAGTTGCTATGAACGAGATCATTATCGATTCGCTGCGGGTCAAAACCTGGATCGGCGTGCCTGATGCGGAGCGAAGCGGGGCGCAGGAAATCGAGTTGGACATTCGCATCAGACCGGCGAGAGATTTCGCCGAGATGCAGGACGATATCGCCCTCACGGTCGACTACGCCGCCGTCTGCCAGCGGGTCGTCGGTCTTGCGGCGGAGAGGCCGAGACGGCTTATCGAGACGCTTGCCCAAGAAATCGGTGATCTCATTTTGGATGAATTCGGGGCGTCTTCGGTGGAGGTGGAAATTCGAAAATTCATCCTTCCGGAAACACGGCATGTGGCCGTGTTTTTAAGTCTCCCATCTCCACTGCGGTAGGTCCGTAGGGTATTTTTTCATCCTGAGAATTCCCATTCAGCCGATGCGGGCGGTGCCGAAAAAACGTTCGCTGCCATTGAGAACCGTGTTTCCTGCGACCACGACCGATCCGGCAACGACGACTTCTCCTTCCACCACGGCAGCCTGGCACACGACAGCGCGACCGCGAACCACGGCATGGCCGCGCACTTCGGCCTGATCGGAGACCGTTGCTTTATTTTGAATACGGGAGGCACCGGACACCTGCGCATTGTCTTTTATGTGGGTCCGGCCGGCCACAACCGCCATCTGGGAAACGCTCGCGCAGCCGCCGACAAGGGCCTCTCCTATCACACAGGCGCTGCCGCGAATCTGGCAATAGCCACCCACCCTCGCGTGGCCGCCCACGGAGACCTGCTTGCCATCGACTTTCGCGAGGTCAGTGACATGCGCATGGCCTGATACCAAGGCAGCGCCAGCCACGAGCGCCTCGCCCGAGACGATTGCGTTCCCCCTTACAACCGCCTCGTCGGTGACCCTGGCATCACCACACACATGGGCTTCACCGAAAACTTTTGCATCCAAATGCACCCAACAAAACCCCTCTTGTGAGAGATTTTTCTCGCTCTCAATCCAGCCGCCGAGCGTGCCCGCAGGAATGGGTTCGTCGAAATTCGAACCAATATCGCACGCCGCGCGGACACGATACAGCTTGGCTCCTTTGTAAAGAACGCTCTCGTTTGTGAGTGAGTATTTCAAATGGCTATCGCCCGTTGGCACTCCCGATTTTGAAAAGACGTCCGCAATCTTATTTTTTAGGAGCCGCGGTTCTTGAGGAAGGCTTAAGCACGATCCTCTGGGTGGAGCGAGAGTCCATTTGCGATTCCGCTCGTTGTTCTTCAAAATACCTTGCCAGGAGGAAAGCCGCTGTGGGCTCGTCGATCCTGCTCTTCCTGTCCAGCAATTGAATTCGCTCTGAAAATTTGCCGGATTCGATGCAAACCTTGCCCTCTTGGAGAAGCACGGCAATAAAAGTGGTGAGGTAAGCATTTCTCACCCCCAACAGAACTTGGTATTTTGAGATAATCTCGTGCAAAGAAATTTCTTCTGATGGGTGATCGCCACGATCGCCATCTGTCTTTTTTGTTAACACACGGATCGTTCGCAGCGTGATGGTGGCGGGTGATGCAGGGGCTCCCGGCTTGGGCGCGGATTGTGCGATCTGCGTGGCCGGAACGCGTGGTTGGGAGGAAAAGAGTCTGGGCGTGTGCGGGATACGGATGTGATTTTCTCGCAATTTTAGCGGAATATGCTGGGAAATTCTACTTATAAGTGTGTTCCCGGAAAATGGTTTTGCAATGTAATCGGAAATCCCGAAGCTCACGATTTGCTCCACGATGTCGCGACTCGTCTCGGAGGTCATGATGATGAACCGTGTATCTGAGAAACCGAGTTCGGCTTTCCATTTTTTTAAAAATTCAATGCCATCCATCCTCGGCATTCTTAAGTCGAGCATCACGAGATCGGGTGTTTCGCTCAGGCAGAAGTCCAAGCCCTCACTTCCGTCGTTTGCAAAATGAAGCTGCACATGATATTGCTCCAACTCCCGACTGACCAGGCTTTGAACCAATTTGCTGTCATCAATGCAGAGCAATGTTGGAGAACTTGTCATTTTTGAGTTTCACATCCGTCAAAGATGTGAATGCTGGCGGTTCGTTACGAAATACTCATACCACTCCCTGCCGCGAAAGCGAGTATTTTTTACCTAATTCCTGCATAATATTTTGGAAGAAGCCTCTATTGCGGATGAGGCTGAGAAATCTGTATGAAGCTGTAAAAGCCCTTGCTGGTCCATGGCTGTGCGCATGAGATCTGGCACCACACTGCCGACCAACCAGTTGCTGGCACGAAGAAGTCGGCCGCTTGGATAGGGACCACGAAGGTGCCCAAGTTCTGCACGGGCGATATCCAACGGTTGGGATGGAAGAAAAGCATTGATGAGGAGATCCGTGATACGGTCACCGCCGATGAGAGCAACGGGTTTAGAAAGCTCGGCAGCGCTGAGGTTCCAGTGACGGCACCAGTAGGGATGGTCGAGATTTTCAAGGGAAGCGCGGAATCCCTTTGCTCCGGCATCCCGCATGGATTTCCGGAGTGTGTCGAACGCGGTGGCGACCGCAGCGAGAGCACCCAAGCGACGATGCGGGTGGTTTGATGGGCGGATGCCGGAGAGTTTCCACATTTTCTTGTCCAGCACGATGCGGGTCATGGCATCGCGAACAGCCCACCACTGGTCCCACAGGGGCTTGAGATAACGGCGCGTCATCTCATCTGCCTCATCAAAGGAGCGGGGCTCCAAAAAACCGGCAAGGCCAAAAAGAAGGGCTTCGCCGGAGACGCCTCCCGCGCGGCGCAGGCTGGCACGCTGGGCGGCGAGGAGAAACGGGATCGCGTTGTTCTTGTAGCCAAGACCTGTGGCGATCGCATGGAACATGGCGGTATCGGCACCATGCAAAGCGACCGCGCGCAAATGTGCGGAGTGTTTATTGCGCAGGCGGAATTCTGCCGCTTCGGAAATCATTCGTCTGGCTTCATCCAGGCTCACATGCTCGGCTTGCGAGATTTCATGTGGCGTGGCCGGGACATCAAGCACCAGACGCGCCTGAGGAACAGCACGGTGATCGAGCGTTCGGGCGAAGGCTTGGTCACGCGAATCCTCAACGAAAAAATGCAAGATGACGCCGGTGAAAGAGGCATTGAGGGCATGGCCGTGCCTCTCCCAATCGCGGCCCTCGCGATCCACCTCGATATCGCCGGTCTTTTTCCCGGATTTTTCGAATTGGATGACAGCGCCTTTGAAGTCGGGTCCGGCCTCGCGGTTCCACTCACCGAAGTGCAGAATCTCAAACGCCTCGCCGTCCGTTGTGTGCCATTTCACTCCATATTCGCCGTTGAAGAGGCGGGCTTGAATTTCAATTTCCCCTTGGCGGACGAGTTCCTCATGGAAGCGAGAGGACAATCGGGCTGACTCGTAGCTGGCGAGGTGGGACAATCTCACAAGTCGGGGTAGGGCAAGTTGGGAATTTCAGTCGGGATTTTCGGCAAGGCCGGGGCGGGCTTGACCAGTGAGGAATCTGGCCCCGTGCCATTCTCGGAGGGAATAGGGGAATCCGGCATCTCAAGAAGCGACTCGGCCGTCTGCTGCTCGATCGGCTGATCGGGCTTCGATGAGGCATTGACGGTACGCAAGGCTTCGGCGGTTTCGATTTCCAAACGCCGATACACCTCGTTGTTGGTGGTGAGGGCCAGAGCATCCCGGAAGGAATTCACCGAAGCCGCAGAATCCTTGACATCGAACTGCGCGGCCCCAAGCGCCTCGAGAAACATTCCGTCTCGAGTTTCCCGAGCCGCTTCGTGGAGAGGAATGACGGCATCGAGGATGTTGCCTTTGGCATTGAGGGTGATGCTGCGGAAGCGTCGCCAAGGGTTTGGGGGCCGATTTCTCGGGTCGTAAAATTGATTCCAAACCGCGTAGGGCCTGTAGAGCGGATCGCCGATCACCACTCCCATCCAGGAAAGTGCGCGCATGGACATGTGGGCGCTCTCTGCAAGGGTGAGGCCGCTCATCAATCGATCCTGAAAAATATCCAGGTTGGCGGTGAGCGAGAGGTAGGGTTCGTAGACATTTCCCAGCGTCGCCGCGACTCCGCGCGCGATGAGTGGACCGCACCAATTCGTGGTCGTGCTACGGAGGGTATTCGCGCTGTAGGAGTGCAAATGGACCGCCACAGCTCCAGGTTTGAAGCGAAAATCCTGTTGTGCAAATGGTCCATTCACATCGCCCGCATACCATCCAAAGTAGATGGCCGCATCGGTAATGGGAAATTGATCTCCGAATGTAGAGGGCAGATTGTCGAAGATCGTGGGAACTCCGCGTTGGCGGAGAATCTCGACGAGGTGGCGCATCCAATTATCGCCCTCAGTGAAGCCGCCATTTGTGATATCCCTCCCGTCGATATAGGCCCAGCCCCAGAGACCTTCCTTCTCGACCATGAGCGAGTCGTCGATCATGGCTCGCACCATGGAAGCCGTGGGGCCGTCAAGCCGCGCCGCAAGCAGCATCCCGGGGAAGACCGAGTCATCAAGAATCTGGGTGAACCGGCCGAAGTAAGGATTTTCAATAACACTCGCCGGCTTCCAATTCGGAAGTCCCAAGGCGGAAATCTCACTGTCTACCGAAGCCTCGTTGCGCGATGATATGACCTCAGGGATATTCCGCGCTCCTTCAGATGGGAGAATCGACGCATCGGCGCTGATTTTGAGAGGCACACCGCGCATGATAGCGACAAAGCGGATGGATGTTTGAACGACAGATTTCTGACCGCTTGGACCTCGCCGCATTTTCCACCAACCCTTGGCTTCCATTTTTTTCCTGAGTGGCGCGGCAATGGTGGTATTGAAATCCGCGCGGGAGATTTCCTCTGAAGATGGGCATAAGAGACCCACAACGCGATCTGGCGGTATATCCCGCTTCTGGGCGTAGTAACCCGCCAAGCCTTCGGACTCAGGGTCGTTCGCGTTGAACAGGACAATGGTAGCATCGGACAATTTATCCCTCGCGAAAACGGTCGTCACCGCGTGAAGGAATAGTGCAAGAAGCAGGGCGTATTTAGAGATCAAGGCAAAGGCCATCGTAGGCAAGTCTAACATCCAGCGGCAGCGAAGCCTCGGTCTCGGCGTGTCCAAGTTCGTGGCACATGTGGATGAAGTAGGTTTGGCGGGCGTGAATGCGGCGGGCAGCATCCAGAGCGCCTTGCACGGTGAAGTGGGTCTGGTGGGAATTATGCCTGAGGGCGTCGATCACGAGCACATCGACATCTCTTGCCGCTTCCTCAGCTTGGGAAGGTATTGCCGCACAATCCGTGTAGTAGGCAAGAAGACGGCGGCCGTTTTTTTCAAAGACAAATCCGTTTGTCGTCATGCGCCCGTGTGGCAACTCGACAGGCACAATATCAAGACCACCAAGGCTGAAGGGACCTTTTATGGGTTGAGGATCGGGACGGATGTAATTTGGAAAGCGAGAGGATCCATCAAAGGCGTAATGGAAAGTGCGCGCGAGGCTGTCGAGGGTTTCACGCGATCCCAAAATCGGCATACTCTTATTTTCCATTTCGCAAAAGCGCCTCAAGTCATCAAATCCAAGAATGTGGTCGACATGCGCGTGCGTGTAGAGGACGGCATCCACGCTGCCAATATCCTCCCTGAGGCATTGGGTGCGAAAATCGGGTGTGGTATCGACGATGAGTGAGAATCCCGGGGTTTTGATCTGGATTGATGTGCGGAGGCGCTTGTCACGCGAATCTGTGGATTTGCAAACCGCACATGAGCATCCAATCACCGGGATCCCGTGCGAGGTCCCTGTGCCCAAAAATGTGATTTGCATCTGTTGCATCGCTTGGAATTCGATGGCAAGCGTGACATAGTCGGAGCATGTCCGCAACGCTGGCATCTCTTCGTATCCGCAATCTCGCCTTGGTGGAGGATCTCCTCTGGGATCCTCCGTCTGGCTTTGTCGCAATAACGGGCGAAACCGGAGCGGGAAAGTCCATCATCCTCGGAGCTGTGAAACTTCTTCTCGGGGAGCGTGCCGACAAGTCACTTGTGCGTTCGGGAGCCGATGCCTGTGCAGTGGAGGGCCTTTTTCAAATCCCACCAAAATCGCCACTTCACGGCATACTCGAGGGGGGCGGAGTGGAACCCTGTGAGGAGGGAGCGCTGATTATTAAGCGCACAGTATCCACGGGCGGGGCAGGCAAACAGTTTGTGAACGGCTCGCCGTGCACGCTGGCGCTTCTACGGCAGCTTGGAGATTTGCTGGTAGATCTTCACGGCCCGCACGACCACCAGAGCCTGTTCTCGAGAGATCAGCAGATGTTGGTTTTGGACTCCTTTGCGGGTGCGGAATCCTTGCGTGCAGACTATGCCATGCGACGCCGCGAGTGGATGCACCTCACGGCTGAAAAAAAGCGCTTGACGGAAAATGCCGAGGCCCTTGCTCGTGAGCTCGATCTTTTAACTCACCAAGTCGCCGAGATCGACGAAGCGAATCTTCAGGCAGGCGAGGAAGACAAACTCCTCGCGCGCCAGCGCTCTGGCTCAAATGCAAACCGTATTTGCTCGATTTGTGCAGACCTTGTCGGCCTGCTCTCCGAATCTGAGGACTCGATCACATCGCGTTGGGCGGATGTCTCGCGTCTCATGCGAGAGCTTCAACGTCTTGACTCACAAACAGAGAGTCTCCATACGACCGCCTGCGGTATTTTCGAATCACTCCAGGATTTGGCAAAGGAGGCTGACCGTTACTCGTCCACTCTGGACGCCGATCCGAAGACTCTTGAGACTATCGAAGCGAGACTCGATACGATCCAAAATCTGAAGCGAAAATATGGGGCCAGCGTTGAAGCCGTCATTGAATTCGGGGTGTCTGCGACTGCAAAACTTGCGACGCTGAAGAACCGCGAGGAACGCGGTGCTGGCTTGGACGACGAGATTTCCAAGGCACGCCAGTCTTTGGAATCAGCAGCCGCAATGCTCGGAGCAGCGCGGCGCAAGGTCGCACCCAAATTGGCCAAATTAGTGAAAGCGCATCTCACCGACCTCGGGTTCAATAAGGCCGGTTTTTCGATTCTTTTCGAGGAACTCGGCGAGACTTCACCGTTTGGCGTGGAGCAGGTGGATTTTCTTTTCGCTCCGAATCCCGGCGAGGCCGAGCGACCTCTCCGTGCCATTGCATCAAGCGGTGAAATTTCGCGTGTCATGCTCGCATTGAAAACCTCGCTTGCCGCACAAGACGGCGTGCCCGTACTTATCTTTGACGAGATCGACGCAAATGTCGGAGGTGAAATCGGAGCTAAAGTGGGGGCGAAGATGCGGGAACTTTCTGCATCGCACCAGGTCTTCTGTATCACGCACCTCCCCCAGGTCGCTGCCGCTGCGGACTCTCAATTTCTGGTTTCCAAAGATACCAAGGGCGAGCGCACACGGACATCTCTCTCGCCCACTGTTGGCGCGCAGCGCATCGCCGAAATCGCGCGGATGTTGGGTGGACAGCTGGAATCCGCGCGGATACATGCGGAGGTCCTTTTATCAAAAAAATAGTCCTTTTGCTGGATGCTTGAGGTATTAGGTTAAGCGTCGCGTTTACAGTGATTGAAGCAACTCCAAATATCTCTGCTGCAGGTTCCGGATTCGTGGAAGAGGAATTCACAGCGGAGCTTCGCAAACAGCGACAGTGGAAACTGCGCGCTGTATGCGCCATACAATCTGCTGAACAAATACTGCGCGAGTGGGACATCTCGACGGATGAGACGATCTACTCCGGCGCCATGGAGTGGATTCTAGGTATCTTCCCCCATGAGATCGCAGGTCAATTTGAAATCTGGATGTTACTCATCCATCCCGATGATCGAGCCGCCTACCGCAAGGAAATAGAGCGGGTTCTTTCAGAGGGCGGACCATTTCAAGCCGAATACAGGGCACGCAAGAAGAACGGCCACTACACGGTTCTCCTGGAGCGCGGCTATTTTGTTGCCTCGACAGAAGATAGCGGAGTGGCGCTCTGCTCGGTGATCACGGATGTGTCGGAATTACGCGAAATGGAAGCCCGCCTTGTAAGATCCCATCGCGCGGAAGCTTTCAGCAAGCTGACAGGCGGGGTTGCCCATGATTTCAACAACATGCTTTCTGTTGTGATTGGCTACTCACAAATTCTGATGGATGAGATGCCTGAAGCGAGCGAGCTCACTGGCTTTGTGAAAGAAATTGAGAAAGCCGCCCATCGCGCATCCTCCCTAACCAACCAACTTCTGTCGTTTAGCAACCCTCCAGCGATTCGTCGTGGATCCGTGAATATTGGCGAGCTTTTGAACAATGTGGTGAAGATGCTCAACCGTCTTTTGGGCGAACAGATCGAGTTGGTGATCGAAATCGCAACCAAACTTCCGCTCGTTCAGGGTGACCGAGACCAGATTGAGCAGGCATTCATCAACCTTGCTGTCGCCGCTCGCGAGGCGATGCCGCATGGGGGGAAGCTCCAGATCAAAGGAGGAGTCGAGGATGTTCAACTTGCGCGCATCATTTCCGAAAAAACACTGCCTTCGGGAGAATACGCGCGCATCTCGCTGAAGTTCATGCCTAAATCCGGACGGAGTGTGACCAGAACATTGGAAAAAAACCGAAACATTGCAACGGCTTCAGCAGTCATCGGGGAAAATTACGGCAGGCTCCAAATCTTGCAGGATTCGGAGGGCTTGAGCTGTCTCAATATTTTTCTCTCAGCCGTGCAAACCGAACCGTCCAAACCCGAGAGCGAAGCGCAACCAAAAACGATGGCTCCCGCGACAATCCTCCTTGTAGAGGATGACTCGGCGATCAGAAATTTTGCACGCACCGTTCTTCAACGCCTCGGCCATCGCGTTATTGAGGCAGATGACGGACAGACAGCACTTTCCTACTTTGAGGATAGCAATAGTTTCGCACCAGATCTGGTTTTTACCGACATGGTCATGCCGCAAATGGGGGGACTGCAATTGGCGCACAAAATAGAGAAAAAACGTCCCGGAACTTCATTCCTTCTGACCTCCGGCTACCCAGACCAGCAGGAACTCGCCAAGGAACACGAGCCGGATTATGAATTTCTGCGGAAGCCATATGCTGTAGGCGATCTCATCTCAAAGGTCGGCAGCCTCCTTCAGGGACGCAGCGCTCAGCAATAGACGAGCAGTTGGCGAAGGAGTGTGGAGGAGCTGTTGTAGTTCCGGATTTTTGTGATGGTGTTTTCGTCGAGGTGGTAACTCTCGGCCACAAGCAGCACGCCTGTTGGACTATAAATGCCGCTGGCGAGCTGCATGCCGACCTCCAACTCATCGACCATCACTTCGCGGACAAGACGAGGAAGCGAAGTCGCCTGCGCACAGCGCAGAAAAAGCCTGGTGGCATCGGGATCGAAGGCGGTGCCCGACTGCTCAAGGATACGATCCACAGCCTGCTCCTGTGGAAGCCCACAGGTCACATAATAGACAACTACGGCCAGGCAACGCGCCGTCCACGGAATCATCTCGCCACCCAAACCATCGGGGAAGCCAGTGCCGTCGAACCGCTCATGGTGCGCCCGGATTGTCTCTCCCACGGGTTTTAAGAGGTCCACGAAAGACGCCAGCGTCTGGCCGTGGATGGTATGATTGAAAAATACCGTCTTCAACTCAGGAGACATGTCGTCCGAGTTCGTCTGAACAGTCGCCATAAACCCGTGGGGCACGGCAGCGAGGCCTATGTCGTAGAGTCGCGCACTCACATCAAGAACGTGCTTTTGTTCCTCGTTGAAATAGTGAGTTTCCGCCATCGTCTGGCAGATTGACGCGGCAGCCTTGGCCTGCTCACCGAGGAGCGGGTTAAAAGTCGTCAGGATGCGCTGGCAGAGCTCCAAGGAACGGCTGAAATTGGTCTTCAGCGACTCGTGAGAACGGTCGATTTCCTCTTTGCCTGTCTCCAATTCCTTTAGCTGCCGTGCAAGCTGGAGGTTTGCAGCCGATAGCTTGTCGTTGAGTTCCTGGGTCGTTTTTTCAAGAGCACGGTTTGACTCGATCAACTCGTAACGCTGCACAGCATTGTGCAAGGTGGCTATCATCTCCGCAGAAATCCAAGGCTTGGTGACAAAGCGGAAAATCTCACCGTTGTTCACTGCTGCGGTGAGGACATCGAGGGATTTGATGCCAGTGATGAGAATGCGCGAAGCCGAAGGCTGGATGCGCGCAATGCGACTGAGCAATTCTGCCCCCATCATGTCCGGCATGTTATGATCAGCAATAACGACGGCAAATTTACGATCCACAGCCAAATGGAGGGCCTCCTCACCGCTTGTGGTGCTCATCGAGTGGTAACCCGCACGAGTTACAAGATCCTCAAGAACCTTGAGAATGATCGGGTCGTCATCAACAGATAAAATAGAAAGGTGAGGTTTATTCACAAAAGAATGATGAGGTGGGTATCAATGTTGAGAGTTGAGGTGGTATTGAGGAAATATCATAGTGACATGGGTGGACTGCAAATCTTCGCCAGTCGAAAATAGGAGGCGGCCGCCTGTTGCGCAAATGATAGCCTCCGTGTTTGCCATGGAAATGTCGGACGTTAGATTTGCTGAGTGAAAGTCATCAATCTCAGAAACCGACAAAGCAAGGCAAGGCAATCGGAACGAAACACCTATACAATCGGCAAAATCCTCCTTTTCGTTCATGCGAACGAGCTCCAGAGGAGATACGATAGACAGCGGAATTTCAATCTTTCCTTGGGGATACAGACCCCTGAGCGAAGTGGCCAGAGCAAGCAACCCCACACGAAAGGACTCCTCAGATACACGAAGGAAAAGCGGCTCCTCAGTAGCCGTGAGGCTGATACGGGCCGTTTTGGGAAAAATGATTTGCAAAAGATCGATCTGCTCACTCACAAGCACCTGAAGTTCATGGTAATTTATCTCCCTATCGGCAGCATTTAGATAAATCTGTGTGATACGACCGAGGACCGTTTTAATGCGTTCCACACCGGCTTGAATTTCCTGAAGAGGCTCAGCCATCGGATTTGCTGCGTCAATGCCCTCTCGGCAACTTTCGAGATTGAAATAGATGCCTGTAAGGACATTGTTGACCTCGTGAATCAAGCCTGGTGTCAGTTCGGCATTGATTTCGTTCAGGTAGCGAGTTTGAACTTTTTTAGTTGATAATCCCAGGTGCCCAGTATCAGCAACAATTTGAGTGGGGCGCAAGCTCATGGTGCAGGGGTGTGAGCAGGAGGAGAGAGGCTTGCAAAAGCCTCATGCGCAACAAAAGCCGCATAGAGGCGAGGGCTTTGCAAGATGATTTGGTTCCCACTGCCCTTCTCTCTCTCACGACCCTTGGGAACTTTTGAGCTAATGTAACTCATCTGGAGGCCGGTATCGGAGAAGTCAGTGGCAAGTTCGGAAACATCCGGTTCAGCCGAATCCAATATGCCGTCAGCCATCCAAAGGACTTCCATGGTGTTGGTATCTACTATCTTTGAGCGGACACCAATGGCCAGCGGACGATATGGGCGAAAGAGAGTGAAATCTGTAAACAGGACCGCATCGGCAGCATACTTCTGGCGGAGCATGGAAACGAGCGAGGAGGGAATAATTTCCGCTGAGGAAACCGATTCCCGATTGATGAGCGAAGCCATATCGGCACGACTGACCTGAACAATTTCGTATTTAACGACCTTCGATAATTCGGCGCGGAAGATACCGTCCATGTCCCGTTGGGTCTGATCAATCGGGCGGGCTGAGTAGATCGGCAAGACCGCAAGTCGGCGCATGCCCTGCGGCCAGCGGATTCCAGCGCTTGACGAAAGGTCTTGTGGGGGAAGCGACATGGAGGGCTCGGAAATCCTCTGAATGCGGGCACTCCGGTTGCTCTTATCACCAACAGTGGGAGGACTGGACTGCGTGCAGGCCGATAACGACAGGGCAGCTAAAAGGCAGAAGTTTAGGAAAAGCATGAACTCACCACAGCAATTTTCGTGCCTTACGCTGAAACTCATGCCTGCTATTTTTAGGGAGCCGTAAATAGCAGGCACGGCAAACCGAACTTTCCACTTGCCGATGCAGGTTTTCTCTTTAAGTTCAGATTTTTTGTCCGATAAGCAAACTATGACACTGTTCAAATCCTCCAACCCATTGAGACTGCGCTCCGATAGGGTTTATCGTGGTTTCCCACAGGTAGTTTTGGCAATAGTTTTTGCCGTTGCCAGTTTTAGCTCAACCTCTTGCTCCAGCAACCCAAAGAAAAAAAGCGGATCTCAATCGGTCGTTCTTCAACAAAAATTACCGAGGCCCGCTTCGATGCGCGTGGCGCAGGATTCGAATACTCGGCGCAAACCACCGCTCCTGCCCAAAACCATCGTCAGTATTCCAGACGATACCAATCCTCCGACATCATTGGATGATTCAATCGCATCAAGCCAGACCAAGGTGGTGGAGTCCACGACTCCCAAGTTCATTAACAACGAACAGACTCAGGATTTTTTCCAAGGCGCGGGCGACGGGCCTGCTGGGGAGAATGTGTTAGGATCCTTTTTTGATACTGTTTTCCGGCCTGCAAATGCGGCCAATCAACCAGTCAGCAGCACCTCATACACAGTCGAATAACTATGCGACGCTTCACCGGATTATCCGTTCTCTTTTTGACCGCCGCAGCCCATGCGGAGATCGCCTCACCGCCTCCAATCACTCCCGAGGCAACAACACAAAACCCCGTGGGTCCGGCCTTAGTTGAAACCCACGCGGCTCCGCCGCTGCAAAATAACCTTGCGCCAAGCTCCTCACCATCCGGTATGGCAGTGCCAATCGAGTTCGATGCGCTGGAGGTCGAACTCGACGAGAATCCGGCTTACGCACCCAGCCTCATGGCCAGTGGCGCCAGTGTTGAGGCTCTTGAGCAGGAAATGCAGCAAGCGATTGAAAACGGTGATTCCGCTCTTTCTGAAAAACTTTTTAACCAAATCCTCCGCCTTGCCGCCCCCGAAAAGCAAAAGCGGAGTGCCATCCTGCTCATGGGTCGAGATTTGGAAGAGAAACAGAAACAGTCGGCGAAAGCAGCCGTTATCTACGAGCAATTCGTCAACCTCTTCCCAAGCGATCCAGAGACTCCGGGAACACTTCTCCGCCTCGGCAAAATTTACCGTGAGAACGGCGCCTACGGCAGCGCCTTGAACAAATTTTATAGCGTTCTTTATTCGTCGTTGCAGGTCAAAACCGGCGAGGAATACACAGGCTCCTCTCTGCGTGCCAAGATGGAGATTGCCCACACTCACTTCGCGTCGGGTGATTACAAGGCGGCAGCGGAACTCTATTCTCGCCTCAAACTCGTAAAAATGACGCAGGCCGAAGCCAGCGAAGTCGCCTTCCGCTCGGCTTACATCTCCTACCTCTCCGGCCAATACACAAACTCCCTCACCGGCGCAGAATCCTTTCTTTCAACCTACCCCATCAGCCCGCTGGCGCCAGAAGCCCAATACCTCCGAATTCAATCCTTGCGCGCACTCGGCCGCAGAGAGGAGGCCATGAAAGAAACGATCAAACTCCTCCAAGCTGGGCGCGAATACGGAAAGAAAAAACCAGCCGTCTGGGCCTACTGGCAGCGTAAAACCGGAAACGACATCGCCAACGAACTCTACGAATCCGGCGACACCCTCGGAGCCCTATCAGTCTACCAAAGACTTGCCGATCTCAACGAGGCTCCGAACTGGCGCGGCCCGACCGTTTACCAGATCGGCCTTTGCTTCGAGCGCCTCCGCTACCACGCCCGTGCCCGCGAAGCCTATCGCTACATCATAGACAAAATCCCCGCCAGCGCACCTGCTGCGGAAGGTGATGCCGTGGTCGGTCTGAACCTCGCCACGCTCCGCGACATGGCCCAATGGCGCCTCGACAACCTCGACTGGCTCGAGAAGACAGAGCAAGAACTCTACCCCCTCCTCGACAAGGAAACTCCGCCCAGCGATCTCCAGCCGACATTCCTCAAAACAGAGCAGCCCGCCGCCGCGCCTCTCCCCTCCCAGTCCACCCAACAGGCTGCTAACCAAATCGCGCCGCAAACCCCCGTGGCGCGCTAGTTTTCAGAAACGCTTAGATACGCGCACACATACTGCGCGTCTACTGCACTTCGAAAAAAATCATACGCTTTATGCTTTCAGATGGCACGGGAGTTGCTTGAGTTGACATCAAATCATGAATCCTCTTCTCGCAATCACAGCTGCCAAATTAGGCAGCAATATTTTAGGTAGCATCGCCGGAAACTCAGCAGAAAAAGGGCCGAGCACGGCGGAAATGAAGAAGGCGGCCTTCGCACAGGTGTTGGCAAAGGCGACGAATACTCCCGAATACAAGAATATGCAGCGCCTCAGCGCCGAGGGCATCGGAAGTCGCTCGGATGTCGAGATGACCCTCCAGCAAATGTCACAAAAGATTCTGCAATCTCCAGAAATTGCCAAGGCGCTTGAGGGAAGCTCCGAGCCATTCGACCTGAAATTTCTACCAGATGGCAATGTATCTCTCAAGAAGGCGGATGGAACAGAGAAAATCTTCAAGTTGGATGGAAATCTCAAGGAGACCGCTCAAAACGCGGTTTCCATCATTGAGAGCGCAAAGATCGCTTATCCCAGCGGACTGGCCTCGTCGAAAGATCCGGGCGGCTCACTGCATATTGTCCCAGGCGCGAAGGCGACGCTGCAGTCTTAATTCCGAAAATCGGTCCTGCGAGCGGCATGAATCTTGTCGCATTTTTGACCGAATGACTTTTTTGCGAGAGTAGAATCCTTGTGCTAACCATTTGGATTGCTGGTCAAATTTAAAGTTCGAGTCTAACTCACGAATTTGAATATGAAACATTCTGAGTTATCGCAAAAAATGGCGTAGTGCCAAAGAGAGGCGATACCCCTCGAGGCGTCATACCGGTGGCTCCCAGGTTGTGGATCTTCGCTCTGGCTGAGCCAAGCGTTGTGCGCATGGTCTCGGGGAGCGCACTCGCCCTCGAGTGTGCTGGCGTGCGCCCTCGCGGGCCAAGAAACAAAAAAATGCCGCCGAAGGCCGGTGAAAACTCTCCATGTCGCGCGCGAGGCGCACCCGACGGCACCCGAGGCGGGCGCGCTCCCCGAGACCGAGCGCTACCGCGCCACTTTCCAAAAGTCCAAAAGCAATCGGCTTATGTTATAAGTCAGTGCGAACATGAACTGAGGCGCCAAATAACTTTGGTTTTTTTGCGTTTCAGATGCTTTTCTCGCCAATCAAAATGCAGTCTTTTTCTTCAGAGCACCTCCTTAGCATCTGGGCAAGTTTTGCCGTTATGAAAAATAGGCGATGGTATCTTCTGCCACGATGAGTTCTTAAATTCCGTGAAGAATCGAAAAACGAGCCCCCCATTGCCCCTAGGCAAAAGAAAGGCCTTCTCGAGATACAACTATTTTTTATTTAAAACCCCTTATTGATAGAAGTATAAACTAAAAGTTAGGCTCCTCTTATAAATACTTGGCGATTCAGCTTGTGCGCCACCTTTTCCAGGTGACATTGCATGCAGAATTCCGCTTCAAAGTCTCGCCGGAAGCTGGCACAGCTTCTGCTAAACATAGATTCATGGAAATGGTGGCCTCTCTCTTCAACAGCGATAATTATACCGCTGTCAAAAAAATGATGGATGTTTCGGCCCTGCGCCATTCAGCTATCGCAAGTAACCTCGCCAATGTTTCGACCCCAGGCTATAAGCGTGTGGATTTGAGCAAATCTTTCGAGCAAGAGCTTAATGCGAGCATCAAATCTCGGAACGCCGATCTGATCGCTGAAGCCTTGCCAAGCACTGAAGTGGACACTTTTACAGCCTCGACACGCGCCGATGGCAATAATGTGCAAATCGACAGCGAGCTTCTTGGCCTCACAAAAAACACAATGAATTTCAATGTTTTAACGGAGTTTGCAAGCGGCTCATTAAAACAACTCCGGCACGCGATCGTGGGCCGTCCCTCCTGATTATCTTTGAATTAACTCCCGCCCTAGACTTATGAACGTCATCTCAGCCAGCAGCATCACCGGCAGCGCTCTCGACGCTGAAAAAATGCGTGTGGATATCGTCTCGCAGAATATTGCGAATGCTCACACGACTAAAGGCATCGACGGCAAAGCTTATCAGCGTCGTATTGTGGCATTCGAGTCGCTCCTCGACGCAGCAGCCGGCCCAAATATGCAAGGCGTTCGCCTCTCGGAAATCAGGCGTGATGAGACTCCTGGCGAAATCATTAACAATCCGGAGCACCCCCACGCGGATGCCGACGGCAACGTGGCGATGCCAAATGTGAATATCCCTTTTGAAATGGTGGACATGGTCACCGCCACACGCTCCTACGAGGCTAACCTTGCAGTCGTGCGCAATGCTCGCCAACTGGCCACACAAGCTCTTTCCATCGGTCGCTAATATTTTAGAAAATTCTGTCTATGAACATCTCCACCATCCCCTCCAACATTCCAAACATGACAGCTCCGCTCACCATGCGGAACTTCCAACCCGATATCGAGCGAGCTAACTCACTCAAAGAGGCAGGTTTCTCAGCAGGTGGCAGCCAAGTGGGCGGCCCAGATGCTTTCGGATCTTTGATGAAGAAATTTGTGACCGATGTGGACGGAAAGATGAAGACATCGGCCACCGAAAAAAACAAAGTCCTTACTGGCGAGGCTACGAATCTCCACCAAGCTATGATTGCCGGGCAGGAGTCGAGCGTTTCCTTCACACTCATGGTCGAACTTCGCAACAAATTGGTGGAAAGCTACCAAGAACTCATGCGGGCTCAAGTCTGATGGAGTTCACACAGATCCTTGCTAATAAATTCTTCTCGGTCCCGATAGGATGAAACAAGCACTTCAGCAAATCACCAAAATTTGGAGCGAACTCAGCCCCATCCACCGCGTCATTGTGTCTGCTGCGGGCGTGGCAGTAGTTCTGGGAATCGGAGCTATGCTCTTCTGGGCACAGCGCCCTGACATGAAGCTTCTCTACGGCAAACTTGGTGAAAAAGAGGCCTCCGAAGTGGTTAAGGAACTTGAAGCCCAGAGCATTCCTTTCCAGATAGGTGCCGGTGGTGGTTCTATCTATGTCGATTCCAAGGATGTCTACAGAGTTCGCATGGATCTGGCGTCCAAAGGCCTTCCCACTGCAGATGGTGTGGGATTTGAAATTTTCGACCGCAGTAACTTCGGAATTAGTGACTTTGTGCAGCGCACAAACTACACGCGCGCTCTTCAAGGGGAGCTGAGCCGCACAGTGGCCCAGATGCAGGGAGTCAAATCGGCCCGAGTGATGGTCGTGCTGCCCGAGAGCCGACTCCTTGTGCGAAGCACTGATTCGCGCCCGACGGCATCTGTTTTTGTGGACACCGGCAGTGCCCAGCTTGACAAGGCGGCAGTCAACTCCATTCGGTCGTTGGTGGCCAGCTCGGTGGAAAGCTTGAAAGTGGATGATGTTGCTGTGGTTGACAATGCAGGAAATGTTCTTTCGGAAGACCTCAAATCCGACCCCCAACTCGGCAGCGCTGCGAGTGTTGTCAAATACAAACAGCAAACTGAGGAATATCTTGCTTCTAAAGTTGAAACCATGCTCGCCAAGGTTCTTGGGGCAGGAAATTCCGTGGTTCGCGTTTCTGCAACAATCAACACGGAGGCTGCAACCATGACAGAGGAGCGCTTCGACCCCGAGGGTCAAGTTCCCCGTCAGGAAGTCACCATAGAGGATAGCACATCGACCAACGAGACCTCAGCAGAACAAGCCCAGGGCGCGGGTGTCGCGGCGAACGCACCAGCTCAGGCTGCTCAGGCGAACAAGCCCGGCCCGACAAAAGCCAGCAACACCTCCCGCTCATCGAAGACCCAAAGCTACGAGATTAATAAAACCCTCACGAACACAGTTAAAAACCCTGGCTCCATTACGCGGATCACTGCTGCAGTCTTTTTGGCAGAAAAGTCCTCCGAGACCGGCGAGATTACGCCAAGAACGCCTGAACAAATCAACGAACTTCGCAGCATGGTTATCAATGCCTTGGGCATTGAGGTCCCAAAAAACGAAAACCCTGCGTCATTCGTATCAATGAAAGAAGTGGCATTTCCATCCACTGTTACAGCAGGCTCACCTCTCACAGACACAGTAAGTGGCTATGTCGAATTGGCTCGGCCGATCGCAGCGCTGGCCATCGCAGGTATCGTTTTTGCCATTTTCTTCTTCATGCTCCGCCGCGCAAAGCCAGAGGAAATTTCTTTTGAACTTGTGGACGACACCAATACACCTCAGACGGCGGGCGCACTTCCGGGTATCGGCGGTGCAGATGACCCCGCATCCTATCTCCCAACCGCCAAGAACCTCAAGGTCTCTCCGGAACTCCTCAACTCACTCATCCGTCAAAAGCCAGAAAATGTGGGTGCCACCCTTCGCGAGTGGCTCATCGACAAAAACAATTCCTAAGCCATGCCTACAGCAGAATTCGAGACAATGTCCAAAACGCAGAAGCTCGCGGCGTTCTTCATCATTGTCGGTCCTGATCTGGCTCCCGAGTTGATGAAGCAGCTCCGCGACCCTGAAATCGAAGCCGTGGCCCGCGAGATGGCTGTGATGGATGTCGTGGATTTCAAACTTCAGGAAAAAATCCTCGAAGAGTTTTGTGGGCTGATCGGCGATGGGCTCTCCACGGCACTCGGCGGCATGGCCTTTGCCCAGCGCGCCCTTGAGGCAGCCAGGGGCCCCCAAGCAGCATCAAGCATCCTGCTGCGGGCCCTTCCAGCAAGCAACTCGATCGATGCCGTCCGCGAACTCAGCCAGATGGATACGCGGCAGATTTTTAACATCATCAAAAACGAGCAACCGCAGACTGTCGCTTTCATCCTATCCTACCTGGATGGACGCCAGGTCTCGCAGATCATTCCGCTCTTCTCCCCTGAAGCCCGTGAGGAAATCGTGGAGCGCTTGGGAACGATGGATTCCATTTCGAGTGAACTCATCAACAAAGTCCTTCGCAGTCTGGGCAAGCATCTTTCTACTGGTCCGCAGCAATACAGCATGCACAAGCGCGGTGGTGCCCAAGCTGCTGCACAACTCCTCAAGTCCCTCGACAAGGAACTCAGCAAGAATCTTCTCGGCCGCATCGAAGAGCGCAACGCCGAACTCGGCAAGGCAATCCGCAAACGGCTTTTCAATTTCGAAGATATCAGCACGCTCACCCAACGCGATGTGCAGCGCCTGCTACGCGATGTGGAAACGCAGGAACTCGCGGTGGCCATGAAAAACGCCTCAGAAGCCGTCAAACGAGTATTCTTCGGTGCCATGTCGAAACGCGCCTCAGAGTCACTCAAGGAAGAAATCGAAATCCAAGGCCCCGTCCGCAATAAGGATATTGAGGCAGCCCAGGACCGCATTATCGCTCAGATTATGCAACTCTCCGAGGCTGGAGAGATTGATATCTCCCAGGAGGACTCCAGTGAATCCGCAGGCTAGGGCCATCGACTTCACCACCGTGCCGGTGGCGATCACGATCGTGGAGGGAGTTTTTCCTGAACCAGAGCCATTCATTGACACACGCGTGAGCCTTGAGGATCACGAGGCGGCTTGCCAAAACTCATACAACCGGGGTTTCCAAGAGGCAACCGACGCGCTCACAAACCAAATCGCGGAACAGCGCTTGGAGGTGGCGCAGTTGCAGGATGCCGTTTTCAAAAACCTCGCAGCACAATCAGAGACTCTCGCTCATCAGGTCTCCAACATTCTTCCAGATCTTGTTATGGAGATCACCCATCGCGTGCTGGCAGGCTTCAAACCCGATTCCGAAACGGTTCGCAATACCATTGCCGAGACACTCGCCGAAGTGGCCCCCGGGTCGACCGAGGTAGAAGTTCGGCTCCACCCCCACGACCTCATTTTAGTTCAAGGTGTTGACGCAGAGTTGGATCAGAAATATCCAGGCATTAAATTGACCCCCGACCCTGATCTGGCGCCAGGAGACTGTCTGGCAAAGAGCCGGTTTGGAACAATTGACGCCAGGGTTCTTACAAAGCTTCAAAACGTGGCCCGCTCACTCAAATGAACCAAGGATCGCCCATTCTGCCTGCGCTCATGAAAAACCTGCGCAGCCGTATTGAGTCCACCACCCCGCTGGTGAGAATGGGCGAAGTCGTGCAGGTTACAGGACTCGTCATCGAATCCGTCGGCCCAAATGTCTCCCTCGGTGACATCTGCGAAATCCGCTCCCCTCGCCTCAAAGGCTTACAGGCCGAAGTGGTTGGTTTTCGTGACCACCGCGTGCTCCTCATGCCACTGGGAGAGATGCAGGAAATCCACGCCGGCTGCGAAGTGGCTGCCACCGGCCGGGCGGCAGGTATCAATGTGAGCGATGCCCTCGTGGGTCGCATCATCGACGGCATTGGACGCCCTATCGATGGCAGAGGACCTCTACCCGGAGGCACCCTTCGCCCCCTCCATTGCCAACCGCCGAATCCCCTCACCCGCCAGCGTATTCTCCAGCCTTTTCAAACAGGTGTGAAATCCCTCGATCTTTTCACTCCCGTGGGCCGCGGCCAACGCCTCGGTATTTTTGCCGGCTCGGGAGTCGGTAAATCCACTCTCCTCGGCATGATCGCGCGCGGAGCCGAGTCGGATATCAATGTGATCGCCCTCATCGGCGAGCGCGGCCGCGAACTCCGTGAGTTCATCG
>NEUK01000032.1 GCA_002290555.1 Spartobacteria bacterium AMD-G4
TAAGTCCAAGCATTCTTCCATAATGTTCGCAGAGAATTTGATCGTGTGTTTCCATCCCGGCGTTTTCTCATGGCACTCTCCATCCAGCCACAAAATTCCTTGAAGAACCCTATTTTGGAGCAGCAATGCTCGAGTGCGGCACAGAAGTGAAACCTTGATTTTCTGTTATGGTTGAAAAAGTCATTGAATGGAGTCTGCGCAACCGATTCCTGGTTATCTGCGGCACGCTGCTGATCATCGCTCTCGGAATTCGTGCCGTGCTTCAGACGCCGGTGGATGCGATCCCGGACCTTACAGAAAACCAGGTTCTCGTTTATGCCGACTGGATGGGGCGCGGCCCACAGGAGGTGGAAGACCAGGTCACGTATCCGCTTTCGAGCGGACTGCAAGGCCTCGCAGGGGTGAGGGATGTTCGTGCCTTATCCATGTTCGGCTTTTCCTTGCTCATGATCATTTTCGAGGACGACGTCGATACCTACTTCGCGCGAACGCGAGTGCTCGAGCGGTTGAATTATCTGCAAGGTTTGATGCCCGAAGGCGTGAAGCCCCAACTCGGTGCCGACGCAACCGGCCTCGGATGGGTCTACCAATACTATCTCAAGGTCGATCCGTCGAAAGCTCCAGACGGCGGTTACGACCTCGGAAGGCTACGCGCCCTGCAGGATTGGCACATCCGCTATCAACTCTCCAGCGTTCAAGGGGTAGCCGAGGTTGCCAGCATCGGAGGCTTCGTCAAGCAATACCAAATTGAACTTTCTCCGACCAAAATTCGGGCGGCCAATGTCACTATCGGCGAGGTGATGGCGGCGGTGCAGAATGCGAACTTGAATGTCGGCGGCAAAGTCATCGAGGAAAATGGCGCAGAGTTCGTGCTGCGTGGCATTGGTCTCATCGAGGGCATCGAAGATCTTGAATGGATTCCCGTAAAGGCCACAGAAGGCACCCCGGTCTATCTCAAGGATATCGCCACCGTGCAGATCGGCGGCGATTTCCGACGCGGG
This sequence comes from Spartobacteria bacterium AMD-G4, assembly GCA_002290555.1. GTDB lineage: Bacteria > Verrucomicrobiota > Verrucomicrobiia > Chthoniobacterales > Terrimicrobiaceae > UBA967. The sequence goes on from NEUK01000032.1 coordinate 1,002, forward strand.
GCTCTCGATATCAATGGCCAGGAGGCGGTGGGCGGCACGGTTGTCATGCGCACCGGCGAGAACGCGAAGGCAGTCATCGAGCGGATCAAAGCCCGGATCGGCGAGGTCTCCAGAAGTCTCCCGCCGGGGGTCACCATCGAACCTTTCTACGACCGCAGCGAGCTGATCGACCGAACGATTGAAACCCTCAAACACGCGCTGGTGGAGGAGGTCATCCTCGTCACACTCGCGCATATCATTTTCCTCTGGCACTTCCGCAGCATTCTCATCGTCACACTCCCCCTCCCCATTTCGATCCTTATATCTTTTTTGATGATGAGAGAGTTCGGGATCACGAGCAATATCATGTCGCTCAAGGGTATAGCCATAGCAATTGGGGTGCTTGTAGATGCCGCCATTGTCGTCACAGAGAATGTCCTCCGCCACGCCGGCACGGCGGAGGCCGCCAAAGGAGGGAGGCTGTCGCCAAGCGAAACATGGGATGTCACACTGGCCGCATGTCGACAGGTTGGCCGCCCCATTTTCTTCGCGATGGCGATCATTATTCTGGCATTTGTGCCAGTGTTTGCACTCGCAGGCCAGGAAGGTAAACTCTTCCATCCACTGGCTTGGACCAAGACTTTTGCGATGATCGGTTCGACGCTGCTCGCCGTCACGCTGGTTCCCGTTCTTTGCAGTTTTCTTGTTCGCGGCCCGTTCCATGATGAGCAGCACAATTTTGTGATGCGCTTTTTGCTGCGGATCTACGATCCTGCTCTGGACTGGGCACTTGGCCACCGCAAGACCGTCATTACTCTCGCCAGTGGCATTTTAGCATTTGCCCTCCTCCTTGCCATTGGACTTCCCCGAGCGTGGGTGGGCGCTCTGCGGGATCGCGGTTGGGAGGCAGTGGCCGACTTGGTGCAGGGATTCGGCAAAGAATTCATGCCTCCACTCAACGAAGGAGGCTTGCTCTTCATGCCCGTGCTCCATCCCAAGACAGGACTTGGCGAAATCCAGAGAGTCATGGCATGGCAAGACCGGGTGATGGCCGCTGTTCCCGAAGTCCAGACCGTGGCCGGAAAACTCGGTCGCTTTGAGACGCCGACCGACCCCGCTCCCATCGAAATGCTCGAAACAACCATCACTCTCAAGCCAGAGTATCTTCCTGTGACTCGCAAACTGCTCGGCTTCATTCCCCTCGCTGGCACCGAGCGGAACCCGCAATGGCGGCCCGGAATGACTGTTGAAAAACTCAAGACCGAATTGACGGAGAAAATGAAAAGCATCCCAGGCTATGACCCGGCATTTCTTCAGCCCATCGAGAACCGCATTCTCATGCTCTACACAGGCATCCGAGCCCAAGTCGGAGTGAAGATTTACGGAGACAACCTCGATGCACTCCAAACGAAAGCCTTCGAAATTGAGCGGGTGGTCAACGAAATTCCCGGAGCCACAGGAGTTTCCCCATCGCGCGTCCAAGGCAAGCCGTATTTGAATGTGAAAGTGGACCGCAAGGCACTGGCTCGCTACAACCTCAACGTCCGCGATGTGCTTGAAGCGGTGGAAGTTGCCGTGGGCGGGAAAAATGTGAGCGTAACCATCGAAGGCCGTGAGCGCTTCCCGATCCAAGTCCGCTTGGAACGCAGTGCGCGCGAAGACATCGAAGACATCGGACGCATCCTTGTCGCCGCCCGAGGCGGGATGTTCCCAGCCACAGGAGTCGGTCCACAAAGCGGCGGTGGCATGGGCGGTGGGATGCCTTCCAGTTCCACTTCCTCGATGCCCAGCACTTCAAACGACTCCTCGCCCATGACCTATGTCCCGCTCGCGATGGTTGCCAAGATCACTCGTGAAACCGGTGCCAATGAAATCGCCAGTGAAAACGGGCTCCTGCGCGCCTATGTGCAAGCCAATGTCACGGGACGGGATCTTGGAGGTTTTGTGGCGGATGTCGAAGCCCGTCTCAAAACGCTCGACTGGGGCCCAATGACCTACCGGATGACTGGTGAATACGAGACCAACGGCGTTTTGTTGCCACCATGCAACTCGTCTTCCCCGGGGTCTTCCTGATTATCTTCATGCTTTTATTTATAGTTTACAAAAGCGCACTGGAGGCCGCACATGTCATGCTCGCTGTTCCTTTTGCGCTGAGCGGAGGGGTCTTCCTCCAAAAATTGCTCGGTTACAATTTCAACGGAGCGGTATGGGTCGGCTATATCGCCCTCTTCGGCACTGCGGTGCAAACCGGCATCGTCATGGTCGTGTATCTGGAAGAGATGGTCAAAAAACGCATGCAGGAACGGGGCGAGGCTTTCGACTACGAGGACCTTGTGCAAGCCGTGAAAGATGGGGCCCGCCTCCGCCTGCGCCCGAAGGTCATGACTGTCGCCACCATCGTCGCCAGTCTCCTGCCAATCATGTGGAGCCATCGACAAGGTGCCGAAGTCATGAAACCACTCGCGACACCTGTCATCGGAGGTATGATTTCGAGCTTGATCCATATCCTCATCGTCACGCCCGTCATTTTCCTGTGGCTCCGCCAGCGCGAGCTTGAACGCCACAAACGCCAAACCACCAAACTTTCCCAAAGCCACGCACCATAAAGACCACACGGAGTCCCATTTCACATGGCTGCCTTCTGTTTTTCCACAATCTCCAACAGAGCAAAGGGCCGGCATGGGCTGCACATGTCATTTGCTGGTTTCGGGATTAAGCACTTGATCTTTTCGTCCGGCAACAAATTGCGTGGAAACAACTAAAGTTGAATCCTGATGGTGGTTAGACGGTTACTGGCCGATCTGATCTTTGATTTGACAGATTTTGGTCACTCGAAGCTTTTGGGAATATGCCCACTGTTCAGCGGGCGCAATGTTCTTCGGCAGTCGTGCCGAAATCCTCGAGCAATCTTGACAGCCGGAGAACTTCTTCAACCTCGATCTCAAGCAGAGTGGCGACCTCCTGAACTCCAAGTCCCTTGCGCATCATCTTAAGAGCTGCCACTTGCTGCCCGAGTAGCTTTCCCTCGGCGCGGCCCTTCGCTTCGCCTTCGACGCGGCCCTTCGCTTCGCCTTCGGCGCGGCCCTTCGCTTCACCTTCGACGCGGCCCTTGGCTTCGCCTTCGACGCGGCCCTTGGCTTCGCCTTCGGCGATGGCGGCGGCGAGGAGTGTTCGCTCGACACGCACGCCATCCCAGTATTTGTCGTATGCCGCAAGCTCCCCTTCGCTGAATCCCGATTCCTTCATGTATTCCACCGCCTCACGCACTTCCTGTTGTGCAAGGAGATCGGTGGAAACCTCAGCCGAATTCTCACCGACTTCCGTAAGATAACGTAACCACAACACTTGCAGGCGCTTTTCAGGCATCGTTTGAGGACGAAACTTCGGCAACTCGACGAAGACGAATTCCAACCCCTCGATCTGGCGACCTGTATCCATCGCGTGGACAATCCGGTAGTGATGATACCATTCCGGGCTGTCCTTGATGAAGATATCGTCGACGAGGTTAAGCGAGTAAACGGGTTGGAGAAGATGGTATTCCTGACTGGTTTTCAATTGCTTCACATACGCCTTTGAGGCGTTGAAGAGCACACGACTCATGAAGCTATCAGTCCACAACATCTGCATCTCAACGATGAATTGCCGTCTCTTTTGATCTACACAGCGGACATCCACGATACTGTTGCGCACCTCCGGAATCTCGGGAACTAACTCGCTCGGTAGATACTCCAATTCCTGAATCTGGGCATCTGGCTCGAGTGGCAGCAGCGCGTTCAGAAAGCTCTTGAGCAGGTGCGGATGCTGACCAAACACCTTTTTAAAGGTCAGGTCATTCTTGGGATCCAAGTAGCGCATGGGCTAGTTTCTACACACAGGCTTTTGTGGGCGCAAGCCCGCTGGGCAAAGAAAATGTCCATTGCGTAAAATTTGTAGCAGAAGGCAATAGAATCTTCAAAAGAATCAGCATAATCCCATGTACTTGAACAATTAAAATGCGCTGGCATTTTATTATTTTATTCTTCAGCAACGAACGGGCGCTTCGTGGACGGTGCAAAGCCAACCACGGATTTCCCAAATCGCCACAACCAAGCGCCTTGAGCATGTGCAAGGAAGCACATCGAAAATGGCCTGAAGGGTGTAGCGAGCAGGGTGCGAACCAGGCATCTGATCCCTTTAATGGTCTGTTTCACACTACGATGTTTTCGTAGGGCGCCGAGAATCCAAAGGCAAGAAAGAGCCTCCCAGTTTTATGCGACTTTCCGGTCGAGCGTGAGAAACTTGGGTCAAAGATGAGTGAATTTGCGTCGGCAGCCTCGCTCTCTGTCTTTGGAGTAAGATTTCAGCGGCCGAGTGCTTTGGAAAGGGCTCGGCTGAGCACTTTGAGGGACTTGACGCGGGCATACCACTTGAAATTAGCGGGGATAACAGTCCAAGGCGCGATGTCGGTGCTGGTTTTTTCAAACATATCCTCGGCGGCTTCGATGTGTTCGTTCCAACGCTTGCGGTTGCGCCAGTCCTCATCGCCGATTTTCCAGTGTTTGTAGGGATCTGCCGTGCGGGATTTGAAACGGATGAGTTGCTCATCCTTGGTGACATGAAGCCAGAGCTTCACGAGCACGGTGCCGTCATCGACGAGCATTTTTTCAAAATCGTTAATCTCTTCGTAGGCGCGCTGCCAAGCGGGTTGGCTACAAAACCCCTCCACACGCTCAACGAGCACGCGACCATACCAGGAGCGGTCGTAGATCGCCATGTTGCCGCGCGGGGGCAGCTTGGACCAGAAACGCCACATGTAGTGGCGGGCGAATTCCTCAGCGGTGGGCTTGTTTATTGAATAAACGCGCAGCAAGCGGGGATCGAGGCGCTCGGTGAGGCGCTTGATGGTGCCCCCTTTGCCAGCGGCGTCAGGCCCCTCGATGACGATGACGATCGGAATCTGCTTCTCGTGGAGCTCGAGCTGCATGTTCAAAAGCTCGAGCTGATATTGCTTCACCTGACTCTTGTATTCCTCCTGCGTGAGGGATTTTTGTTGGTCGAGATCGTTAAGACGAATGCGTTCTTTTGGCATGAGAGTCGGGAAGCGGTTTTTAGACGGGATTGACCGGATGAACAGGAAAAAGGTGGTGGCAGTCGAATGAGGCGCCGTGGGAATCAGTATTTCAAAATGCGCTCGAGAAATTGCTTCAGCACAGGCTTACTTGGGTTATCGAAAAACTCTTCAGCCGAGGCGCACTCCAGCACACCGCCTTGAGCAATGAAGGCGACGCGGTCGGCCGAGCGCCGTGCGAAGCCCATTTCATGAGTGACGAGAATGATGGGTTTTCCAGATTCACGAAGCTCGGCAATCACATCAAGAACTTCGGCGGTCATCTCGGGATCGAGGGCGGATGTGGGTTCGTCCAAGAGGAGAAACGCGGGGTCCACCGCCAGCGCACGGGCAATGGCGACGCGTTGGCGCTGACCGCCGCTGAGTTGCCCCGGTTGCTTGGCGGTATGTTCGGCGAGGTGGAAGCGTTTCAAGACATCCATCGCCCTGTCACGGGCAGTCGAGGCATCGAGGCCATGCACTGCGGTGAGTGGCAGCATGACGTTTCCAAGAGCACTGAGATGCGGAAAAAGATTGTAGGCCTGAAAAACAATGCCCGTGCGGCTGCGATGGCGTCGCAGGCTTTCTTCGTCCTGCGGCAGAGGTTCGCCGTTGACAAGAATCTCGCCGGCATCGGGGGAATCGAGACCGGCCAGAAGCCGGAGCAGAGTGGACTTGCCACCGCCGGAAGGCCCAATGAGCGCAAGCGTGTGAGCGAATCCGACTTCGAAATCCACGGCATCAAGGACGGTCTGGGAGCCAAACTTTCTTGTTACCCCGCGCAGAAGGATTTTCATTATTTGCGGAGCTTCTCAGGGATTTCGTCAGGTATCACTCCGAAGTCCGGCAGGGGAACTTCGACGATTTCCTCCACGATCACGGGATCAAAAGGCACGCCAGGTGCCACAGGCGGAGCGGCGCGCAGGTCGTTAAAGACAACATAGCCCGTGCGGTTGTCGAGCAGGCGCACAAAGGCATAACCCGAATCCTTTTTAAGCACATTGAGCGTTGTGTTCTTGTCCAGCATCTCTGGCGGGAAGGCCTGAGCGGGACCACTTCGAAAAAACTCGGCACGTCGGTTTGTGAGATACTCGGGAGGCGCGTCCTTGTCGAAATGCTCCACGGTCGAGCATCCCACAAGTAGCAGGCAGGCGATGAGGCAGAGAAATTCACGTTTCATAACGCACTTGGGATTCCAGGTATTTCGTCCAGAGCGAGACGGGCAGTGTGAGCACAAGATAGCAGATGCCGAGCGGAACAAAACTCTCAAAAGTGCTGTAGGTGGCCGAATTGATCTGGTTTGCCGCGAAGGTGAGCTCGGGAATTCCAATGATGTAGAGCAGTGAGGAGTCCTTGATGAGCGAGGAAAACTGGCCAGCCACGGGAGGCAAAATCTGACGCAAGACCTGGGGAAAAATGACAAAGCGGTAGGTCTGCGTGGTGGTAAGACCGATGGCGCGGGCGCTGTCCCATTGAGAGCGACCCACGCTTTCAATACCGCCGCGTATGATTTCCGCGATGTAGGCTCCGCTGAAGAGCGAGAGAAGCACAATTCCCACCGAGACACGGTCATTCCATCCGATGGCATTGGCGATGCCGTAGAATCCGAAAAGCACCAAGACCACAAGCGGGAGTCCCCTCACCGTCTCGACATAGGCCACAGCGGTGTAGCGCAGTGGAAGAAATGCCGAACGCCGCGCCAGTGCTGTGAGCGCGCCGATGGCCGTGCTGAGCAGAAGGGCGGCCGCCGAGATGCCGATTGTGGCGGCCCAGCCATTCAGGAAAGTGACCCGGTAATTCCATACCTGCTCCCAATTTTTGAGGGAATGAGAGAACGCCATCCAGCACAGGCCGGAGTAAACCAGAAGCAGTATACATACGGTGAGAATCTTTGCGGCAGGTCGCGCCGGACTCGCTGGGCGGTCGAGAAAAAAACCAGCCTTCATATCCGCTCAGGATGTGGTGGCCTCTACGGAAATCAATTCTCCCGAGGAGAAACGGAGAGTCAATTGGATGGGGTGGCAGCACACCGAGCAGTCTTCAATCATCTCGACAGAGGAATGCGAGGTGTCGGCTAAAATCCCAAACATCTCCCCGCAGTAGGGGCATTCGATTTCGATATCCTCGACGCCGTCCATCGCCGGTCAATCCTCCAAGGGAGTTCTCTTGGCATCGCTCCAGAGGCCCTCGAGGTCGTAGAAGGCGCGTTTGGAATCAAGGAAGAGATGGCAGATGAGCCCACCGAAATCCGTGACGATCCATTGGCTCACCGGAAAGCCATCGGCGGAAATGGGGCGCGACGCACATTCTTCGCGGGCTTTTTCGCGGATCGATGAGGCGATGGCTTTGAGCTGGGGCTCCGAGTTCGCAGAGCAAATGAGGAAGAAGTCGGTGAAGTCGGAGACCCCGCGCATATCGAGCAGGACGATGTCTTCGGCTTTTTTATCAGCGGCGGCGACCGCGCAGACGCGGGCGAGTTTTTCGGTATCAGTCATTCAGGTAAAGTTGGTGCCGCGCGAGAATCGCGGAAACGGCGTCCGGCAGCAAGTAGCGAACCGAGAGGCCATGGGCAATGCGATTTCGGATGTCTGTGGAGGAAATATCAATTTGGCGGCTGATGACCGGGAATCCCTCGAGCGGCTGCAAGTCGCCCCGGGCGATGACGACGAAGGTTGCCATTTCCCGGAGCGCGTCGATTTCCCTCCATGTGTGGAGGCCCGGAACATTGTCATCTCCGATGAAATAAAAAAAATCGGCCTTGGGAAAACGCTGCCGCATGAGCCTGACAGTATCGACGGCGAAGGATGGCCCCTCTCGCTCCGCCTCGCAGGCATCCATCGAGAACCGGGGCTCGCCCGCAATGGCTGCCGCGACCATTTCGCAGCGAAGACGGGCCGCCACAGGCGGGCGGGCGAGCTTGTGGGGCGACACATTCACAGGAATAAAAATGACACGATCCAAGCCGAGGGACTCCATGGCATCCCTCGCCAGAATGAGGTGCCCGTGGTGAATGGGATCGAAGCTCCCGCCAAACAAACCGATTTTTTCTGAAGAAATCATTTCGACAGCCCGCATCAAATCTGGTTTTCCCCTCCCCATGCCATCCCAAAATCCCGGCCAGCTTCTTCTTGTTGGTGTTCCCGGCGCGGAACTCGATTCCGACTCTGCCCGCCTCTTCCGCCAAATCCAACCTGGAGGGTTCATTCTTTTCGGTCGAAACATCCAGGCGCCCCAGCAGCTCCGCAAGCTCATCGACGACCTCCGCGATTTGAGCAGCGTGGAGCCGATCATCACCATCGACCAGGAGGGCGGCCGTGTGTCCCGACTCAAACTCATCGGCAACGAACCTCCCAACGCCCAGCAACTCCGCGACTGCGGGAATCTGGATTTGATCCGCCGCCATGGAGACATCACGGGCCGCATACTCCGCATCTTCGGCTTCAACCTCGACCTCTGTCCTGTGCTCGACATTTCCTTCGACGATGAGGCCGACAACTCGCTTCGCGGACGCTGCTACGGCCGCGATGTCGCCGAGGTCATTGAAAAATCCACTGCCTTCAACGAGGCACTGCGAGCCACCGGAGTGCTGAGCTGCGGCAAGCATTTTCCCGGCTATGCCTCGGCTGGCCTCGATCCCCACCACGAACTCCCCCGCATCGAGCGCTCGAAGGATCTCATGGAGGAGCACGAACTCGCCGTCTTCCGCCATTTCGCAAAATCGGTGGACAGCATGATGATCGGACACATTGCCGTTTCGGGGTTGGATGAAATCGACCGTCCCGCCTCGCTCTCGCCTGTCATCATTCGCGACCTGCTGCGAAAAGATATGGGGTTTGAAGGCCTGGTGATGACAGACGACCTCGATATGGGAGCCATTCTCAACCACTACGGATTCGATGAGACCATGCGCCTCGGTATCGCAGCCGGCAACGACATGCTCATGATCTGCCACCGCATCGAAATGGCCGCTGCCGCCAAGAAGGCCATCGACACCATGGGCAAAAAACTCGACGAGGCCCTCGAGGCCATGGCCCGCTGCAAATCCCGCCTCGCGCCGCCCACGCCATTTTCGCTGGAGGCCTTCCATGCGGTGGATGCCGAAATTTACGACCTCCGCGTGGCAGTCCTCGGCCCCGAACTGGCCGCGCAGCGCAGCCCAGAGGATGGGAAACGGTCGCCGGTGGAGCTTTATTAAACGAGTATTTTTCACCACGGAGGACACGGAGAGCACGGAGATAATTTTGCATGGTTACCAATTGCCGAAACATGCCGTCTGAATCAGTCGGTTCTGTTTTTCTATAAAAAAACCTTTTTAGGATTTAAGCTGACCCCACTTTGAACACGCCCAACCGAGTCAATATCCGCACGCCCGATGTCATGGCACATGTCCATGCCCAGGTGGAAAAGCACTATCGCAGCGAGTTGGTGGAAAAAATCCGGGCTCAAGGTGGAGTCCTACAGATTGGCAATACGACCATTCGACTGGCGAAGGAATTCGGTTTTTGCTACGGGGTCGAACGGGCCATCGACCTTGCCTATGCAGCGGGCAAGGTTTTCACCGACAGGCGAATTTTTCTTCTGGGTGAAATCATCCACAACCCGGATGTGAATGCCCAGATGGATGCGCTCGGCATCCAGCATCTTGCCGTCCACCCCTCCGATGCGGATCTGAAAAACCTCACGGCCGAGGACGTTGTTATCGTTCCCGCATTCGGGGCTGAGGTCCCGGTGATCGAGGCGGTGAAGGCCCACGGTTGCCAGATCGTGGATACGACCTGTGGGGATGTGATGAGCGTCTGGAAGCGCGTTCGGCAGAATGCCACCGAGCGGGTCACATCGATCATCCACGGCAAGGCCTCGCATGAGGAGACGCGCGCTACAGCGTCGCGCGCGCTCGGAGGAGATGGCCAAGGGCATTTCGTCATCGTGCTGGATATGAAGGAAGCGAAGCGTGTGGCCGACTTTATGGTCCATGGTGGCGACCCTGCAGAATTTCTTGCAGCCTTTCGCGGAGCGCATAGCCCGGGCTTCGATCCCTTGCAGCACCTTCAACGCATCGGTGTGGCCAACCAGACCACCATGCTGCGCAGTGAGACGGAATCGATTCAAAACCTGCTTCGTGAAGCCGTGGCACAAAGAGACAGTGGCAGCACGGCGAACTTCCGCTATTTCGACACGATCTGCGGAGCCACGCAAGATCGACAAGACGCCCTTTTCCAGCTTCTCAAGGAGTCCCTCGACATGCTCATTGTCGTGGGAGGCTACAACAGCTCCAATACCATGCACTTGGCGGAAATCGGATCTGAAAGGCTTCCAACCTGGTTCATTCGCAATGCGGAGTGTCTGAACTCAGGAAGTGAAATCCGGCATTTCGACCTGCACGAGAAAAAAGAAGTCGTTTCGGCGAACTGGCTGCCTGATCGTAAAAACATGACCGTCGGCATCACCGCCGGCGCCAGTTGCCCGAACAGCCTCATCGAAGAGACCCTCCGCCGCTTGCTGGAACTGCGCGGAGAGTCTGTGCCTTAAAGATTCTTGCCAACAGGATTTGGGGGGCGGGGCTGCGCCCCGCAGAAGTCGGACGACACGGAGGTCGTCCCTCCAGTTTTATTACAAGCGCGGCGCGGCAGCGCCCATCGAAACCCCTGGAGGGCGATGCTCCGTCGGCGCCCACTTCTCCCGCGCGCCAGCGCGGCCTTGTCGGCGAGATGGGGGCAAGGCTGCGCCCCGCAGAAGTCGGACGACACGGAGGTCGTCCCTCCAGTTTTATTACAAGCGCGGCGCGGCAGCGCCCA
>NEUK01000033.1:0-4113 GCA_002290555.1 Spartobacteria bacterium AMD-G4
TTCTCCACGGCATAGGCGCTGCTTTTTCGGAGGGTGTTCGCAGTTCCGAACTGCACCGTCTCATCGTTGAAAGTTCTTTGCGAATTCTCGATGCCCAAGCCGGCGCCCTCTATCTCACCAATAAAAACGACACCGCCCTTACGCCCGTCTTCATCACAAGTGGTTGCCCGCCGTTGGTGGAGGTTCCCTCCCATATTCTCACACAGGCGGCAACGAATCCTTCGGTCATCGAAAGTTTTTTGCAACTTCAGCCCGTCGGAAAGGATTCGGAAGGGCTTTTTCCCGAATGCTGGAAAAGTGGTGCCACCCGTCTGATCTTGGCGGGAAGCCATCCCAGGCTCCCGGCGCATTCTGTGATCCTCGGGCCACTCATCTACAGGCACCGCACGATTGGAGTCTTGGCATTGGTGAATCCCATGTCGGCCTCTGCTTTTGAGGATAAAGATCTCAAGGTCTTTCGGGCTATCGCCGAGCAAAGCGCCTTCGCTCTTTACAATGAGGCCATCTACCTCGAGGCCGGTGAGAAGAGACTCATCGACCGTGATCTGGAAATTGCGCGCGACATCCAGCGCATCCTCCTCCCCGATTCGGATCCGGTTTTCCCAGGCTATGAACTCAGCGCCATGAGCTTGGCGGCAAGGCACGTAAGCGGTGATTATTTCGACTACATTACCCTCGGTGCTGACCGCCTTGGTGTGGTGATAGCCGATGTTTCTGGCAAGGGGGTGCCCGCCTCGCTCATTATGGCGATGTGCCGAGGCGTCCTGCGCCGCGAGGCCACGGCCACTGCGACCGCATCGGATGTTCTCCGGCGGGTGAATTCTCAACTCTACCCCGATATCAAAGAAGACATGTTCATCAGCATGGCCTACTTGATTCTCGAAGACCAGAAAGGAGCAGTCACCCTTTCCCGCGCCGGACATGATGCGCCTCTCCTCTACCGCGCGTCTGCCGGAACCGTGGAAAAACTCAGTCCGAAAGGCATGGCCCTCGGGATTGACAGCGGCGAGGTCTTCAATAGAGTTTGTTGCGATTTGAGTCTTGTGATGGAGGTTGGCGACTGCATTTTGCTCTACACCGACGGTGCCACGGAAGCCATGAATCACGAGGGTCTTGAATACGGAATTGAACGCCTTATTGAAGCCCTCCGCACCAGCGCGCCACACGGGGCCGCCAGTGTCGTCCAACATGTCGCGGAGGATGTAAAAAGCCTCACCGGTGCCGAGTTCAAACACGACGACTTCACACTCATAGCCATATCAAAAACATGAACACTTCCAACGAATCTGATTCCCTTGACGACCAAATAATAGATGCGGCTCCCGATGCGACGCCAGACGGGGAGATTGTCGATGTCGATTTTCAAGCCGAGGCTGCCAAGCTCAAGGACCTCGCACTCCGTGCCCGCGCAGATCTTGATAATTTCCGCAAGCGCTCGCTCCGCGAAAAAGAAGATGCCATCCGCTATGCGAATAACGGCCTGCTCGAAAAATTGATGCCCGTGATCGACAATTTTGAACTCGGCCTCGATGCCGCCCGCAATGCAACCGATGCCACCTCCGTTCTGCAAGGGATGTCGATGGTCCATCGTCAACTTCAGGATTTCATCCGCAGTCAGGGCCTCGAGGAAGTCCCCACCGAGGGAGAGGTCTTTGATCCCAACAAGCACGACGCCGTTTCGCAGGAGTTCAGCGCAGAGGTGCCGGAAGGAAAGGTGATCCGCCAAGTCCGCAAGGGCTACAAGCTTAAGGACCGCCTCCTCCGCGCTGCATCCGTGATCGTTTCCAAGGGTGCGCAATGAGTAAAAAGCGGGACTACTACGAAGTGCTCGCCGTCGATCGCAATATCGGCGAAGAGGACCTGAAGCGTGCCTACCGCAAGCTGGCGGTAAAATTTCATCCGGACAAAAACCCTGGCGACCACGAGGCCGAGGAAAAATTTAAGGAACTCGGTGAGGCCTACGAGGCCCTGAGCGATCCGAACAAGCGTGCCGCCTATGACCGCTATGGGCATGCTGCCTTTCAAAATGGCATGGGCGGTGGTGGAGGAGGATTCCATGATCCCTTCGATCTCTTCCGCGAAGTCTTCAGCGGTGGCGGCGGTGGAGGGGTGTTTGAGCAATTTTTCGGTGCTGGTGGAGGAGTCGATTCATCCGGACGCCAGCGTGGATCCGACCTTCGTTACGACCTCCAGATCACCCTCGAAGAGGCTGCCAAAGGCTGCGAGAAGGAAATCGAGATTCGCAAACTCGACGCCTGCGAGCCTTGTAGCGGTTCAGGCGCCCAGAAGGGCAGCAAAGCTGTCACCTGCCCGACTTGCCGAGGCCGTGGACAAGTCGTCGCTTCGCGTGGCTTTTTCCAAGTCGCGCAGACCTGCCCTGCCTGCCATGGCTCGGGCCGCATTATTGAAAAACCCTGCCCGTCATGCCAAGGCGAAGGCCGGGTCGAAAAAACCAGCCGCGTCAAAATTAAAATTCCTGCTGGCATCGACAGCGACTCCCGCCTACGCAGCACAGGTGGCGGCGAGGCCGGGCTTCGCGGCGGGGCCTCTGGCGACTTGTATGTCGTCGTTCACATCAAGGAGCACGAGGTTTTCACACGTAATAGTATGGACCTCGCCTGCGAGGTTCCTATTCCATTCACCACAGCTGCGCTGGGTGGAGAGATTCGTGTGCCGACCTTGGATGGTGCTGTGAGCCTTAAAATCCCCGCCGGCACGCAGAGCGGATCCACCTTCCGCATTCGCGGTTTCGGAATGCCCGCTCTTCAAGGTTTAGCCAAAGGCGACATCCTCACCTATGTGCAGGTCGAGGTTCCCACGCGCCTTGACTCTGGACAACGGGAGGCCCTCGAGCGCTTCGCCGAGCTCTGCGGCGAGGAAAATAACCCCATTCACAAAAGCTTCTACGACCGCATCAAGTCGTTCTTTGCCTGATGTCATGATTCTCTCCGCCGCCCAGATGCTCGAAGCGGAGAGGATCGCCTTCTCCGCTGGAGCCAAGGCGGAGGACCTCATGGAAATCGCAGGCCGCGAGGCCGCCCGCCTCGTGCGCCAGTTCCACCCGAAGCCTGGCCGGTGTGTGGTGTTTTTTGGAAAAGGTCACAATGGCGGCGACGCGCTCGTCACCGCCCGCCATCTCGCCGAGGTCGGATGGTCCATCGAACTCCAAAAAAGTTTCTCTGATTTTGACCTGGCTCCGCTCACCGCAAAGCAACTTGGCCGCATCTGGAAAACTCGTTCCGAAGTCGATCGGCCTCTCGTTGTTCTCGATGGACTTCTCGGCATCGGAGCCTCCGGCGAACCCCGTGAGCCTGTCGCCACAGCCATTCGCCACATCAATGCCCTGCGTGCCACTGAAGCCGCATGGGTTCTGGCATTGGACATCCCCAGCGGCCTCGGGTCTGAAGTCTGTGTGCAAGCGGACGCCACCGTCGCCTTGGGCTTCGCAAAAAAACAACTCATCGCAGATGCCGCCACGCACTTCGTCGGCAGGTTGGCTGTGATTCCCCTGCCGGGTGTGTATGCGCCCTCGGATGCCGACAGGGCCGAGATCCTTCAGTCCGATGATCTCCGCAGCCTTCTTCCTCCGCGCGGTTTCGACACCCACAAGGGCCAATGTGGCCGTGTCGCCGTGATCGCTGGCAGTCGGAAATACCCCGGTGCGGCACGCCTCTGCTCGACTGCCGCAGTGAAGGCCGGCGCCGGGCTTGTGACCCTCTTTGTTCCGCCGGATATCGCCCCTGCTCTCTCCGCTGCTCTCATTCCAGAGGTCATGGTCAGTCCCGTGGCCGACTTGCGGGAAATTCTCGATCAAAAATTCGACGCCATCGCCATCGGCCCTGGACTTGGGCGTGAGCGCGACGAGATGGTTCGCGCCTTCCTTTCCGAGTGCTCCGCGCCCTGCATTATCGACGCCGACGCGCTGAATGCCATTTCCGCTGCCCCCTCTTGTCTAAAAAACACCCCCGCCCCGCGCCTTCTCACGCCGCACCCGCTCGAGATGGAGCGCCTCTTTCCACAAAATTTCCGCACCCGCCGCGAGTGGCTCGAAGCCTTTGTCAGCGCGTATCCTGTAACGCTCCTGCTCAAAGGCGCGCGCACCCTCGTCGGTGA
>NEUK01000033.1:4150-17776 GCA_002290555.1 Spartobacteria bacterium AMD-G4
GGGCGATGTCCTCACCGGCGTCGCCGCCGCCCTCCTCGCCCAAGGAAAATCCCCGCTCCAATCCGCAAAACTTGCTGCCTGGATCTGCGGATATGCTGCCGAACTCGCCCTCCGCGATGGCTCTGTCTCGCAAGAGTCCCTCGTCGCCTCCGACATAGCCACCTACCTCGGTCCCGCGTTTAATGACCTTCGCGGTGGCGCTCTCTAAAATCCCCCACACAGTTGCGCGCCGACCCACCGACTCACAGGGAAGGTAAGCTTCTTCGCCCGCCGTGAGTTCAGACATGCTGGTCTCAACTGGAGAAAGTGAGAGGAAAAAAAAGGAACGCTCGGACCGCAACGGTTGGAATTCATCGCCGAGGAGTCCGCAAAGAACTACTCATCCCAACGGAGAAATGCCCGCGCCAATTTGCCAGGCTTTGGGCCAAGCTTTTGATATCGCGTGCTCGGCTCCGATCTCGTCACCCTTATAGTTTGGGAGGAACCACGCCTCGTCACCAACCCAACTTCCGCTCGCCGATGGAAGAGCGGTCCATATCCGCAAGCCGAACCAACCTGCCAACGAACACAAGGGGGTCTGCCAAATGCTCGGTATCGATTGGAAAACCGCCTTCTCATCCAAGAAAACCGAAACACAAGCCTGAAGAGGTGGCAGTGCCTTCGGAAAGACTTTCGAGGTTTTATGAGGGGCTGCGGTCGGCCATGAGAAACTTGGGCTAACCATCTGCAGATATCTTTCATATACCTTGCTCCACCATAGTTGGTTGGAAAAAAACAGGAGGGTTTCAGCCTGCAAGCAGATTTGACCGGGAAAGGCTTTCCCCAACGGGCAATAAAAAACCCCTTCCGCATGAGCGGAAGGGGTTTTTGTTGAGTTAATTTTAAGCGATCTTAGAACGCGAAGGTTACCTTTGCACCACCCCAAAATGTGCTGGGTTCGGTAAGGCCACCGAGGTCGTAAAAACCATAGCTGTAGGCTCCATATCCGGAAACGGTGATCATGTCGTTAATGGCGATTGGAACAGCCAAACCAAATTCGAGATTGTTGGCACCATTAAACTGGGTCACCGAATCATCAGAATTTTTGCGGGTGTTGTAGTCGAAGTTCAAGCCAAAGCCTACCCATGGAGCCAAGGAGACAACTTCCTTGTAGATCGGAACGCTGGCGTCAACACGGAATTGCAGATAGCTTGATGCAATTGCCGCAATACCAGACTGGTCTTCTAAATCGGCAAAGTCAGGTCCGAGGTTGAAGAAGTAGGTGGCAGAGGGAGTAATTGTGACTCCACCGAGGTCAAATGCATAAGCAACACTGGCATTGAGTTCATTCGAATAGAGCTCAGGCTCGCTGAATACATAATAGAATGTATATCCAAGTCCCAAGGACAAGTCACCGATTGTGTGCGTGTATTTGGTGTAGGCATCGAACTCTTTGTATCCAGCAGCGGCGTTTTGTGTTCCGAAAGCAACCCAGGATCCGACTGTAAGGAAATCGTTATCAGTGATGTTCCAGGTGAAGCTGGCATCAGTCCAATAAAGTCCCGATCCGTAGTTATCATTTCCGCGAAGCACATTCACGCCGCGGAACATGTAGAGGCTGTCCCAACCTGTGCTGAGAGCAGCGTTATACCAAGAGGACTCTTCCTCTTCGACCACGACGGTCTCTTTGAAGGTTTTGCCGGTTCCCGCGAAGAGCGGCGTGGCGGCAAAGGCCACCAAGCTCGTAAGAGCAACAATTGATTTGTTCAGTTTCATTTTTGTTTTGGTTGTTTGTTGTTTGTTTCTTTCGCGGGAGCAACCTTGCGGTCGTCCCGAGATAATCTGCCTGTTGTTTGAGACGGATCACGCCTCATAAGCACTATCTGTGCCATGTCGTATCTCGTTGAATTCAGAAGTCAAAACTTTTTTTGAACTTTTTTTGAACAGAAATAGACACCCGATTGTCCCGAATCGACCTCTTGCTTGCTGATTCACTCCGCTACGGTGTGGATATCCTCTGGATGGATGCTGGCGAAGACCTCATCGCCCTCGTGGAAGTCCATGCCGGTATTGCCATCGTTCGCGAGAATCGCCCCAAGTTGGAGATCACCTGGAACGGTGAGAGTGAGTTCGTCGACAGCGCCTTTGAAGATTTCCATCGCAATCCGGGCGGGGAAGGAATTGATGGCCTGCGGGATGGTGCGAGAGAGGCGGATTTTTTCGGGTCGGAGAGAGAGGAGGAGTTTTCCAGAGGAATGGGAATGCTGTTGGCAGACTTGCAATTCGAGTCCGCCTTCGAGACGGCATCGCAACATGCCGGAGTCCGCGCTGAGGATTTGCGCTTCGACAATATTTGTGTCGCCGATGAAGGTGGCTACGAAACGGGTGGCGGGTTTGTAGTAAATCTCGTTCACTGTCCCGATCTGCTCGACTTTTCCCGCGTTGATCACCGCCACACGGTCACTCATGGTGAGGGCCTCCTCTTGATCGTGGGTCACATAAATGAAGGTGATGCCGAGTTTTTTCTGAAGCTGCTTGAGTTCCACCCGCATTTGGGTTCGCAGCTTGGCGTCGAGGGCGCTCAGCGGTTCGTCGAGGAGGAGGACCTTCGGTTCGCATACGATGGCGCGGGCCAAGGCGACGCGCTGGCGCTGGCCACCGGAAAGTTGAGCCGGCTTGCGGGTGACAAAATCGCCCAGCGAGGTCATCTGCACGACGCGTTCGACACGGCGTGCGATATCCGCTGGCGAGATACGTTTCATACGGAGGCCGAAGGCGATGTTTTCGTAAATCGTGAGATGCGGGAAGAGGGCGTAATTTTGAAAAACCTGGTTCACATCGCGCCGATAGGGTGGATCGCATGTGACATCCTTTCCGTTGATAATAATCCGACCTGAGGTCGGCATGTCGAACCCACTGATGAGCCTGAGGCAAGTGGTCTTGCCGCATCCAGAGGGGCCAAGAAAGGTCATGAACTCGCCCGGTTTGACTGTAAAACTCGCCTCTTTGAGGGCTTCGTGACTTCCAAAGCACTTTGTGACTTGGCGGAGTTCGACCATCAGAATTTCAGAAAAAATCAATCGCCGCAGGTGGCTGGGCCTCGATGGCGGGTTGTTCCATGGGGGCGGCTTGGGAGTTCACTGGCTCAGCGCGGCGGATTTCGACATCTTCAGTTGGAAAGGAGGCTGGGACAACTGCATCGTCAGCGGCTGGGGGAATATTGACTGGCACCGCTTTGGCAACGGGAATGTCCTCGTCGTTTTCAGATTCGGCGCCGGGTCGCACGGAGCGGTAGATGTCGTTGAAGCCTACGAGGGGGGGGGATGTAACAGCCACAGGCCGGATTTTCGTAAGGTCAATGGCTGTTGCCGCGCGCGGCCAGTCGGCTTCATCAAATTCCCGGGCGTAGTTGCGGACTCCGCCGCCGTGGATGTCGCAAGGAATGGTGGGAGCCTGTTTTTCCGTGGCGAGCTCCTTGTAGGTGTTTGACTCGGGGAGGCGCTCGGCGCTGGCGGTATCCGCTGGCTTCGAAGAGCAGCGTGGTGTGGCGAGGAGCCCGGAGGAACGGCAGATTTCGATATCCCTGAGGCCCGAGGGACGCTCGATCTCGCGCGGCGGGTAGCTCTGGGCAGCAGCGTTCATAATTTGGGTCCAGATAGGCAGGGCGAGATCTTTGCCAAAGGCTCCACGGTAGATTTTTGTTGGCTTGTCAAAACCGACCCAGACGCCGCAGGTCACCGTATTTGTGTAACCGATGAAATAGGTGTCGGTAAATCCATAGGCTGTGCCGGACTTGCCGGCGACTGGGAAGGCACCCAAGCCAAATTGCTTCTTAGCAAGCGACCCGACTCCGCGCTCCATAAAATCAGTCATCAGTGAGTGGGTCTCGTAGGCGGCGGCGGGCGCGATCGCGCGGTAGCGTTTGCGCGGGGCTTTGAAAATGATATCGCCCTCGGGCTCGCGGATCGACTGGATGATGTAGAGGTCGGCTGGGCGCTGGCCCACATTGGGAAATACGGTGTAGCCGAGCACCAGCTCATCGAGGCTGAGCTCGCTGCTCCCAAGAAATGCGTTTGAGTAATCCCTCAACGGCGAGCTGATGCCTGCGGCGGCGGCGGTTTTTTTCACCGCATCAAGCCCGACCTGCATCCCGAGGCGCACTGCGGCGGCGTTCTTGCCTTTCACAAAGGCATCGCGAGTCGTCATAGGGCCCTCGTATTCGTTGTCCGCGACCTCGACGCCCCACTCGCCGAGGAGTCCGGTCTCGCCACCCACCATGACATAGCGGTTGTCGATACAGGCATCCTGCACGATTTCCCCGGGAAAAATGCCGGACTCGTAGGCGGATGCGAAAACAAAGGGCGTGAAGGCCGTGCCAGCGGGGCGTTTTCCTTGGAGGGCGCGGTTGTATTCGCTGTGCTTGAAATCCCGCCCCCCGGTGAGGGCAAGAATCCCGCCAGCCGTGTTCTCCACAACCAGAGCGGCACCTTGCAGGTATTTCGGCTCTGGCATTTTCACGGACATGATACCGCGATTGATTGCATCTTCGACTTTCTTCGTGGCCGCGCGGTATTGCTCAAATGTCGGATGGTTGTAGCCCGGTTGCTTCTCGATTTTTAATAAAACCTCTCGCGTGGCGCGGTCCGCTGCCTGCTGCATATCGGAATCCAATGTCGTATCGATGCGGTAGCCGCCGTTCATTGCCCGCTCAAAGCCGAGTGCCTTGATGACTTGCTGGCGGATCAGCTCGATGGCGTAGCTGACTTTAAAGGGGTTCGATCGCTGGACAGTTCCGAGCGGAGAGGCCAATTCCTCCTCATATTGCTTGCGAGTTATAAATCCGAGTTCACGCATGCGGCCGAGAACGAAGTTTCGCGACTCGGCTGAGTCATTCGGATTGTTAAACGGCGAGAGCGCTTGGGGGCTCTTCAGCAGGCCGGCAAGGGTCGCGCACTGTCCGATCGTCATGTCGACGGCGTTTTTTCCGAAATACCCTTGTGAAGCCGCTTCTGCCCCGTAAAAACCGCTCCCGAAATAGACACGGTTCAAGTAGTGCTCCATGATCTCCTTTTTACTGAAATTTTTTTCGATGCGCCAAGCGAGGTAGAGTTCCACCAGCTTGCGCTCGTAGGTGCGCTCGCGCAGTTCGAAAGAATTACGGGCCAGCTGCTGCGTGACTGTGCTGGCACCCTGGGCGATGCGGCCCTTGCGGTAATTCGTCAAGGCCGCGCGGAAGATGCCCATGTAGTCCACCCCATCGTGATCGTAGAACCGGTTGTCTTCGGCAGCGACCACGGCTTTCACCAACATTGGTGGCAAACGGTCAAAAGAAACGGGTTGTCTGTTTTGAATGAAAAGTTTCCCGAATTCGCGACCTTTGCGGTCATAGAGCATCGAGGCCGCCTCCATCTGGCTCACCTGCTTGAGGTCAAACTCGTCCGCGCGCGCTTCATACTTCTGTGTGAGCACGCCGAATGTGACCCATGCGGCAAAAAGACCCGCGCTGCACACGGCCAAAGGCACCCACACGATTTTGCGGGCGTAAAATGGCTTCTCAGACGCCTCGGCGCCTTTTTCCCAATTGTAATATTCCTTGCTTATGGTCGCGAATCTTCCATTTCACCAGTCAGAGATCAAGTGCGCTGATGCGGTGACCTATCGCAGCGACTTCAAAAAACGCAGAAAAAAATCTGCCCCGGCTTCAAGGTCGGCAACCCGTATGAACTCATCCGCCGTGTGTGCTTGGGCAATAGATCCTGGCCCAATCGCCACGGAGGGGAATCCGTGCGAAGCAAATATCGCCGCATCGCAAAACCACGGCGCTCCCACGAGTTTCGATCCGAGCGATTCCAGTTGTGAGATCAGCGGATGCGAGGGATCTGTGCGGAGCGGCTGCGAACGCTTCAAGTCGATTTCGATATTCGACACACGCTGCCGCAAGAGATCGGTGATAAACTCTGGGTCCATTCCGGGAATTGTGCGAATATCCACCGCAGCCTCGCAAAAATCGGGAACGATATTGACCTTCGATCCTCCTCGGATTGTTCCCACGCTGAGGGTCGAGGTTCCAAGAATCGGATCCGAATTCGCAGCAAGTCGTGGAATCCCCTCCTGCCGCAGGCACTCGATAGCCTGCATCATTTGGTAGATCGCGTTTTCTCCCGCCTCGGGCTGGGAGGCGTGGACCGCGCGGCCGTGGGTGCGAAGTTGAAGCCAGCAGGAGCCTTTGTGCGTGTAGACGACATCCAAGGACGTCGGCTCGCCGGCCATTACAAAATCAAACGGCTCCTCTGCGGCCAGAGCTTTCGCCCCAAACTGGCCCGCTTCCTCGCCCACAAGCCCCGCAAACCAGATTTCATAGGGTGAGTTAGCCAGTATTTCCTGCGCCTCGCGCAGTGCCCAGAGCATGGCAGCCGCAGTTCCCTTGGTGTCGGACGCCCCGCGCCCGAGGAGGCAACCGTCCCGCACTTCACCGCTGAAGGGATCAATCGTCATGCCAGACACACTCACTGTGTCAAGATGCGGGGCCAGAAGAATTCGGCGTCCGGCAGCGCGTTGGCTGGGAAAGCGGCCGACGACATTTGGTCTGCCAGGTAGAACTTCTCGTAGGGAAACTTCCGCTCCACAGCCTCTCAAAAAATCTGCCACCCAAATCGCGCAAGCGGCCTCTCCGGTTTGATCCGTGCCGGGATCGCCGCCGTCCGGATTTACGCTGGGAATGCGGATGAGAGCCGAGGCAATGTCAGTAGCGCTTTTCATTTGTTCAAATACCACTCCACAAACTTCGGAATGCCTTCGCGGATTTTTGTGCGGGGATCATAGCCGAGCAGGCCTCGAGCCTTTGTGATATCCGCCGCCGTAAGCGGCATGTCTCCTTGCTGCTCGGGCAGGCGTTCGATGATGGCCGTCTTGCCCAGAGCGTTTTCAATAGAGGAGATCAGCTCCGAAAGAGTGGTGGTTTGGTTTTCTCCCAAATTGAAAATATCAAAAAGGGGTCCCTCATAGCGCAGCGCACCCAGCACTCCCTGGACAATATCGTCCACATAGGTGTAGTCGCGGCGCGTGGAGCCGTCGCCGAATTGCGGAATCGATTGGCCTCGGTGGATCGCGTCGGTGAATTTGTGAATGGCGAGGTCGGGTCGCTGCCTCGGGCCGTAAACGGTGAAGAAACGCAGGCAGACGACCCGCATCTTGTAGAGGTGCGCGTAGTTTCCGCAGAGATGCTCGCCGGCCAGCTTGGTCGCTGCGTAGGGGCTCAGCGTTTGGGGCAGTGCGAGTTCTTCGGTGAAAGGAACCGTCTTGCAGAGCCCGTAAACGGACGAGCTGGATGCAAAGACAAACCGGCCCACACCCCGCTCCCGCGCGGCCTCGAGAAGGTTGTGCGTGCCTGAGATGTTGGTGTCTATGTAAAGTTGGGGATCCTTGAGCGAGGGACGCACACCCGCGCGGGCTGCAATATGAACAACGGTGTCAAAGTGACCTTGGGCCAAGACCTGCCGCACGAAATCTCGGTTCCTTATGTCGCCCTCCTGAATCAATGCTCCGCCTGCCAGTGAAGCAATGTTCGCTCGCTTGGTGGCTGGATCGTAAAAATCATTGAAATCATCGATCACCGCAACTTCGTGGCCCTCTGACAAAAGACGCATGCACACGTGCGAGCCTATGAATCCGGCTCCGCCGGTCACCAATACTTTCATCCCTCCACCTTAATTCCAGCCGACTTCAGGCGGCAAGTGCATTCCCCCAAATTTCACGCTTGCATTGTGTCAGAGATGTTCTAAAATTAGCCCCTTCAGCTCGGGTGGTGAAATGGCAGACACGTGCGTTTGAGGGGCGCATGCCGCAAGGCATGGGGGTTCGAGTCCCCCCCCGAGCAGATTTTCCTTAGAGATCCTGAATCCGTTGACCATTTTTTTGTCTGGTTGCGCGGCCATCGAAAAAGAAAATCAAGCCAATACGGAACATCTCCTTTCAGCCGCAGGATTTCGTGTTCTACCTGCCAACTCTCCGAAGCGTCAGGAGTCGCTGAAATCCATGGTGATTAAGAAGTTAGAGCGTAAGATTAAAGGCGAGGAGGTCTTTTATTTGTAGGCTTGTCCGGACCACAATTTTACCTACATCGGAGACCAATCCCAGTATTCAAGATACAGAGCGCTGGAGCTTCAGCAGGAGATCGCCAATCAGAACACCATGTCGTCACAGAATGCTGCGATGGCAGCGCAGCAGTGGAACGATTGGAGAGTCTGGGGACCATCCGCCTTTCTTCCTGCGCCTCGCATGGGAAGAATACGCTAAGAGTCGGTCAAGTTTACTGGCCGCTCGGAGTTCTTTCATTCCACAACTTTTGGGGTGTGGTAGGGTTTAGTTGTCATGCTCTCCTCGCTTCCTCCCAGTGAATGGACACCCGATGCCGCCGCGCATCTCCTAAATAGGGCGGCTTTCGGCGGGTCTCCGGATGAAATCCATGCGCTTTATGCCAAGGGACACCGTGCAGCCGTGCAAAATCTTCTCCAAGGCGGCGAGGAGGAGGATCTTTTTCCCGCCCCCGAATTTGGACCCATGACTTCCCTCGGCAAAATGCGCGACAAATCCATGCGCCCCGAAGATCGTGCCGCATTAAAGAAAGAGGCCAACCGCCAAGCACGAAAGCACCTGGAAGAGGCCCGCATGTGGTGGATACACCGCATGGCATCGACGCCCTTTCCGGCCCGTGAGAAGTGTGTCCTTTTTTGGCATGGCCATTGGGCCACGAGCATTCAGAAGGTGAGAGATCCCTTTTTGCTTTTGCAGCAGAACCAGACCCTGCGGGCCAATGCGCTCGGTCCATTTGACCTATTCACAAAAGGGATGTCCAAGGATCCCGCCATGATTCGCTACTTGGACTTGAATAATAGCTCTGCAGGAAAGCCAAATGAAAATTTTGCCCGTGAGATCATGGAATTATTCACACTGGGAGAGGGTCAATACAGCGAGCGGGATATTCAAGAGGTGGCCCGCGCATTCACAGGCTACCGCATCAATCCTAAAACCGGCGCTTTTGTTTTCTCCTCGAAAAACCATGATTCAGGAACAAAAGATATATTTGGCAAGACTGGGGCATTCGATGGTGATCAGACGGTCGACCTCATCGTCTCAAAACCCCAATGCGCCGAGTTCCTCACAGCGAAAATCTGGAATTTCTATGCCGGAGAAAATCCCTCGCGCGACTTGAACCAAGTTCTTGCTTCCGAATACAGGGCCTCAAATCTGAAAACGGGAGACTTTTTGGAGAGGATATTTCTCAGCCGCGAGTTTTATGCTTCGAAGTATCGGCGGCGTCAGATCAAAGGCCCGGTTCAGTGGCTCATCCAGACTTGCAAGGTCCTCGAGCGGCCTATGCCCGATCCCAATATGATCAACTCGACACTCCAGCAACTTGGGCAGGTCCTTTTTGCGCCCCCAAATGTCAAAGGCTGGGATGGTGGACGGGCATGGATCAGCTCCTCCACCCTCTTGCTGCGCTACAACCTTGCGGGAGCTCTCGTGCGAGGTGGATCCTCGGCTCCGGATATCGAAAAAATCCTACCCCGCGGAACCCCGCATGACAAAGCCTGCGAGCTTCTCTCTGCACGTTTTTTTCAAGCTCCGATGAGCCCAACGCTCCGCACAAAGACGATGGATTTTTTAAAAGCAAACGGAGAATCCCCCTCAGTCCGCCGCGATTTGGTGCATCTCTTGCTCAGCACTCCAGAATTCCAACTCACATGAAACAAACCCTCCACACTCGCCGGCACTTTCTTCGCACCTCCCTTCTCGGCGGGGCTGTCTCATGGACTGTCCCGGCTTTTCTTGAGCGGACTTTTTTTGCACTCGACGCCATGGCCGCCGACTCGCTCATACAGACTGCCACGGGCAAGGATGCACCGATCCTCGTCGTCTTGCAGATGGCCGGTGGCAATGATGGCCTCAACACTTTGGTCCCGTTCACCGATGATGCCTATTTTCGTGCCAGGCCATCCTTGGCCATCTCGGCCAATAAGACCCTGAAATTAACCGACCATTTCGGGCTGCACCACAAACTTGCGGGGCTGAAGTCGCTTCACGATGAGGGCCATCTCGCCATTGTGCAGGGAGTCGGCTATCCCAATCCCAATCGCTCGCACTTCCGCTCTACGGAAATCTGGCACACTGCATCGGACAGCGCGGTAACTGAAAAATATGGATGGATGGGGCGTTACTTCGACTCCTGCTGCAGCGGCGAGGATCCCAGCGTGGGAGTGGGTATCGGAAATCAGACCCCGCAGGCGTTTGCAGCACCGGATCCGCGTGGCATAACCTTTGCAAGGCCGGAGCAATTTCGCTTTGACCTCAAAAACGCGACCGACCGCGATGTGTCTGATGAATTTTTCCGATCCATGAACGACTTCGAGTCGGAGCAAATGGATGGCGCGAGTATTGGAATGCTCCCTGGCCATGCCGACGGAAAGGGCGACACGCTGGATTTTCTCCAACGCACCTCGCTCGATGCCGTCGTAAGTTCGGACAAGGTCGCTGAAATTATTAAACGCACGCAACCCGGCGTATCCTACCCCCCGAACAGACTTGCCGACTCGCTGAATCTCGTGGCACGCCTTATCGGCGGTGGTATGCCAACGCGGGTTTATTATGTCGCGCAGGGCGGGTACGACACGCACAGCTCTCAAGCCGGCTCGCATGAAAAGTTGATGCAGGAGCTGGATACCTCGCTGGCCGCATTCTGTGCGGATTTGAAAGCCCAGGGGAATTTCAACAGGGTTCTCTTGATGACATTCAGCGAATTCGGGCGACGCGTGGCGGAAAATGCCAGTGGCGGCACGGACCACGGCGCAGCCGCCCCGCTCTTTGTCATCGGCGGGAAGGTCAAGCCGGGCCTCCATGGTGAGGCTCCGAGCCTTTCCCAGTTACATAACGGCGACCTCATTCATCGCGTCGATTTCCGAAGCGTTTACGCGACCATTTTGTCGAAGTGGCTGAACGCTCCCGTGGAGCCCGTCTTGAAGCGTGGATTCCCACTGATGTCGTTTGTTTGATCCCGGCATGGAGCGCAGGGTTGCTGAGGCGGCGGGTTTGGATTCTAATCGTCGGAATGTCTGCAACGCTGCTCATTGTTGATGACGAAAAAAACACCCGCGACGGTCTCCGCAATGCGCTGGACTCCGACTTCGATGTTTATGTCGCGCCGGATGTGGATGGCGCCCTGTCCGCGATGGAGAGCGTGCCTGTGGATGTGGTGCTCACCGATTTGCGCCTCGGCGGGGACGATGGCATGTCGCTGATCGAGCGGATCGTGAAAAAGGCAAACCCGCCCATCTGCATTATGATGACTGCCTACGGATCGGTGGATACCGCTGTGGAGGCTATGAAGCGGGGAGCCTATGATTTTGTGACGAAGCCGGTGAACATCGACCGACTGGAGATTCTCATCAAACGGGCGCTTCGCGAGCGCAATACGACCCGTGAAAACAAGGAGCTTCGCTCGAAGGTCCAGAGCCAATTCCGCGTCGATGGCATGATCGGCCGTTCGCCGGCCATGGTGGAGGTGTTCGACACCATCAAACAGGTGGCCCCCTCGCGGGCGACCGTGCTGGTGCAGGGCGAAAGCGGCACCGGAAAGGAACTCGCCGCGCATGCCATTCATGAACTCAGCCCCCGGGCCAAGGAAAAGTTCGTCGCAGTGCATTGCGCATCCCTGACTCCCGAACTTCTGGCCAGCGAGCTTTTCGGCCATGAAAAAGGCGCCTTCACCGGAGCCTTTGAGCGCCGGATTGGCCGTTTCGAGCAGGCCAAGGGTGGCACACTTTTTCTGGATGAAATCGGTGAGATCGATCTGACCACGCAGGTGAAAATCCTCCGCGTCCTTGGTGAGAGGACTTTCGAGCGTGTCGGGGGAAGTGAGACCCTTGCGGCGGATGTGCGCCTCATCGCCGCAACCAACAAGGATCTCTCAAAGATGGTTGCTGAAGGAAAATTCCGTGACGACCTTTTCTTTCGATTGCACGTGGTCCCCATCACCATGCCGCCCCTCCGCGACCGCAAGGTGGATATTCCTCTTTTGGTGGAGACCTTTTTAAGAGAAACGGCCGTTGAGAACGCAAAACCCCACCGGGAAATCTCCCCCGAGGCCATGCAGCATGTGCTCGATTACGATTGGCCGGGGAATGTGCGGGAATTGCGGACGGCCATCGAGCACGGAGTCGTCATGGCCAGAAGCCCTCAAATCACCCTTCGTGATCTGCCACCATCACTTCGCACACGAAAAATCCTTCCTGAAAATTCTAACTTCCAATCCGGACTCCCAAGCGCTTTGAATTTGCGCGACTCCGAAACCGAGCTTATTCTCCGCGCGCTTGAGGAGTGCCGGGAAAATCGCAGCGAGGCCGCTAAGAAATTAGGCATCAGCCGACGCACACTGCACCGCCGCCTCAACGAACTCAACATCTTCAAACACTAGTCCTCATTGTAAAATGGCAAACGCAAAAAAAAGTCTCCAAGACATCCTGCACTCCCTCGACCAAGGGGGAATGGTCCCCATCATACGCCGCACCATGTTCGGCGCGCTGCTTCTCACGCTCACACTCCTTTACCTTTTCGTTCAGTTCCGAGGTCTCTCCAGCCCAACGGCAATGGATCAGGCTCAGATCGCCCGCCAATTGGCGCAGGGTAAAGGCTTTTCCACTCTATACATCCGTCCACTTGCAATCTGGCAATTGGAACAGGCTGGAAAAAATGTGCCGAAGGACGATTTTCCGGATTTTTCTCAATCTCCACTTGGTCCTCTCCTCAACGCGATTCCTCTAAAAATAGTGGAATCCTCGTGGAAGCTGACCCCGACCGATCTCGTCTACATTGGAGACAGGATGATCGCCGGCACGGCGATTCTTGTATTTTTCCTTTCCGTCTGGCTCTGGTATCTCGTGGGCTTGAGGCTCTTTGACAAACTCGTCGCCACTCTTGGGTGCGCCATCGTGCTTCTTACAGACCTGATGTGGCAATTTTCCCTCTCTGGCCTGCCTCAGATGCTCCTGCTCCTCCTTTTGGCTCTCGCATCTTGGCTGACGCTCAAGGCCATTGAAAAACGCAATGAGTTGGTTCCTTCCCTCGTTTTTCTTTTTGCGGCCGGCGCCACTTTCGGCCTCATGGTCCTCACTCATGGGGCGACATTCTGGATTTTCACAGCTTGGCTTGTCTTTGTCCTCGTTTACTTCCATCCCAGAGGCATTGCGGGTCTGGTCGCTTTGGCCGCCCTCTTGCTCGTGACACTTCCTTGGCTCGCGAGGAACTACTCGGTCTGCAGGAATCCACTTGGCCTGGCGGGCTACGAGTTGGTCGCGCCTGTCAATACAGCCGAGTCCGGATATCTTAGATCTCTAAACAGCGCTCCCCCGCTCGCAAATATCCATCCTTTCAATCGCCTGAAAAATGCCGTCTTCACGCAATCTGAAAAAATTTTCCCCTTCCTGGGAATGAATATCGTTGCCGTGGCATTTTTCATAGCCCTGCTTCATCGTTTCAAATCCCCTGCGACTGCAGCCTTTCGATGGTGTATCCTCCTGATGTGGCTCGGAGCCTTTGTGGGAATGGGATTATGTGGGGTGGGGGACATTGTTTCTTCAAACCAGTTCCATGTTC
>NEUK01000034.1 GCA_002290555.1 Spartobacteria bacterium AMD-G4
TTGTAGATGAGTGCGGAACTTGGATAGGGGCGGCTTCGCCGCGAGAGTGGGACGACACGGAGGTCGTCCCTCCAGTTGTTTGATGGGCGCTGCCGCGCCTGTTTGGAGGGATGACCTCCGTGTCGTCCCAAGGTTCAGGCGCGAATGCGCCGTCTGGGAGGGTTGCGCGAGTCGGGAATCGGTTTTGTAGATGAGCGCGGAACTTGGATAGGGGCGGCTTCGCCGCGAGAGTGGGACGACACGGAGGTCGTCCCTCCAGCCATTCTGTGCCGGGTGTGATTCAGGCTGCGACGGGGTTCTGACGGAAATCCTGGGTCAGCAATTCCTCCAGTGAGGTCATGGCGACGCGCAACTCCCCGCGCAAGGCCTCAGCTTGTGGAGAGGGGTCGAGTGGGGGAGTGAAGATACCCGCGCAGCGTGTGGCCAGGGGCCTGATTTTTCTGTGGTCGCCGAGCATTTCCAGCAATTCCCGCACGCGATCGCTCCGCCGCCTTGCCTCATGGATTTTTTTCATCGCGGAGGCTTCCAGAATTTCGCCCTGCAAAACGCCCTCGAGTTGGCGACAGGCAAACTCTCGGCATCGTTGCGGTCGGTCTGCATAAATCCGACAGCAATTCCCGTCATGCGCTGAGCAAGGTTGGAGAAATTGCAACTCCCCGTCGCGCCGCTTGGCCTTGACCCCCTTTGCGGCCATCGACCGAACGGAGTCCTCTGGTTGGACAGCCATTCCATGGAAAAGCACGCCATTGCAGCACATGCCGCATGCGGAGCAGAGTCGAGCGGTGGATTCAGAAAAAGTGGAGTTGTTCATAAAAATTCTAACCCACCTTGCCACGCATCTTTTTCGTTTCCGATCGGCGGCGCTTGGATTCCACCAGTTTCGCTTTCGTGCCCCGCGAGCGCTTGGCTTTTCTCCGCCTCTCCCGCGAGACCTCAGCCAACTGCCCCAGCTTCTTCACCTCAGCGGCTTCTTGAATTTTTCCCATCAGCCTCTGGCGAGCCGTCTCCCGGTTCATCGCCTGAGAGCGCGAATCCGAAACTGTCACGCTCAAGCCCGTCGCAATATGACGCAGCGTGACAGCTGTGGAGACTTTGTTCACATGCTGCCCGCCGGGCCCGCTCGAGCGTGAAAACATCTCCTCAATCTCGGAGTCGCACAGCTTTTTGATTCGGATCACCTTGATCGCCCTCCCCAGGCAAGTGTCAAAAAAAACGCCCAGCCGGCGACCTATGGCTTTTCATGCTTTTCAGTCGGCGCTGGGATTTTGTTTTTAGCGGGACGCGATGACGTCTTCGCTGATGACCTTGCCCGTGGCCTCGGGTTCCTTGGAGGGCTCGGGGACGGGTTTGGCGGCGGGGACATTTGGGCTGACCCTCCAGAAGAGGGGCTGGAATTTGTCCCAGGCTCCGAGGATTTCCGCAGCGCGGGGGCTGTCGGTGAGGTCGTGGTGTTCTTGGATGAGGGCTTTGAGCGCGGCGATATCCGAGTCGTCTGTGAGACGCGAGATCGAGACGAGTTGGTTGTTGTAGAGGCGCTCGAAGCGGGCCTCGAGGTCGAGGATGTAGGCTGCGCCTCCGGTCATGCCGGCCCCGAAGTTTCTGCCGGTGCGGCCGAGGACGACGACGGTCCCATTGGTCATGTATTCGCACCCGTGGTCGCCGATGCCTTCGACTACGGCGGTGCCGCCGGAGTTGCGGACGCAGAAGCGCTCTCCGGCACGGCCGTTGGCGAAGAGGCGTCCCCCGCTGGCGCCATACATCACGGTGTTGCCGATGATCATGGCTTCGTGTGGGAGAAAGAGTGAGCCGGGCTCGGGTTTGATGATGATCTCGCCGCCGCTCATGGATTTGCCAACATAGTCGTTGGCTTCGCCGGTGAGGATGAGCCTCACGCCGGGCGAGAGGAATGCGCCGAGGCTTTGTCCCGCGCTGCCATTGAGCTTGAGTTCGACTGTGCCGTTGGCAATGCCTTCTGCACCCCACTGGTAGCCGATCTCTCCGGAGACCTGGGTTCCCACCGAGCGGCTGGTATTTTCCACTTCGTAGGAGAGAGAAATCGGGCGGCCGTCGGTGATGGCATCCTTCGCGTCCTGGAGAACGGTCTCGTCGAGCGTCGAGTCCTCGGGTCCGTCGTTGCGCGAGCGAGTGGCGTGGCGCACGGCGGAGGGATCATCGGCGGCGACATTCACAAGCAGGCGTGAGAGGTCGAGGGTATTGGCCTTCGGATGGTTGGGAATTTCCTTTTGGCGGAGGCATTCCACGCGTCCGACCATTTCATCAATGGTGCGGAAGCCGAGGCGAGCCATCATTTCGCGGACCTCGGTGGCGACGCCATTAAAGAAGGCGACGACATTTTCCGGGCGGCCTTTGAATTTGGCGCGGAGTCTCTCATCAATCGTGGCAACGCCGACTGGGCAGGTGTTGAGATGGCACTGGCGTACATACACACAGCCCATGGCGATGAGGGCGGAGGTGCCGAAGTTGAACTCCTCGGCTCCGAGTAGTGCAGCGTAAACAATGTCCTCGCCGCTGCGCATGCCGCCGTCGGTGCGGAGGGTGACGCGGTTGCGGAGTCCATTAAGCATGAGGACCTGGTGGGCTTCGGCGACGCCGAGTTCCCAAGGTCCTCCGGCATGCTTGATCGAGCTGAGCGGGGAAGCTCCGGTGCCGCCATCGTGTCCGCTCACGAGAATAATATCTGCATGGGCCTTGGCCACGCCTGCGGCAATGGTGCCGATGCCGGCCGTGGAGACGAGCTTCACGCAGATGCGGGCGCGGGGGTTCACCTGCTTCAGATCGTAGATGAGCTGGGCCAGATCTTCGATCGAGTAGATATCATGGTGCGGCGGCGGGGAAATGAGAGTCACTCCCACCACCGAGTTCCGCAGCTTGGCGATGTAGGCGCTCACCTTGTGTCCCGGTAGCTGGCCGCCTTCACCAGGTTTCGCACCTTGAGCCATCTTGATTTCGATTTCCTTGGCGCTCGCGAGATAGGCCGCCGACACGCCAAAGCGGCCGGAAGCGATCTGCTTGATGGCGCTGTTTGCCCAATCGCCGTTGTCGCGGCGTTTGAAACGGGCTGGGTCTTCGCCGCCTTCGCCGCTGTTTGACTTGCCGCCGATGCGGTTCATGGCGATGGCCAAGCACTCGTGGGCCTCGGGGCTCACGGCTCCGAGCGACATGCCGGCTGTGGTGAAGCGTTTGCGGATATCCTCAATGGGCTCAACCTCG
Source organism: Spartobacteria bacterium AMD-G4 (assembly GCA_002290555.1). GTDB lineage: Bacteria > Verrucomicrobiota > Verrucomicrobiia > Chthoniobacterales > Terrimicrobiaceae > UBA967. Next base: position 3,232 of record NEUK01000034.1, read on the forward strand.
TCGATCGGGATCGGGCCCTCACTCGTGGGCAGGATTTCCAGAAGATTGCGGAGTGCGACTGGCGTGTTGGCCAGCACCGAGTCAACATACTTTTTGTAATCCTCCGCCTTGCCGGCTTTGTCAGCACCCTTGATACCTACATACGCGTGGAAGCTTTGGAGGACGGGCGGGGTCACGGCATGCATCTCACCGCCGCGACGGAAGCGGTAGTAACCAGGGTCGCTGAGTTTGCCGGCTTCGACCGGCACGGCTTCTGAATAGGCCATAGCGTGACGGGTCAAGGATTCGATGGCGATTTCCTTGAACCCGATGCCTTCAATCTGGGAAGTTGTGCCTTTGAAGCATCTTTCCATGAGTGCGGAGGAAATGCCTATTGCTTCAAAGATTTGCGCCCCGCGGTAGCTATTAACCACTGAGATGCCCATTTTCGACATGATCTTGAGGATGCCGGCTTCGATGGCTTTGCGGTAGTTGACGACTGACTTGGCGAAGTCGCCGTTCGTGCCGTCGCGCTCGAGAAGTTCTCGAATGGTCTCGTAGGCGAGGTAGGGATTCACTGCTGCCGCTCCGAAGCCGATGAGGCAGGCGACTTGGTGGACATCGCGGGCTTCTCCGGTTTGGCAGACCAAGCTGGCGCGCATGCGCTTTCCGACTCGGATCAGGTGATGGTGCACGGCCCCCACGGCGAGGAGCATGGGCGCAGAGACTCTGCTGTGGTCGACTCCCGAGTCTGAAAGAACAATAATGCGTGCGTTGGCATCAATCGCAGCCTCAGCTTCGGCGCAGATACGCTTGATGGCGGGTTCAAGGCCGTCCTCGCCCTCGGAGGCGTTCCAGAGTGTGGAGACAACGCTGGCTTTGTGCTCACCGCCGATGGCCTGGATCGCGGCCAGTTCCTCGTTGAGGAGGACGGGCGATTCGAGGCTGATGAGGCGGGCATGCTCCGGCGTTTCCGCGAGCATATTTTTCCGCCAGCCGAGCACGGTATTCAGGCTCATCACAAGCTTCTCGCGGATCGGATCGATCGGAGGGTTGGTGACCTGTGCGAAGAGTTGCTTGAAGTAGGTGTAGAGGAGGCGCGGCTTTGCGGACAGAACTGCAAGTGGTGTGTCATCCCCCATCGAGCCTACGGCTTCGGCACTGTCTTTGAGCATGGGTTTGATGATCATGTCCACCTCTTCAGACGAATACCCGAAGGCGACTTGGCGCTGGGTGAGGGTGAGGATATCGAGTTCACCGGCGGGTGCTGCGACTTGTTTCTCCGTGAGCTGGGGCAGATCGCTGAGATGACTTTTGAGCCATTCGCCATACGGCTGGCGAGCGGCGAGGCTGGCTTTGATATCGGCATCGCGGAGCAGTTTTCCGGTGGCCGTGTCGATGGCGATCATCTCGCCAGGGGCGAGGCGGCCTTTTTCCACGATCTTGAACTGGTCGAGTTGGGACCCGCCAACCTCGGAAGCCATGACAAACATGCCGTCCTCCGTGATGTTATAACGGGCGGGGCGGAGTCCGTTGCGGTCGAGGCACGCACCTGCGATGACACCGTCGGTAAAAGTCAGCGCGGCCGGTCCATCCCACGGCTCTGAGAAGCAGCGGTGGTAGTTATAGAAATCCTTGAGCTCCTGCGAGAGATTCGGGTCGGTGCGGTAGGAGGGCGGCACGAGCATGGTCATGGCGTGCAATATGCTTCGGCCGCTCATGGTGAGAACCTCCAGGGCATTGTCGAGACTCGCGGAGTCGGAGCCACCGGGCTGGATGATTGGCTTCAGGAGGTCGATATCGGCACCCCAGAAATCAGCTCGCAGCTCGGACTCGCGGGCATGCATCCAATTCCGGTTGCCGCGGATCGTGTTGATTTCGCCATTGTGGGCGAGCATGCGAAACGGGTGGGCGAGCGGCCAAGTCGGGAAGGTGTTTGTGCTGTAGCGCTGGTGGAAGAGTGCGATAGCCGTTTCGTAGTCGGGATTCGCGAGGTCCGGGTAGAATTTCTCGAGGGACGCTGAAACGAGGAGTCCTTTGTAGACAATCGTGCGGTGCGAGAATGAGGGGATGTAGAAATTCTTGATCTTGTCCAGTGCGGCGCGATCCTCGACCTCGTTGCGGGCAAGGAAGAGGCGGCGCTCGTAGTCCTCATCGGTCATGCCGGCCGGGCGGCCAACCAGAACATGTTCGATGAGCGGCATGGTGGACTGCGCTTTCTCGCCGAGCACATGGTCGTTGATGGGAACCTCGCGCCATCCGAACACAAAGAGCTCGCGTTTTTTCAGAACCTCTTCGGTGATCGCGCGCGCGCGGGCGGTTTCGTATTCGTTGTGCGCGGGCAGGAACATGACGCCCACTCCGAGGTCGCCGGGATTGTAGAGTGTGTGGCCAAGCTTCTCCACCTCGGGGGTGAAAATTTTGTAGGGAATCTGTGTGGTGAGGCCCGCTCCGTCGCCGGTCTTCGCATCCGCATCCAGCGCCCCACGGTGCATGAGGCTGCAGATGGAGAGCAGGGCGGTCTCGAGAATGGCATTTGAGCGTTCGCCACTGATCTGAGCGACAAGTCCGACGCCACAGGCGTCATGCTCGAGGTCGGGATTGTAGAGTCCGTTCAAATCGCGGGATGGCAGGTCTTGGTTCATAGTCAAAAAATAGCAATCAGCAAGAATCGCTCCACGATTGAGAATGTGGAGGATTTTTTTGAAAAAAAATAGATGGCTGACTTGTATGGCCGGCCGAGATTGAGAGTGTGGGGGGACTTGGATTTGGCGGGAAACCTTCTCTCAGCGGGCGTAACGGCGGATCGCGTCCTCTTTGAGGACCCCTATGTAGGGCAGGTTCCGGTATTGCTCGTTATAGTCGAGCCCGTAGCCCACCACAAACTCATCGGGAATCTCAAAGCCGACATAATCCGCCACTGTGGCCGCCTCGATCTGTAGTTTTTTGCGCAGTAGCACGCAGGAACGGATGCTGGCCGCGCCGGATTCCGCCGCAAGCCGCTCTTTGATGGCGCGCAGGGTCAGGCCGCTGTCGAGAATATCGTCGAGGATCAAAACATGCCGCCCGGAGACATCGGCGATGGAGTTTTGTCGAAATTCGATGCGCCCCTTGGATTTGATTCCGTGGTAGCTGGAGACACTCCACGAATCGATCTGGAGGGGCAGTGGAACACGCCGCAGCAGGTCGGCCATGAAGATAAAGCTGCCGTTCAGGATCGAGACCACTGTGAGTTCCTTGCCCTCGTAGTCTCTCGAGATGGTGTGTGCCATCTCGTCGAGCCGGCTGAGTATGGTCGATTCGTGATAGAGGACCCTGTCGATGTCGGCTTGCATGAAAAGGATTCCTAGCCAGCGCGCTGCCGCAAGCAAGCTATTCAAGAATGCCCAAAGAGCGCAGGTTGCCGCTCTCAAGGGTAAAAATCTCTCGGCTCACGGGGTAGTTTGAAGTGAGGTAGGAATTAATGATCTTTTCGGCCAATCGGAGGTGGGCATTGTCTTGCTTGGAAAAAACCAGCACCTGGTTACGCGTCGGCATGGCCACGAGCAGGTCGGGGCCGAGTGTTTCCTCGAAGGCGGCTGCAAACTCCGGAGCCAGGACACAGGAGGCGGTGAGAGGGTCCTCGGACTCGATGGCTGCGTATTGGATGACCTGATTTTTGTCTCGCACAAAGGTGGGCTTCATCCGCTTGAAGACCTCCGAAGCGGTCTGCAGGGCCTGTTCCTGAATCATGGGATAGGTCATGTGGACGGATTTTTTCTCCTCGCGGGTGAGGGGTTGTATTTCGCCATCCACGACGCGGGCGATGGCCAGAACCGTCCGCTGCGAACCCTCGATCGGGCGACGCATTTTGTGATCCATGAACGACGGCTCGACGAGGAGGGCCCATTGGTCGGCGAGGAGGGTTGAGGTGGAGGCTGCCGCGAAAAGAAAAACTAAGATCGCCCTTTTGAGTTCAGCGTGGGCTCTGGTAGAGATGAAATGCATCATGATTGCGTTTTTAGAAGGAACACTCGTCGAGTCTCTCCCCACACAGATTGTCGTCAATGTGCATGGTGTCGGGTATCAAGTGATGATCCCTATATCAAGTTTCGAGCGTCTGCCGACGCCCGGTTCGGCGGTGAAAATTCTCACGCATCTCACCGTCCGCGAGGATGCGCATGTGCTCTATGGATTTTGCACGGCTGGCGAGCGCGATCTCTTCCGCCTTCTTCTTCACCATGTGACCGGTGTCGGGCCAAAGATCGCGCTCTCGGTGCTCAGTGGCCTCTCGCTGGAAATGTTCAAATCCGCCGTGGTGGCGGGGGATACTGGCACGATCTCGAAGATTAGCGGGGTCGGTAAAAAAACCGCTGAGCGAATTGTGCTCGAGCTGAAGGACAAAGTCGGTGTCGCCGCCGAGTGGGAGGCCTCCAGTGCGAAGAACGCCCCGAGCTTGGAGGATGTCCGTTTGCACGATGCGGTGCTGGCGTTGATTTCCCTCGGCTACAAACAGGTTGAGGCCCACAAGGCGATCAGGGTCATTATGAAGGCAGGTGCGGAAATGCCGACCTCTGAGGAGTTGATCCGTCAGGCGCTGAAAATCCTCTCATGAGCCCGCTTGAATCGGCCCGCGCTGTCCAGGCTGCCATGCCGGCGGGCGGTCTCTTTCATGAAAAGGAATGGCGGATTGCGCCGGCCCCTTTTGAGTTGCCGGGTGGACTCGCCCGGGAACTCGAGAAGCTTGGCTATCGTCTCATGCTTTTCCTGCGAGCCTGCGACCAGCTTTATCGCCAGAGTGTGAAAGGTCGGCAGCCCGCGTGGGTCGCCGATCTCCTCGATGCGGGCAAGCCGCCTGAGCTCGTCGCTTTCCAGCGGGAGTGTGGACTCGCGGGAGACATTCCCCGCGTCATTCGGCCGGACTTGGTTCTCACCGAAGACGGCTTCACCATCGCCGAGATCGATAGTGTGCCAGGTGGAATTGGTCTTACGGCGTGGCTCAACAAAACCTACGCAGGCTTGGGATTTGATGTGCTCGGTGGGGCGGATGGCATGGTGCGCGGATTCTCAGAGATCCTGCCTGGCGGTGATATCGTCGTCTCAGAGGAGGCTGCTACCTACAGGCCGGAAATGGAGTGGCTCGCCGGAGAGTTGAACCAAGGTGCCCCGCTGTGGCGGGTTGTGGATGGTGCGGCGAGGGATGACTGGGCTCCGCGTATTTATCGTTTTTTTGAACTCTTTGATCTGGCCAATGTCCCTGCCTCGTCAGGAATCATGGATGGCGTGCGTGCGAGTGCCCTTCAGGTTACGCCGCCATTCAAGCCCGCCTTGGAAGAAAAATTGTGGTTCGCCCTTTTCTGGATGAAGCCGCTTGAGGACTTCTGGCATCGAGAACTTGGTGAGCGCGCGTTTTTGGCCCTGCAAAAAGTTATCCCCTACACATGGTTGATCGATCCGGCACCCCTGCCGCGCCATGCCGTTCTTCCGAGGCTCGAGGCACACTCGTGGGACGAGGTCGCGAGATTCAGCCAGAAGCGTCGGAATTTTGTTTTGAAAGTCAGCGGCTTCTCGGCACAGGCTTGGGGCTCGCGCGGTGTGGTTGTGGCAAGCGATCTCCCGCAGAGTGAATGGCGGAGCACTCTGGATTCGGCACTGGAGGACTTCCCCTCGCAGCCCCACATCCTCCAGGTTTTTCATGCGGGGAGGCTCTTTGAAGCTAACTACTGGCTTCCTGAAAATGAAGAATTGAAGCGTATGCGCGGCCGGGTGCGGCTGTGTCCCTATTTCTTTGTTGGCGAGAAATCGACGCGACTTGGCGGGGCGTTGGCCACCATCTGCCCCGACGACAAAAAACTCCTTCACGGAATGCGCGATGCCATTTTGGCCCCGGTCATGTGAGGGGCATCAGGGCTTCAAGCGGCGTGAGAGGTCACGCAGGGCACGGGCGAGCAAGGGATCGCTGATCCGCAGCAGGGCGCGGTAAACGGGCAGCACCACACGGCGGCGAACAAATCGTTCAGGCCAGTGTGGTAGGAGCGTGGCGACGCGAAGTGGAAAAAGCTGCAGCGTGCGCCCATCCTCCGTGGGACACTGTGTGCGGAATCCGCGATCAATCGTTCCTATCGCGCCAGCCTCTTCGGCGGCTTCCATGAGGGCGACTTCCTCAAGCGACATCCCGGATTCCAGGCGTCCCTTGGGAATCAGCCAGCGAGCACCCGAGGAGCTGGTGATGAGAACAATGTGGAGCACGCCTTTTTTGAAAAGAAACGGGACGGCGCCGGCTTGGACATCCTTGTTGTCGCTTGTTGGAATCCCATGCAGGGTGATCTGGCGAAGGGAGTCGGACGGCATGATCTCGCGCCCGAGGAACGGGGGCTTCCGGAAACGGCGTGCGCCTGCAGCGGTGGCAAAGCGAATCCGGGCTGTGACAAGCGGAGCGTGCGAATCCTGAAAGACATCGATTTCGAGGCTGAACTCGCCGTGGGGAAATTGCTGGCGGACGACCTCCACTTTGTGCGAGTCCGCGCTTTTCCACAGCTCCTCGAATGCGGCAAGCGGGATGGGAACCCCATCGGGCAGGCTGCCATTTTCTGGGTGGTTGAGCACCGATATGCCGCACTGGCGACCCTCTTGCACAAGCCATACTTCCCTTGCCCGCTCTTGGGAAAGGCAGGCCATCCTCACCCGGCACGAGGACAGCTTTCCGAGCGAAGGCAGTGGGCCTTCGACGAGAAAAAGTCGTTCCGATTTATGTGGAATCATGGTCTGGGGATTGGAATCCAATGGCTGAGTGGCTCGGAGTCAACCCCACCCTTACTCCTTTTCCTTTTTCGGTGCGAGCGAGACCGCCCGTCGGGCGTTGGCGCCGCGCGAGAAGTTGTGCAGCGAGGCGCCTAACCTTTTGCGGAGGGCAGCGTGTTCGTGGTGGAGGCTACCGATGAGGCCGCCAAGGGATAGCGCAAGGTGCATATCGCCGGATTCCAAATGGCGTCCGGCATGTTGCAGGAGGTAATCCTGCTGCAGCGATGTGTCGTTGTAGCGGCCAAGACGGTTCTGCAGCTTCGACAACTCGGAAGCCAGGGGATTCACCGTGTCCGGCGGGAAGAGGTGGCCGAAACACTCCAAGAGGTAGCGCATTTTTTTGCAATCGATGCGGATGGAGTGGATGAATGGGTCTGGTGTCTGGTCAGTGAGCGATCTGGCAGCTTTGCGGATGCGGCGGAAGCGTTTCAGAATTCGCTCGCCGGCGACTTCCAAAACCGGTCGTGCTGCGTGGGGGGATGGCTCGATCAAATGTGAGGAAGCCCATGCGTCTTGGATAGCCGAGATTTGGTTTTTGTAGGCATCGGAGCGCAAAAACTCCGCCACCCGCGCGGCCTCGATTCCCCGCTCGGTCCGGAGGGCGTCGAAGAAGGGGTCCAGGCCGCCGCGAAGTTCTTCCGGTAGCATATTTTTAAGCCTGACGCGCGAGAGGAGATAAACATCGTAATCGCGGAGGGCATTTGTTTTGCGGCAGAGGTCACCGATTTGTTTTTTCCACGCCTCAGTGAGGTCCTCGGGGAAAACGCCTTTGATTTGTCCTGTCACAGACCGGAGCTTGCGGAGCGAGACTCGGTAGTCGTGGAGGAATTCCGTGTCGATGTCCTTGATAATGCCATCTTCGTTCCAGCGGGCTATGGAGAGCAGACTGCTAAAGATTTCCAGCAGGACGGTGCGGGCATGCGTCTCGGGAGCAAAGGCGAGCTGAAGCTTCAGCGAGTAGGGCGACGGGCGAACCCTGCCGAGTTTGTAGGCTTCCTGAACCAAGTTCTCGTGGGTCGGACGGCAACCGGCGGCTGTCAAGGCCTCGACAACCGGCCGTATATCGAATTTTCCGCCAGGGACAGGAAGGATTTCGAGCAACGTCGTCCGGACCTTTGGCGATCTCGTGGTTGCAATCCGGCAGAACGAGAGACGAAAGACAATGCGGCGCGATGGGTCATGGGCTTCAAAAAGCTCACGCTGCAGGTGCACCGAAGCTGTCCTCCGCAGCGCTCGGATATGAGCCAAATCGGCTAATTGCGTTCGCAGCGGCCCCTCCGAAAAATCCTCTGCGAATTTTGGCGTTCCTGTTGTTTCAGGGGAGCGAGACAACTCGTCATCCGCTTGGAGCGTCCATCCATTTTCATTTGCCAGAATGGCGTTGCCGAACCAGAGGCTCCACACATGGGTGTCATAAAAGTCGCACTGGCTCGATGCCGATTCGATCCTCCTGAGAACCACGCCCGCAAAGGTGCGGGGTTTGACTTCAAAGGAACCCTTCTGAACAAAATGAAGCACAGAGGCAGCGTCCGGTGCGGATTCGTCGGGGGTAATGTGAAAGGGATTTTCTGTTTTCAATAGTGGATCGTAAAGGTGAAGATGCGGACTTTGCAATGGCGCGGCAACGACTCTGCGGAAAGTCAGTAAACCTCTGGAACCCACATGTCCGTAGAAATATCGTGGCGATGGTAATCTTGGTGGTGGATTCGCGGCGGCAGTGTGATGGGGGTGTGAGGGACTTCTTCGTGGGGGACTTGGCCGAGAAAGTGGGCGATGCAATTGAGACGGGCCCTTTTTTTGTCCACCGCATGGACGACCCACCAGGGAGCCTCTGGGATGCTCGTGCGCTCGAGCATAACCTCCTTGGCCTTGGTGTAGTCCTCCCAGCGGGTGCGCGACTCGAGGTCCATCGGGCTGAGCTTCCATTGCTTCAGGGGATCTTGGATGCGTGCGTTGAAGCGAAATTCTTGTTCTGCGTCGGTGATCGAAAACCAGTATTTGATGAGCTGAATCCCAGAGCGCACGAGCATCTTCTCAAACTCCGGCACATCATTGAAAAATTGTTCGTATTCCTCGACGGAGCAGAAACCCATAACCCGCTCGACTCCGGCGCGATTATACCAACTGCGATCGAAGAGCACGATCTCGCCTGCCGCAGGGAGGTGTGCGACATAGCGTTGAAAATACCACTGCGTCCGCTCACGACTGTTTGGGGCTGGCAGCGCGGCCACCCGGCACACACGCGGGTTCATTCGTTGGGAAATGCGCTTGATGGCCCCGCCTTTGCCGGCAGCGTCTCGGCCTTCAAAAACGATGACGATTTTTTTCCCAGTTTTAACGACCCAGTCCTGGAGTTTCACCAACTCGCTTTGCAGACGGAAGAGTTCGCGGAAGTAGGTTTGGCGGAATGCGTGATCTGGCGTCCTCGAGTCTGCACTGCCCGCACCTGAACCCACTGTTTCCTCCAGTTCGAGTTCCAGCTCCTCGTCCAAATTGTCTAGGATTTCTTTGCGGATTCGTTGGTGGAGGTCATCTGGTTCGGTTGTCATATTCAGATTTTTCTCTCACCTTTCCGACATCCTACAACCCAACGCTTGTAAACTTTTCGTGACACAATCGGAGCGGGGGCGGTTAGACGCCGGGCGGGCGCTGGCTCGAAAAACCTGCAGCTGTCTCGTAGGCGTCGGCGATTCCCAGTAGGCGGGTTTCATCCAGCGCTTTGCCGAGGAATTGAAGTCCAACGGGAAGCTGTGAGCCGCTCTCTTCGACGAATCCGCACGGCACACTGATGCCGCAAATTCCGGCGAGGTTGGTGGCGATGGTGAAAATATCCGCCAGATACATGCGCAACGGGTCGTCCACGCGCTCGCCGATCTTGAAGGCCGCATCGGGAGATGTCGGGCAGATGAGGGCATCCACTTTTTCAAAGGCATTGGTGAAATCTTGCCGGATCATGGTGCGAACCTTTTGGGCGCGCAGGTAGTAGGCATCGTAGTAGCCGCTTGAAAGAACATAGGTGCCGAGAATGATGCGGCGTTTGACCTCGCTGCCGAACCCTTCCTCGCGCGAGCGCATGTAGTGGTCGAGCAGGTCACGGGGATTCTTGGCGCGGTGGCCATAGCGGACGCCGTCGAAGCGCGCGAGGTTTGCGGAGGCCTCGGCGGTGGCAATGATGTAATAAACCCCCACGGCATAGGAGGTGTGCGGGAGAGAAACTTCGATGATCTCCGCGCCGAGTTCCTTGCACCGCTGGATGGCTGACTCGACTTGCGAGCGGACACTCGGGTTCATGCCGTCCACGAAATATTCCTTTGGAACGCCCAGCTTCACGCCTTTCAGGTCGCCGCCAAGCTTGGCGGTGAAATCCTCCGCCGGCAGGTCGAGGGAGGTCGAGTCCTGGGAGTCCTTGCCGGTGATGACATTTAAAAGCGAGGCGCAATCCCGCGTCGTGCGGGCAATCGGGCCGATCTGGTCGAGGGATGAGGCAAAGGCGACGAGTCCATAGCGCGACACGCGGCCGTAGCTGGGTTTGAGACCCACAACGCCGCAGAGCGCAGCGGGTTGGCGGATCGAGCCTCCAGTATCGCTGCCGAGGGTCGCAAAGGCCTCGCGGGCCGCGACGGATGCCGCCGAGCCACCGCTGGAGCCACCCGGGATGCGCGTGGTGTCCCAAGGATTGCGGGTTTTTTGGTAGGCCGAATTCTCGGTGGATGAGCCCATGGCAAATTCATCCATGTTCAGGCGGCCATAGGGAATCGCACCTGCGGCGCGGAGCTTGGCGATCACAGTGGCGTCGTAAGGCGACTTGAAGCCGGCGAGCATCTTGGAAGCGCAGGTGCAAGACTCGCCGAGAACATTGATCGCATCCTTGATGCCGATGGGAACCCCGCCGAGAGGGAGGTTGATGTCCACCTTCTCCGCAGCGGCCAAAGCCGTTTCAAAATCACGGGAAAGGTAAGCTTCAATGGAAGGGTCTACGGCGGCAATACGCGCCTCGAGGGCTCGCAGAGCATCGGCAGGCGTGAAGTCGCCACGACGGAATCCCGCCTGGAGTTCGGAAATGCTGAGATCGGTGAGTTTGCTCATTTTATTCAATCACTTTGGTCACGACGACGAGGTTGTTTGCGGAGTGCGGCGCATTGGCCAGAGCGGCCTCGCGGGTCAGGCCGGGATGGGAGACATCCTCTCGCAGGACGTTGAAAACGGGGTTCGCGTGCGCTGTGGGCTCCACGCCGGTGACATCGAGTGTTTTGAGTTGCTCGACATATTCCAGCACGCGGCCGAGCTGCGACTGGAATGTGGTGGCTTCTTCGTCGGTGAGTTCGATGCGGGCCAGGCGGGCGACATCTCGGACATCAAGGTTGGGACTGCTCATGCGTGATTATTGGTAGAAGTTCGAGGGCGATTTGTCCAAAAGTTTGATCCCGTTACGGCAGAATCTCCCGCAGGCGCTCGACCATGGGATGCTCGATGCGCCGGGTGAAACCATCCGCGTCCAAAAGCTGCAAATGCCCCTCGGCATCCAATCCCTTGAACAGACCGCTCACAGTTTTTCCTGTGTTGAGTTGAATTTCAACAGGCGAGGGAACCTCCCAGGTGCGGTTGAGTTCCTCAATCGCCGCCGCCATGCCACCAAGCAGCATTTCACTGTGAGCGTTCGAGAGGGCGTCCAGCACTCCATGTGCCACCGTTATCAAATCCGGCGGTTCGATCCACTCGGCGAGGTTGGTCGCGGTGGAGCGTAGTGCGGCGTCATTCACCCAAGGTTCGTTGGTGATGTTCAGCCCAAAGCCGACGATGAGCATGCCGTTCGAGGGTTGCTCGATCAAAAGACCCGCCACCTTCAGCGGGCCGCACATAAGGTCGTTTGGCCAGCGAAGGCGCGCGGAGGATATGTCCAAGCTTTTGAGATATCGGAGCAGGCATGCACCGACGCGGAGGGAAAACCCTGCCCAGTTCTGCGCCCCAGCAGTTGCCGGCATCACAGCAGAAATCCACAGGCCGCCCTGCCCTGACACAAACACTCTCCCGAAACGCCCCCGTCCCTTGGTCTGCACATCCGCCCGCACGGCCGTCCAGGCCGGCAGTTCCCGACAAATATCATTCGTCGATCCGGCCGATCGATAATGACGCAGCGTCCACTTCGTTCCATCCCGACCCAAATAATTTTCCGCTTCAAAATCCATCGTCCTAAAAAAAACACTCCAGCGGCATTTACAAGATCAACAGAATATTAAGCCGGAGAGGCGGGGGTTGAAAAATCAAGCAACCATCATTCCTGTATCGCCTTAAGTGAAATATTTTCGTGTCCTGCGTGTCCTCTGTGGTCAATCCCTCCCGATGCCCACCCAAGAAAGACATTGCCCATGGAGTGCTTTTCCCAAACATTGAGACGTATTCTTTTCATGAGCACAGACACACAGGAACCAAAGCCACTCAGCGCAAACGAAGTCCTCAAAGCCGCATCGCACCACCTGCGCGGTTCGATCGCCGAGGAACTCGCCGACACCACCACGGGAGCCATCGACGAGGAGACTGGCCAGCTCACGAAATTCCACGGTCTTTATCTGCAGGATGACCGCGACCTTCGCTTGGCGCTCAAAAAAGCCGGCCAGGAAAAAGCCTTCTCGTTCATGCTCCGCGTGCGCCTGCCCGGTGGCAAGGCGACGCCTGAACAATGGCTGGTCTTGAACAAACTTGCCGCAGATGTGGCCTCGCCCTCCCTCCGTCTCACCACGCGCCAGACCTTTCAGTTCCACGGCGTTCTCAAGGGGAATGTCAAAAAACTCATTCAGGGTATGCACCAAGTGCTCCTCGATTCCATCGCCGCCTGTGGTGATGTGAACCGCAATGTCATGGCGCCTCCGAATCCCGAGCGCAGCGTGGCAGCCCAGCAGGTCTACGATGCCGCCGTTTCCTGGAGCGAATTCGCCCTTCCAAAAACCCGCGCCTACCATGAGATCTATCTCGATGAGGAACTCGTCGCCGGCGGCGAGCCCGAGCGCGAGCCCATGTATGGCGACACCTATCTCCCGCGCAAATTCAAGACCGGCTTTGTGCTTCCTCCCTCAAACGATGTGGATGTCTTTTCCCAGGATCTCGGCTACATCGCGATCATTGAAGACGGCCAACTCATCGGCTACAATGTGACTGTCGGCGGCGGGCTCGGAATGAGCCATGGAAATGCCGAGACCTTCCCTCGCCTGGCCGATGTTCTGGGCTTCATTACTCCCGATCAGGTCAACAAAGTCGGGGAGGCTATTCTCACCACCCAGCGTGACTTCGGCGACCGCACAAACCGCAAGCATGCGCGCCTGAAATACACCATCCAGGACCGCGGCATTGCATGGTTCAAAGGTGAGGTCGAAACGCGCTCGGGCATTGTCTTCGGTCCGGCCCGCGATTTCCATTTCACCACGATTCAGGATCCCTTCGGCTGGCACGAGTGCACCGATGGCACTTGGTTTTATGGCCTCCACATTCTCAGCGGCCGCATCGTTGACAAGGAAGGCTGGGCGATGAAAACTGCCCTCCGCGAAATCGCCGAAATCCACACCGGCGACTTCCGCTTGACTCCTTCACAAAATATCACCATCTCCGGCGTCACCGCCGTGCAGAAGCCCGTTATCGAGGCCATCCTCGCCAAGCACGGCTTGGACAAGGAAAACGACCGTTCCGGCATGCGTCTGAACGCCCTCTCCTGCGTGGCCCTGCCCACCTGCGGCCTCGCCCTCGCAGAGAGCGAACGCGCCCTGCCGGATTTACTGGAAAAATTTGAAACCGTCCTCGAGGAACACGGCCTCGCCCACGATGCCATCAGCATCCGCATCACAGGCTGCCCCAACGGCTGCGCCCGACCCTACCTCGGCGAAATCGGTCTCGTCGGCAAAGCGCCGAACAAATACGCCCTCTATGTCGGCGCCGCCTACAACGGCACCCGCCTCAACCGCCTCATGTCGCCCAGCACGACGATGGATGGCGCAGTCGAAATGCTCCGCCCCGTCATCAAGCGCTACTCCCTCGAGCGCGAATCCGGCGAAAGTTTCGGCGACTTCTGCAACCGCTCCGTCCTGCCAGCCGATGCCACCTTCCACAGCATAGGCACCCCGCTCGCGGCGTAGATACCCGCAGGGGAGACAGACCAGCTTGGAGATACGACTTCCGAGTCGTTCAATCTACGTGTCGCAAAGCACCGCCCCTGTGGGATCAGCGAGCATAAGACGATGCCCGGAAAAAAGCGCCCTCGGCTCTCCAAGGACATACGCCACGAAGAGCCCGTCGCCAAGCATCCCGCGCAACTTTTAGTATCCTGCAGACCCGCGCGCAAAACCTCATCGACATTCGAAAAATGCCCCGCGCGGCAGCGCGCCCACCCCTCCAAAAAAATGATGTTGCTGTCCATGCTTTTGCCAAATCTTCCCCGAGCATTTTCCACCGGCAACTTGTCAAAACCGTTGTATTCCTTCCGTTGACGCCATGGCCGGCTGTTTGCAACACTCCCACCTATGTCCCGGCCAGAGAGTCCTCTTCACCAACCCCACGACAAGCTGGTCAAGTCGACCTTTTCGGACCCTGACAACGCCCGCGCCTTTCTCC
>NEUK01000035.1 GCA_002290555.1 Spartobacteria bacterium AMD-G4
TCGGTGAAATAAATGTTTCCGTTGGAGGCCAGGCAGAGGTCGTTCGGCGAATTGAAGCGGCGTCCCTGATAGTGCTCGGCCAGCGGGGTGAAGCTCCCGTCGGCTTCCAGTCGGGCGATTTGCCGGTTGCCGTGCTGGCAGAGGAGGAGTCGCTCACCGCGGTCGGAGGTTAATCCATTGGAGCCTTGCTCGCGGAACTTGAGTGCCTGGCCAGAGTAGCCGCTGGGATTCAGGGCCACGCTCAAGCCGTCCTTTTCGGTCCAGCGATAGACTTTGTTGACCGGCACATCGGAGAAGAGGAGTTCGCGGTTCTTGCGGATCCAGACCGGGCCCTCTGACCAGTCGAAGCCCTCGGCCAGGAGTTCCATCTCCGAGCCCGGGGCTACCAGGGAATCGAACTCGGGCGTCAGGCGTTCCACGTGGCCGGTAGTCGCGTACTTCGGTGCGGGATGGGCCGGCTTGAGCGCGGCGGCTGCGAGGTCGGGGCGAGCGGCCTCTAGCGAGGTGTGTTGTCCGATTAGGGTTGCGGCAAGGCAGGACGCAAGGGTCCGAAAAGGGAACAGGCTCATGGTTAAAGCGCAGTCGTAACCGTTCATTCGAATTGAAGCAATCCCACGGAAGGACTGCATCGACCGGACCGGGTTCAGATCGGCTCCTTGGGTGGGCAGTGGGTAAAGCCCGCTAGGGTCGGCGCGCCTGCCGTGCCAGGGCACGCGCCTCAACGTAATTACCAATGCAATGGGCGAGGCTGCCCTTGGCTCCGGCCCAGTCCACGCGGCCGATGGGGAGATACAGGGCTAGTTTGGCGGCACGGATGAAAATCCCGGGCAGGCTGGGACGGTGTGGTTCGATGAAGCGAGCCATCGCCCGGTAGTCCACGCGGCCCTTCTGGTAAAACGCCTGCATGGATCGGCGGTTCCGGTAGTGAACCCCGGCCGCATGCACCGCAGCGATGGTTTCTCCGGCCTTCAGGGCATCGAAGTACCATTGGAGGTCTTCACCGCCGCCGATCTCTTCGTCGAAGGGCCGTCGTTGCCAGGTGCTGCGACGGTAGAGGCTGTTCGGATTGCCGGCTCCGAATCCGAAACCCCGGCGGAGGTCGTCACCTTCAAACAATGTGATACCGCCACTCAGGGCCGCATCAAATTCGCCGAGGATGGGGCCGACAGCGGCTGTCACCGATTCCGGAAATCGCCCGATGGCTCTTCGGTAAGACTCCAAAAACAACCGATCCGCAGGAATGGTGTGAGCACTCAGACTCAAGATCCAATCATGACGGGCAGCCGAAAAGCCCCGGTTGAGGGCCCTGCCATAGGTGAAGTCGTCCTTTCGGATGACAATAATTTCTGCGCCTTGGCTTCGGGCCAGTTCGACCGTGCCGTCCGTTGAACCGGAATCCACCACGATCAATTGGTCGGATTCACCGCGGTGGAGCTCCAGCAGCACCTTCCCAAGGGTTTCGGCGGCATTCAGGGTGCGAATCACAATGCTGACAGGGGGGCGCGACATGTCGATCGGAGGTCTATGGAGTTAGCAGAAGCTTGAGACCTCGGAAAGGCTGGAGAGAGAGGACCAGAGACGGCGACTCCCAAGGGTTCTTGCCGATCCGCCCGGAGCTTGCCTAGCCTAGAGGAAGGTCTCTTCCCCATTCCTCCTCACCCTCACCATGCACTGCGACACCACAGACCATCAGTTGCTGAGTCGGGTTCGACACTCCAATGACGAGGCGGCGTGGACTCAGTTTGTTGGGTTCTACCGCAACCCCATCGTCAAACATTGCCGCAGTTATGGCCTGACCAACGAACAGTCGGAGGAAGTAGCCCAGGATTGCTTCATCCGCTGCTTTCGTTACCTGCCTACCTTTGAATACAACGAGGCGGTGGGCCGGTTTCGTTCGTGGTTGAACCTCATCGTTAATCAGCAGATCGGGGAGAGCTTTCGTTCCCGAGTTCAGGATGAAACCATCAAGCGCCGATATGCAGAGATGCTGCAGGAATTGGCCGCCCCGTCGCAGTTGGCCTCCCAGCAACCCACCAGCCATGACTACGAGTTGCTGTCGATGGCCTTCCAACGGGTCAAGGCAGTGGTGCGTCCGCAGCATTGGCAATTGTTCGAATCCTTCGTGATCCACGGCCTGACGGCGTCCGAAGTAGCCGAACAAATCGGGGTCAGCGCGGTGATGGTTCGGGTCAACGCCTTCCGCGTCCGCAACCGAGTGCGGGAAGAATGGAAAGTTCTTCAAAACGGCCCGTTCTGAGGAGTCTGAGGAACCGAAGTCTTCAATTGTAACGGTTGCTTGGAACGGTTGCCCGTGATCGGCCCAGGCTGCTGCTGAATTTTCTGGGCTCCCCAGCGCCTGTGGGTGCTCGCCGTTTTTCTAGGCACAATGCTGCCAATAATTTTCAAACGGGCTGTGGTTGATGAGTTGGAGATCGGCCGCCGGTGGAATGGTTTTCGAAAAATTAAGGCGTATAAATTATCAATGGATGGTTCTGCCAAGACTTCGATCCCTGTTGTTTAAAATCGATGGGTTTGACTCTCATTCGTGCTTTTTGCGGTGGCTGAAGGTTGAGCTGGATCGTTCCAATGAGCCGTGATGCGCAGGGGGCAGTGGGAAAACTCCGGAGTCGCCCCGAGGTTGCGCCTCGGCGAAATCCGGTTTTCTATACGAGCCAAGGAATGAGCGATCACCTCGATACCCACCAGAAAGCACTGCAGATCAACCTCGACCCGACCAAGTACGGCGTCTTCGCCGAGATTGGTGCCGGTCAGGAAGTCGCGCGGTGGTTCTTCCGAGTCGGCGGAGCCAGCGGCACCATCGCTAAGACCATCTCCGCGTACGACATGACGGTGAGTGACGCGATTTATGGCCATAGCGACCGGTATGTGAGCAGCAAGCGGTTGATCTCGATGCTCGATCACGAATACCCGCTTTTGGTCGAACGCCTTCAAGGTCAGCGCGGCGCGACCACCAAGTTCTTTGCTTTCGCCACCACCGTGGCGGCCAAGAGTTTCCAGCGTAAGGACGAGACCCACGGTTGGATGGGCATTCGCTTCCAGAGCGATCCGGGTTCCGAACCCAGCGACATCTTGTTGCACGTGGCGATGTGGGACCGTGACAGCCTTCAGCAGGCGGAGGCTATCGGCATCCTGGGCGTGAACCTCATCCACGCGGCGATGTACTTGAACTGGCACCCGGAGGCCATCGTCAACGCCCTGCTCGACAACCTCTCCATCGAGCGCATCGAGGTCGACATGATCGAGTTCCGCGGTAAGGAATTTGCCTCGGTGGACAACCGTCTGCTCGCTCTTCAGTTGGTGGAGAAGGGGCTGACCAACGCGGCAATGTTCATGCCCGACGGCCGCATCGTCCAACCGGCCGATGCCTTGTACAAAAAGAGCATCCTTGTGGAGCGCGGCTCATTCCGGCCGGTCACCCATGTCACCGTCGACATGCTCCGCTACGCCCAGGCTCAGTTTATTCAGGAGCCCAATGTGGACGGCAAAAACCTGGTGGTCTTGATGGAAATGACCCTCAAGAACCTCAGCGCCGAGGGCCGGATTGATCACCAAGACTTCCTCGATCGCGTAGACATGTTGACCACCCTGGGTCACCCGGTGTTGATCTCCAACCACGGTGAGTTTCACCGCTTGGCGGCCTACCTCCATCGTTTCACCAAGAACCCCGTCGGCTTCGTCATGGGTATCCCCACGCTCAAGGAATTGTTCGAGGAGCGGTATTATTCCGAGTTGGCCGGCGGCATTTTGGAAAGCTTTGGGCGGATGTTCAAAAACGACCTCAAGCTCTTCGTCTATCCGTTCAAGGATCCCGAGAGCGGGGCGATCATTACCTCAGGCAACCTGCGCGTGGCTCCGCATTTGCGGCACCTGTACCTGTTCTTGATGGAGAACTTCTTCATCCAAGGCCTGCGCGATGTGAACGAGGCCAACATGAGCGTGTTGAGCCGCAATGTTCTTAAAATGCTGCAAGACAATGAGCCGGGTTGGGAACCCATGGTACCCAACGAGGTAGCCACCCTCATCAAGCAGCGACACCTCTTGGGGTACAAGGGTTAGAGTTCAGGCCCATGTGCCGACGGAGCGGCCCGAGGGAAATCTCCCAGTGGGCCCGTCTCGAAGAACGCCGATCAGAGCGGACGGGTGGTGCGCTCCATGAGCCACAGCACGTCCGGGTTGTTGGGGGAGGCCACATTGAGCGGGATTTCCTGACCCTTTTTCAGGGCAGGGAAGGTGCGTTTGTCCCTCCAGCGCTTGATCTCGGAGTGCCCGTCGGCGAATGACAAGCCGCCGGCCTGATTGTGGTAGCTGGCCGGGTAATCCACGATCTTCCAAGCTGAGGGGGTGCTCGGATAACCGAACATGCCCACGATCATTTCTCCGTCGTTCATGCTGTCTTCCCGCTCGTCCATGAACACCCAAGTCATCGACGGTCCGGGATCGTTGAAATCGGAGTATTTCTTGTAAATCCGGAATGAGCCGCCGAAGGAGGAGACATCGGTGGAATCGATCCAGCCATTCATGGACATGCTTCGGACCCGAGATTTGCGGACACCCGCAACGGTGACGGTGCTCAGGTCGGCCGGGCACTTGAACACCTGGGCCGATTTGCCCACATAGGACCACAGCAGCCCCTTGGAGAGATCTTGATCCACGTCCCAGTTGCTACGGTTGCCGTTGTTGAAATCGAGGGATCCGTGCACCCACTCGTTGGGACCATAAGATTGGGGCAGTCGCTCCTGATGGTCGTCGACATAGAGCCGCCAGCCGAGCATGAGCTGCCGGCCGTTGTTCATGCACTGGATGCCGGTGGCCTTGGACTTTGCTTTGGCCAGTGATGGCAAGAGCATGCCGGCCAAAATGGCGATGATGGCGATGACCACCAGCAATTCGATGAGGGTGAATCCGCGATGGGAGATCGAAAGAGTGGGAGATCGGAAGGTCATCGGAAGGGGACGATCGGAGTTTACGAGCGGCAGTCTTACTTAGAAAGTGAAGCAAGCGTGGACGCCCGGCCAGTCACGTTTTGGCGACACAGAGGGGTTCTGACACGCCGCCGTTCTTCGTGGAGGGTTCGTTGACTTAGAAGGGGTCCGTTCGTAGGTTTGTGGTCTAACGATGATTGCAGGAAAAATTGGAGCCGCCGCCAGTCCGCTGCCGTCCTTCCGGGTGGGGGATGAGCGGCTCATTAAGCTGACAGAGAACGCGGGCCGCAAGGTATCGGGTTTGCTGACCAAGCAGGGGCGTCCTCAGGGCGTGCTTCGGGTTTCCGTGGTCGGTGGTGGTTGTTCGGGCCTGCAGTATAAGATGGACCTCCAGGACAAGCCTCAAAATCGGGACATCCTCGTCGAGAGCGCCGGAGTCCGTGTTGTTGTGGATCCGAAGAGCGCCTTGTACGTGACCGGCAGCGAATTGGATTATGCCGATGCGCTCCAAGAGGGCGGCTTCAAGGTGAAGAACCCCAACGCGGCCACCAGTTGTTCCTGCGGCGAGAGCTTCAGCGCCTGAACCGAAGTTCCTAAGCCCTCTCCGGTTGCCTAATACCCGCCTTCCTGACCCCATGCCGGAGACCGCTTCACCCATTGTCCAGATTCGCGACCTGTTCAAGGTCTATCGGCAAGGCGACATTGATGTGAGCGCCCTCAACGGGGTTTCGCTGAACATTGATCCCGGAGAGTTCGTGGTGCTCATGGGTCCGTCAGGTTCTGGTAAATCGACGCTGTTGCACATCTTGGCGGGCATCGATACCGCCACGCGCGGAACCGTGGAAGTTCAGGGCGTCAACGTGGCCGGTTTGAACGAGTCGGAATTGGCCGACTGGCGCAACCAGAACGTGGGCTTCGTCTTTCAGAGCTTCAATCTCATCCCGGTGCTCACGGCCTTTGAGAATATTGAACTGCCCCTCCTGCTGACGGCCCTGTCTAAGGCCGAGCGACGCCGCCAGGTTGAGACGTCCCTGGAGTTGGTGGGCTTAGCCGATCGTGGACACCATCGGCCCGATCAAATGTCCGGAGGTCAGCAGCAGCGGGTGGCCATCGCCCGAGCCATCGCCACCGATCCGACCCTGATCATTGCCGACGAACCCACGGGCAATCTGGACTCTAAATCGGCGTCGGACGTGCTGGGAATTCTCCAGTCCTTAGCTCGGGATGCCGGCAAGACCGTGGTCATGGTCACCCATGATCCCAAGGCGGCCAGCTATGGTACTCGAAGCGTTCACCTCGAAAAGGGTGAGTTCGTGGCATGAACCCGGCTGGCTCCCAGCGTGCGACTTCCCCGTCGGAGCGGCCGCCTCGGGCTTCCGGCATCACCATTCCCGGGTTCGTTCTCAAGAACGCGCTGCGCAATGGGCGGCGCGCGCTGTTGACGGTCCTGAGTGTGGCCATGAGTTGCGCTCTCTTGGTCACGTTGCTGACGTTGCAGCGCGAGTTGACCGTGCCTCCGGAAAGCGAGGCGGCTTCGTTCCGCATCATCGCGCGCAACAAGGTCTCGTTGGCCCAACCCTTGCCGGCGCGCCAGCGCACAATCATCGAGAAAATCCCGGGCCTGCGGCAGGTGTCGCCCTTCACTTATTTTGGCGGACTCTTCCGTGACGAGACCACCACGAGCTGGGCTCAATTCGCGGTCGATCCGGCGCGGTTCCGCGAGCTCATCTTGGAGGGCAAGATCATCGAGGGTTCGTACGACGCCTGGGTCAAAAACCGCAATGGGTGCATGCTGGGTGCCGATACCCTGCGCCGCTACGGACTGAAGGTGGGAGACAAGCTGCGCTTCACCGGCACGTTTTATCCGGTGGATTTGGAGCTGACCATTGAAGTGGTCTATGCCGGTACCATCGATGATCGAAACTGCTTTTTTCACCATGCCTTGTTGGACCAATTGATGGACGACTGGGGCATGGTGGGTACTTGGTACATCATGGCTGATTCGGCCGCCGCGGTGGACGGCGTCATCGAACGGGTGAACGCCGCCTTTGAGAACACTTCGGCCGAGGTTCGTGCGGAGACCGAACGGGCCTTCCAATTGGGTTTTGTGAGCATGTTCGGCAATGTGAAGATGCTCTTCGGCAGTATTAGCGCGGTGGTGGTCTTCACGCTCATTCTGGTGTGCGTGAGCACCATGAGCATGGCCATTCGCGAGCGATTCCGGGAATTGGCCGTGCTCAAGGCTTTGGGATTTCGACGTCACGAACTCTTCGCCTTCATCCTGGCCGAGAGTTTCGGACTCTCCATGGTCGGGGCCTTCGTCGGCATCGGTGGCGCGTGGTTATTCTGGTCCACCATCAATCTCCAGAAGCTCTCGCAAGGGTTCCTCGTCCATTTCGAAGTAACACCCCACATCATGGCCACCGGTGGGATCGTCGCGGCCCTCTTGGGGATATTGGCCGCCATAGGCCCATCAATTTCTGTGGCCCGAATGAGCGTGGTCTCCGGTCTCAAAACCCTCGACTGAGCCAGATCAGCCCCCTGCATAAGCCCACGCTCCATGGCTCTCCCACTTAAATACAACTACCGCAACGTGCTCATCCGATGGCGGACGACGTTGTTCACGGTCGTCGGGGTGGCTGCGGTCGTGTCAGTAGTCATCTTGCTCAAGGCCTTGGCCAAGGGCATTGAATCGAGCAGTGCGCGCACGGGCGAACCGGGCAATATCTTGGTGGTGCGCAAGGGGTCGCAGGCCGAATCCGGCAGCCTCGTCACTCGAGATCAGTTCCGGACGTTGCAGTTTTTCGAAGAAATAGACCGCAATGCCGGGGGGCAGCCGGTGGTGTCGGCGGAGTTGGTAATGATTATCAACGCACCGCGTCGCGCGGCTCCGGGATCGGCCAACACCCTCATTCGTGGCGTCACACCGCGTGGATTGGAGCTGCGGCCCAAAGTCTCTTTGGTGGAAGGGCGCTGGTTCCAACCAGGCCAGCGTGAAGTGACGGTATCGAAGAAGCTGGCGGGTCGCTTTGAAGGCTTCGAGTTGGGCGGGATTATCCGGGCCGGACCGGACCGGCTCCGCGTGGTGGGCTTGTTCGAAGCCGGCGGCAGCGCCTTCGACTCGGAGGTTTGGATGGATGCCGATGAAGCCCGTTCGATCTTCGACCGTTCCGAGATGTACTCGAGCATCTTGCTGCGTCCGCGGGATGAGGCGGCGATGCGCTCGCTCACCAACCGGATCGCCCAAGACAAGCGGTTGGGCCTGCGCGCCGAGCCGGAGACCGAGTATTATTCCAAGCAGACGGCCACCGCGGTGCCCTTCAACATTCTGGCCGGACTCTTGGGCACGGCGATGTCGGTGGGTGCAGTCTTTGCGGCCATGAACACCATGTACGCCAACGTCGCCTCGCGGACCCGTGAGATCGGCACATTGCGGGTGCTGGGCTATTCGCAGACGGCCATCGTGATGTCCTTTCTCATCGAGGGCGTGCTGCTCTCGGGGTTGGGTGGTTTGCTGGGCTGTGCGTTTTCCTTGGGCATTTATGCCTATGTGGTGGCTCGGGGTGTGACCTTCGGGACCATGGATTTCCAATCCTTCGCTGAAACGGTGTACCAGTTCCGAGTAACCCCTGACTTGATGTTGTTGGGCTTGATCTTCTCGCTGGTCATCGGACTTTTTGGAAGTTTCCTGCCGGCCTTGCGCGCTTCGCGGTTGCCGGTGATTTCCGCCCTCAAATCCTTATGAAAGATGATCGTCTCGAACGGCTCCGGATCGCCTCCCACCAGAAACGGCGCTCAGGGCTTCCGACCGTGCTCATCATTGGCGGGGTATTGGTGATCACCGGTGTGATTGCCTGGTGGGCTGTCCCGCGGGCGAGTGACGACGTGCGCGCCGGCATGAAGTCCGGTCCGAAGGCCATTCGCACGGAAGCCGGAATTCCGTTGGAGAAGGCGGGTGCCGACCGTTTGGCGACGGGAACGAACAGTTCGACGGGGCAGGGCGCCCGCGTGGAGCGCTCGGCGGGTTCAGTCGCGGGTTCGGTGCTGACGGTCTCGGGCTACATCATCGCCCGCGAGCGCATTGAGATTAGCCCGCGCTTCATGGGGGTTGTGCAATGGATTGGGGTCAAGAAGGGCGATGCGGTCACCAATGGGCAGGTGGTGGTTCGCTTGGATGATGCCGAATACCGTGCCCGGCTGGCGGAGAACGACGGAGCGCTGGCAGTGGCGGATGTGGCCTTGGAGCGGTCGAACGTGGATCTCCGACGCGCTGAGCCGCTGGTCTCGCAGCGTATTGAAACCCAGAAAGCCCTCGACGACGCCCGCTTGGCGGTGCGCAGCGCCGAAGCCCAGCGGACCCAAGTGTTGGGTGCCCGCAAGAGCATCGAGACCGTCCTCGACTGGTGCATTATCCGATCGCCGGTCACCGGCGTGGTTCTGGAGAAGCTCGTCGACCCCGGTGAACTGGTCACGCCGCAGACCTTCGGAGGCACCCGCGGACCCAGTTCCTCGCTGGTGGCCGTGGCCAATCTCCAAGACCTCCAGATCGAGGTGGATATCGATGAATCCAAGCTGGCCCGCGTTGCGCTCGGTCAACGCTGCGTCATCTCCCCGGTTTCCTATCCCGACAAGCGTTACCAGGGCCAAGTCGCCGAGATTGCGCCCGAGGCCAACCGGGCCAAAGGCACCGTGCAAGTGAAGGTGCAAATCCTGGAGCCCGACCGTTTCCTCACCCCCGAACTCAGCGCCACCGTCGATTTCCTAGACGCCGCGAAGTGAGAGGGGTCGCACAGAAGTACTCAAGCCAAGCGGTTTAATTGGGTTCGACGAGCCCAGAGGTTCGTTGGTTGGCACAAAAAACGGGCACCCTGGCGAGGGATGAGCTATCGCTGTTCCCTCTACCCGCCACTCTAAGCCATGCCGATCACCCGAGTTATGAAACACTTCCTTGCGGCTTGGGTCCTTTTTTGGGCGGGGTCTGAGTCGGTGAGTGCGCTGGATGCCGGGCAACAACCGGCCATCAGCCGAGCGAATGTGGCTTACGGAAAGCATTCCCGGCAGGTGCTCGATTTTTGGCAGGCCACGGGGGATGGGCCCCGACCCGTGTTAGTTTACATTCACGGAGGCGGCTGGTTGACGGGCGACAAGGGTCAGAAAATGCCTGAGTTCGAGCCTTTTTTGAAACGGGGTATTTCGTGTGTGGCGATGAACTACCGACTGGTGCCGCAGGACCCGCTGCCGGCGCCCGTTCACGATGCGGCGCGGGCGATTCAGTTTATTCGAACCAAGGCTATCGAATGGAAACTAGATCCTCGTCGCATTGCCTTAACCGGACCAAGTGCAGGTGCCTGCACTGCGATGTGGATCTTGTTGCATGATGACCTCGCCGATCCCAAGGCGGCGGATCTGGTGCAGCGTCAATCGTCCCGTGTTTGTGCTGCCGCGGTGACGGTGGGGCAGACCTCCATTGATCCCCAAGTGATTGAAGGTTGGTTAGGGCCCATGGTGTTGCAGCATCCCATGATCTATCTCGCGGTCGGGGAAACCACTCTTGCGGCGGCGCAGCAAAATGACGCCAAGCACCGCAAAATCTACGAAGAGTTTTCGCCGGTGAATCATGTCGACGCCCAAGATCCCCCGTTGTTTATGACCTGCAGCGCAGAGATGGATTTCCCTGCGCGAGATGCTGGGCATGGCATTCATCACCCGATTTTCGGGGTTAAGCTGAAGAAGAAATCAGACCAGGTGGGACACGAGTGCCATCTGGTGATACCGGGCTATTCAAAGTCTGAGCGGTATGCCGACGGCCAGGCGTTTCTGTTGGCAAAGTTGTTAGAAAAATAGCGGGTATCGGGGAATGA
>NEUK01000036.1 GCA_002290555.1 Spartobacteria bacterium AMD-G4
GACGCACATCCCATGCCTCGAAGAGGGATTCCGGGACTTCGCGGAGGAAGCGAGAGGGGGAGTGAAAAGTCTGGTCGTAACCGGCACCCAGGCGCATTTCCGGGTAGGTGAGGTAGAGTTCGTCCATGCAGCGGGTCACTCCGACATAGAAAAGGCGGCGTTCCTCTTCCAGGGCGCGGGGGTCTTCGATGCTGCGGCTGCTGGGAAACATTCCGTCGGCGAGCCAGATGAGGAAGACGACCTTCCATTCGAGACCTTTCGCCTGGTGGAGTGTGGAGAGAGTCACCTTCTCGGTCTCGGCGGCGCCTGCAAAGGCCTCTGCAGTTTCCAATCCACCCAGCAATGCGAGTTGGGAGAGGAAGTCCGAGGTTGTTTCAAACTGCTCGGCGTAGTCCTGCAGTGTGACGAGGTCCTCATGGCGTGCATCATAGTTCGGGAACTTTTCCTTCATGTAGTCCTCATAAATGGCGAAGAGGACACAGGAGATGATCTTGGCGGGCTTCATGGGCCCTTCGGCGGGAACGAGGTCTGCAAGGGTGCGGACAAATTGGTCCCATGATTTCTGAGCCTTGGAAGGAACCTTGAGAGGGGCCAAATCCGAGAAGTTGGTTTTTCCATTGAGTATGGCTGACGTCTTTTGCCAGAGGGTCTCAGCGGTTTTGTTTCCAATGCCCGGAAGCATGCGGGTCATGCGTTTGAAGGCGGTCTCGTCGCGCGGGTTGACTGTAAATTTCAGAAAGGCGGCGACATCCTTGATATGGGCCTGCTCGAAAAACCGAAGACCGCTGGTGATGCTGAAGGGAATGCCTCGGCGGGTGAACTCCAATTGCATTTCCATCGAGTGGTAGTGGGCCCGGTAGAGCACAGCGATCTGCTCGAGGGGCACGCCTTCATCGGAGAGTTCCATGATCCGCTGAGCCACGAAGGCCGCCTGCTGGTTGTTTGTCGGCAAGGCGACAAGCGCGGGCTTGGCGCAATGCGGCTTGCGAACCGGCGAGAGGTTTTTTGGAAATTGGTTTTCGTTGGTGAGAATGGCGGCATTCGCCACATCCAGCACGCCGGGAACGCTGCGGTAGTTTGTTTCGATTTTGAAGACTTGCGCGCCGGGATGGGTCTCCGGAAAGCGCAGGATGTTTTCAAAATTCGCGCCGCGCCAAGAGTAAATGCTCTGGGCGTCGTCGCCCACGACCATCACATTTCCATGGTGTGTGGCAAGGAGGTCGATGAGTTCCGACTGGAGGCGGTTGGTGTCCTGATACTCATCGACGAGGATGTGTTGAAACTGGCGTTGGTATTGCGCGGAGATCTCGGGATTTGTCAGCAACAGCTCAAGCGTCTTGGCGAGCAGGTCGTCAAAGTCCATTGAGTTCGCCTCTTTTTTTCTCGATTCGTAGGCCGTCTGAACACGCTCGATATCTCCCGCCAGCGGGATGAAGTAGCGGTATTTCTCGGCCAATACTTTGGAAATCGGAAGCCCGGTGTTGATCGAGTAGCTGAAGATATCGGAGAGCACGCCGGCCTTTGGGAATCGCTTGTCTGTGGACACGATGCCTTCTTGAGTCACCACGGCGGCAATCATGTCTTCGGAATCCTCGCGGTCCATGATGCTGAATCCTTGACGGAAACCGACCGCTTCGGCATGGCGGCGGAGGATACGGTTTCCAATCGAGTGGAAGGTGCCGCCCCAGAGCCCATCGGTGGATCCGGGAAGGAGGTTGTGCACACGCTCCGTCATCTCGCGAGCGGACTTGTTTGTAAAAGTGAGAAGGAGGATGGACCTGGCGGGAACGCCCTGTTCCAGAATCCAAGCCACGCGATATGTGAGGGTGCGGGTCTTTCCACTACCCGCTCCGGCAATGACAAGCGCCGCTCCACCCGCGTATGTGACGGCGGCGAGTTGTTGATCGTTCAGTTCGGCGGCGTAGTCGATACCGCTGGAGGGAGCCGGAGGCGCCTGCAGTGTGTAGGAACGGGCCACGCCGGGGTTAGTCTTGCGAGAGACGCAAAGAGTTGAGCTTGGAGGTCGGGATGTTCAGCCCGTAGGCGAGCAGTTTTGCGGATTCGTCGGCGATGCGAGCTTTGGTGCAGCCGAGCATGACGGCAATGACATCGCGACCGTTGTAGGAACCGCTGGAGATGAGGCAATGTCCGGCGAGGTGGGTGTAGCCGGTCTTCATGCCATTGCAGAACGAGTAGGTGCGGAGGACGCGGTTTGTGTTCCGAAGAGGCACGACACTGCCCGAGTTGAAGCGGAAGTTGTAGTAGCGGGTCTTCATGATCTCGCGGAGGGTTGGATTCCGATAGGCCATGCGGGCTACTCTGGCCATGTCGCGGGCAGTGGAATACTGGCCTTGAGCGGGGAGGCCATTCGGATTTTCAAAATTGGAATTTGTGCCTCCAAGGCTGCGGACCCGTTCGGTCATTTTATCGGCAAAGGCACTGACGCTGCCTGCATTGTCGCGTGCGAGCGTGCGGGCAACATCGTTGCCACTTTTCACCAAGAGGGCGTTGAGGAGCTGGATGCGTGAGTATGTCTGCCCAGGTTTGACATTGATATTTGTCGGTTCGCAATTTGTGTCCGAGGGCTCGATTTTGACATTTTTTTCCAAGTCGCCTGATTCCGCGACGATGAGCGCTGTGAGGAGTTTCTGAGTGCTCGCGACCGCCCTCTGGGCAGTGTCGTTTTTGCTGTAGAGCACCTTGCCTGTATTCGCATCCAAGAGAATTGCCGACTTGGCAGTGATCACGGGGACAGTCGCCGCATGAAGTGGAGCTATGGCAAGGAGGCAAAAAAATGCAGGAAGCAAACGAGAAATCATATGAGGAAGCTAAGGTTTTGGTGGTGGTATGCTGAACAACTTTTCCATTTGTGGGTTTTTTTCAACCCCGAGTTCGATTGATCTTTGATAATGCCGCCTGGCAAGTTCGGTGGCGGGTGGTTTTTCCTCAAGGTAAAAGACCGCGAGATTGTAGTGGGCGTCGGCATACGATGGGTCGAGTTCGACGGCGCGGCGCAGTTCGTGCTGTGCCCCTTCGATCCAACCTCGGCGGCCCATCACAACCCCGAGAAAATTGTGTGTCCGGGCGTTCCGTGGGTCTTGGAGCATGGCCTGGGAAAGTGCAGCCAGTGCGGCATCCGGCTCATTGCGGTCCATATAGATCATGCCGAGCGTGAGCCAGGCTGGAGCGGACTCGAGGCGCTGGCGGACGGCCCTTTTGAGCAAATCCTCGGCCTTGTCGGGTCGGCCTGAATAAAACTCCACCATGCCAAGGTTGACGAGACCCATCAGATTTTCGGGTTCCAAGGCCAGCACGCGCGAGTAGGCATTTCGAGCGGCGCCGTAGTCCTTGCGCTCGAAGGCGACATTTCCCTCGGCGATAGCCGCTGCGAGCGAGCGTGGGGTGAAGTTCTTCTCGGTTTCAGCACTTTTGAGGGCATGTGGCCATCCCAGCATGCATGCCGTCAGCAGAATAGAAACGGAACTCCGTCTCATCATTCGCCTGATAGTTCTTTCGAGCGACGGTTGGCCGCTTGCACGGCTTGAATAAAAGCCGCGCGAACTCCGTGTTGCTCGAGCTCGCCCAATGCGGCCGCTGTGGTTCCTCCAGGGCTGGTTACCATTTCCCGCAAGATAGCTGGATGCTCGCCGGTCTCCTTTGCAAGCTCAGCCGCTCCCAAAACAGTTTGGATGGCGAGTCGGCGAGCTAAAATTGAGGGGAGCCCGCAGGAGACACCGCCATCGGTGAGGGCTTCGATGATAAGAAAAATGTAAGCCGGTCCGCTCCCGCTTAGACCAGTCACGGCATCGAGGAGTTTTTCTTGGACTTGGGAAACAACGCCTACACTTGCGAAGATCGCCTCGGCGCTGACCTCATCGGCCCCCGTGGTATTTGGGCCTGTGGCAAAAGCTGTAGCCCCACAACCGACGAGAGCGGGCGTGTTCGGCATGGCGCGAATGACGCGGCACCTCGGGGCCATTTTTTCCAAGGTGCCGAGCGTGAGGCCTGCGGCAATCGAGATGAGGAGTTTCCCCTCCAACCCTGCTCCCGCTTGTTCAATTGCAGTCGCCGCCTCCTGTGGCTTGACGCATAGGAGCACTGTGGGAGCCTCTTTAGCGGCCTTCTCGTTGGAGGTCGTGACCCGCACGGCGGTGGAGTCTTGAAGTCCTTGAAGCATCTGTGCGTCTGGGCATGCAGCAATGATATCCTCCGCTCCGCACATCTTGGCGCGCAGCATGCCTTGAATGATCGCGGAAGCCATTTTGCCTGCTCCGAGGAACGCGTATTTCATCTTAGAACCTTAAAGGAGGAGCGGTCGAATGCAAAGTCTGGATTCCCGATCCCACCAGCGCGTTTTTAACGAATAGGTCACATTTCCAACCTTGTATCCTGACACTGTGAGGACTAGTAGATCGCCACAGATGGATACTACTGATTCAATCCTTTCTATTCAGGACCTGCACAAGAGCTTTGATGAAACACCCATCCTCAAGGGCGTGAGTTTTTCTATCGAGGAGGGCGACCTGGTCTCAGTCATCGGCCCCTCGGGGTGTGGCAAAAGCACGATGCTGCGCTGCATCAATGGACTGGAAACGCTCGACTCCGGAATCATTAGCGCTGCTGGCGCGCAGATTTCTCGGATTTCCGGTGCCAAGTTGGATGCCAATTTTGAAAAAAACGCCCACATCCTGCGCCAGCGGGTCGGTATGGTTTTTCAACAATTCAATCTCTTCCCTCACCGCACACTTTTGCAAAATACCATGATGGCTCCCGTGATTGTCCGCGGCGTTCCCCGCGAAGATGCCGAGAAAAACGGGCGAGCCTTGTTGGAAAAAGTCGGCCTCGGCGCTCATTTAGATAGGTATCCCGCGAACCTCTCCGGTGGCCAGCAGCAGCGCGCGGCGATCGCGCGCGCTCTCGCCATGCAGCCGAAAGTCATGCTCTACGATGAGCCTACGAGCGCTTTGGATCCCGAACTGGTTGACGAGGTCCTGCATGTCATGAAAGACCTCGATGCCGAAGGCATGACGCAGATCGTCGTCACCCACGAGATGCGCTTCGCACGAGATGCCAGCGACTACATCATCTACATGGAAGACGGCCATATCGTTGAAATTTCCGACGAGGACGAAATTTTTGACAACCCCAAAGATGAGCGCACCCGTAGGTTTCTCAGGAGGTTTATCTGATGAAAAAAACAACCCTCCTTCTTTTACTCGCGCTGGCCTGTATTTTCCACTCCTCCGTACTCGCCGACACCAAGACGCTCCGATGGGCTGCGGCGACGGACAGCAACGCGCCCTACGCCTTTTATGGAGCAGGTAACACGCTGACTGGCTTTGAATATGAAATCATTCAGGCCGTCGCTCGCGAGATGGGTCGCGAGCCTGTTTTTGTTCCCAACGACTGGGACGGTCTCATTCCCGGCCTCGGTCGTGGACTCTACGACTGCGTCATCTGTGGCATTGAGGTGACTCCTGACAAGGCGCAGGAGGTATTTTTTACGAATCCCTACTATGTCACCTACGAACAGCTTGTGGTCGGAAAAAGCACGCCGCCGGTGACTGGACTCGATCAACTTCAGGGCAAACCGATTGGCACTCTCAGCCAGACGGCATCCTTCAATATGCTCACCAAGACGCCGGGGGTGTTGGTGAAAATCTACGACGAGGAAGTCAACGCCTATGCGGATGTCGCAAACGGCCGCCTCTTTGGCGTGCTCCTCGATTATCCGATTGCGAAATACTACGCCTTTTCGAATCCGAACCTGAAATTCACTGGCCCGCCGTATGGTCAGATTACCTATGGAATCGCCCTGTCCAAAGGAAACTCCGCCCTCGCGGCCGAAATGAATGCCGCGCTCGGCCGTGTCATTGCCAGCGGAGAAATGCGCGACATTCTTTCGCGCTGGGGACTTTGGACCGCCATGGTCGCCGATACATTTGGCCAGCCGGAGGACCCCTCTCTCCCCGATACCGAATATCGGGCCTTCGTAGCCGCCACAGCTGAGCAACCTACTTTGCTGAACCGTATCATTGGCTACGCCCGCTTCTGGCCGCTGCTTCTCGAGGCCTCGCTTCTCACCATCGAGGTCAGCCTGCTCGGCATGGTGGGGGCCGTTCTGCTGGGTTTCACCCTTGCAATCATGCGGGTTTACGGGCCCTTGCCTGCGCGCTGGCTGGCCACGCTCTACATTGAAGTCGTTCGTGGAACTCCGCTTCTCATCCAATTGCTCATCCTTTTCTATGGCCTGCCGAATATCGGTATCAAGCTTGAGCCGTTTGTGGCCGGTGTGCTTGGTCTCGCCTTAAACTATGCTGCCTATGAGGCCGAAAATTACCGAGCCGGCTTGCTTGCCATTCCGAGAGGCCAGATGGAGGCCGCCCGTGCACTCGGCATGACGCAGCGCCAGGGCCTCTTCCATGTCGTAATCCCGCAGTCCTTCCGATTGGTCCTGCCGCCAGTGACGAATGACTTCATCTCGCTTCTCAAGGATTCCTCGCTCGTGTCCATGGTCACGCTGGTCGATCTCACAGGCGCTTACAAACAAATCGCCACACAGACATTTGATTATTTCGGCGCGGGTTTGCTCGTCGCGGCTTTCTACCTTGTGATCGGCTTGCCCTTCGTGCGCCTCGCCCGCTACACCGAGCAACGCTTGAATCCTGGAGCTCACTCCACCGGCACCAAAGCCGCGTGATTTCAGTTCCGCCTTGGAAAATCCTGATCCGCAGCACCAGTCCCCGCCTTATCGACATCCGCCTGCCCTGCGAGTAGCTTGCCACCGTGTCCAGCCACTTCCGAAACATCCAACTCACGCCCGTAAAGGCCCTCATCGGCCTGAATATTCTGGTTTTTGTCCTCACCGAAATCTTGCCCCCGCAGCAGCAGGCTGTCGTTGATCGTTTCCTCGGCCTGAGCGGATCTGGCCTCGCCGAGGGAATGCTTTGGCAGTTCATTACCTACCAATTTCTGCACGCAGGAATCCTCCATCTGGCCGTCAACATGATGGGGCTCTGGTTCACCGGAAACATCCTCGAGCGTGTCCTGGGAGCGCGGAGCTTCGTTTTTCTTTATCTCCTCTGCGGCATCGGCGGTGGCATCTTGCAAGTGATGATCAGTCCGGGACCGACGCTGATCGGAGCCTCTGGAGCGGTTTCTGGCCTTGTGGCAGCTTTTTCCACCCTCTACCCGCGCATGCCGATCACAGCCCTCCTCTTTTTTGTGATCCCCGTTCGCATGCAGGCCATGTGGCTCGGTATCACCGTGGTGGGTCTTTCCCTCTTTTTTCTCCTCACAGGGCTCTTCAATGACATCGGCAATGGAGCCCACATCGGCGGCGCGCTGGCAGGTTTCTGCTGGGTGAAATATCGACAACGCCACTTCCGTGTGGTCCGCTGAGATTCCTCCCGATATGCCTTATCTTTGGAAAATCCTACTCAGCGGTTTGCTGATTTTTGCGATCACCGAGGCAACGAAGCGGATGGGTTTTCTGGGGGCGCTGCTGGCCTCTCTCCCTTTTATATCCTTGATTTCTATGGTTTGGATTTATTGGGAATCCAAAGACACTCAAAAGGTCGCTGCCTTCTCGGTGCAGGTTTTTTGGTTTGTGATTCCCTCGCTCGGTCTCTTTGCGTCCCTGCCATGGCTCCTCGGTCGTTTTTCGTTTTTTGCAAGTCTTGGTCTCTCCAGCATGGTGGCTTTGTTGCTTTACGGCGCCATGCTTGGAATTTTCAAGGCCATCGGTTACGACCCATTTTCTTGAAGGAAGAGGAAGCCCTCTGGCTTAAATTTTTTCGAAATGCGAGATCGTGCGGAATAGCTCGTAGCGGGAATCAATCTGGGCGATGTCCACTGTCTTTAGGCGCTCCAGGCTGAAGGCTTCGACATTGTAGCTGGCCAGGACGCTTCCATAGACCACGGCTTTTTTGAGGTGCTCAAATGTGACCTCGCCGTCCTTCACATTGGCCGCAAGATATCCCGCAAGGCCGCCTGCAAAGGAATCTCCCGCGCCAGTCGGGTCGTGGATGTCCTCAAGAGGGTAGGCGGGGCAGCTGAAAAAATCGGCTTCCGGACCGAAGAGTAGGCACCCGTGTTCACCTTTTTTGATGGCTACATATTGAGGACCCATGGCGCGAATTTTTTTTCCGGCCTTGATGAGGCTTGTTTCGCCCGTGAATTGCCGCGCCTCGCTGTCGTTGAGGATGAGCATGTCGACACGGCCGATGAGTCTTTCGAGGGATTCCTTGGCGATGTTGATCCAAAGATCCATCGTGTCGGCGATGACGAAGCGCGGTTGGCTGATCTGGTTCAGCACATGGTGCTGCAGGTCGGGGGCGATGTTTGCCAGCAGAACGATGGGAGTCGAGTCGTAGCCTTCCGGCAGGGTGGGTGTGAAATGTTCGAACACATTCAGAGCCACCGAGCGGGTTTCGCGGGTGTTCATGTCCCACATATATTCGCCCGACCAGCGGAATGTCTCACCCGGCACGATTTGCAGACCACCAAGATCAATTCCACGATTGCGGAAGAGGTCGATGTGCTCTTTGGGAAAATCTTCTCCCACGATGCCGACGAGTCTGACTGGGCTGAAATTCGATGCGGAGACGGCCCCGTAGGAGGCCGAGCCACCGAGGAGGTTTTTGTGCTCGGCGAGTTGGGTTTTGATATCATCCAACGCGATAGATCCAACAATAAGAACGGACATAGGCGCGGGAGAATGCGAAGTTCAGTCTCCTTGTGCGAGAAAAAATATGCCTGCCGCCTGCAGCGAACCGGCGCAACGGTAAATCCCCGATCAATGACAACCGCAACCGCTGCCGCAGGACGATGGGGCCGGAGCCCCTCCCTTTTGCATGATGCCGAGTCCGCCGCTGATGATGCGCCGCACGGGTTCACCAGTTTCGGGGTGCTGGGTGAGGGGTTTGTCCGTCATGCGTTGTTGGAATTCAAAAACGCGGGGCTCGCTGGCTTCGTCGGCTGGGATGGTCTCGTAAATGTAGGTGGTCATGGCTTGGGTTCGGATTTTTGAGGCACTTTCACGATGCGCGAGATGTCATAGCCCTGTGAGCGGGCCTTTTCAAGGGCGGCGGTGTAGTCGTTTTCAGACATCACAGGCTCTCGGCTCATGATCCAGATGAGGCTGCGGTCGGGATAGCCAATCGTGGTGGTCTTGTAGTCGGGAGTGAGGTCGATGATGAGAAATGGAGCTTTAAACGGCCACAGGAACTGCACGGCCCATTCGGCATTTGTTTTTGAATTTACCACGCTGGCGGTGGCTTTCATTTCTTGGCGCGGGCCGTCGAGGGATTTTTTGTGGAAGGCGTAGCGGATATCGATCTTTCCGTCTGGTCGGAGCTTGTAGATGTCCATGGTGCCCACATTATTTTTTTCCACAAACCAAGGAATCGTGCCGATGACATACCAATCCCCCATGAAGCGGTTGAGGTCTACATGGTCCACAGTGCGCAGGGGCGGATGTTTCGGCATGGTGCTGCAGCCCGCAAGGGCAAGGAGGCTGAGAGCGAGAAGGGTCTTCATGTGGAAGGGTGAGATAATGATCTTCGGACTTTCCAAAATCAAATTCTCATTTAGTTTCCGCCCGCATGAGCCCACTGGAATATATTTTACAACCAGCCATTCTCTTTTTTTTGATCGGCATCGTTGCTGTGCTGGTCAAATCAGACCTCGAAATCCCAGAGTCTTTTCTAAAAGTGCTTTCCATGTATTTGCTTTTTGCACTTGGATTTAAGGGTGGGACTGAACTGCAGAAAATGACGCTTTCCTTTGATGTCATCTTGCCCTTGGCGATCGCTACGGCGGCATCCTTCCTTATTCCCCTCATCGTTTACCCGATCATACGAAGGAAGTTCAATGTGGCGGATTCCGCTGCCGTAGCCGCGACTTATGGATCGGTGAGCGCCGTCACTTTTATGACTGCCTCGTCTTATCTGGATGCGCGTCAAATTCCCTATGGAGGCTACATGGTGGCTGCCTTGGCGCTCATGGAGAGTCCTGCGATATTGAGTGGGCTTGCGTTGGCAAGATTGAGAAGTGGCAAAAGCGGAGCGGTCGGCTTGTCTTGGGGGAGTGTCCTCCACGAGTGTCTGGCTAATAAATCCGTTCTCATCCTGATAGGTAGCCTCCTGGCCGGAATGGTGACCCCCGTGTCTGGTGCCAAGGCCCTGCAGCCCTTCGTGAGCGATCTCTTTCCCGGGATGCTTTGTTTTTTTCTCCTCGATCTCGGCTTGGTTGCCGCGCGTCGGATTGCTGATCTGCGCGCTGGCGGATTGTTTACAGTGGTTTTCGGATTGGCTTTTCCTATCATCTCAGGCGGATTGGGTATTACCACTGCCTACCTTTGTGGTTTTCGCGAGGGAGATGCGGTGCTCTTTACGATCCTCTGCGCCAGCGCCTCTTACATCGCTGTGCCTGCTGCTCTCCGTGCGGCACTGCCTGCGGCAAACCCAAGCGTGTATGTCGGATTGGCCCTTGGTATCACTTTCCCTTTCAATCTTCTCATTGGTATTCCTTTGGCTTACACGATTATTCATTTGATCTGGAACTAACGCGCTTCCAGCATCCAACCGCTTATGAAAAAAACAGCTCTCATTTTTTCGGGACAAGGTGCCCAGACCGTCGGTATGGGCCAGGACCTCGCTGCCGAGTATCCAAACGCCGCAGCGCTCTTTGAGCGGGCAGATGCGATTCTTGGCTATTCGCTCAGTCGGATTGCATTCGAGGGGCCTGCCGAGGATCTTACCAAGACATCCGTATGCCAGCCAGCGCTTTATGTTCATGGTCTCGCCTGTCTTGAAGTGTTGAAGGGAAAGATTCCCAGTCTTGATTTTCAGGCCACAGCCGGTCTCTCACTCGGAGAATTCACCGCACACGCGGCGGCTGGAACTTTTGATTTTGAAACGGGCCTGCGTCTTGTCGACAAGCGCGCCCGCGCCATGCAGGAAGCCTGCGAAGCTTCTCAAGGAGGCATGGCAGCGATCATCGGCGGTGAAGAAGACCGCGTGCGCGAACTCGCCGCCGTAGCCGATGTGGATGTCGCCAACATCAATGCGCCAGGGCAGATCGTGCTCTCTGGCGAGGCGTCGAAAATTGTTGTTGCCGTCGCTTTGGCCAAGGAATATAGCGCCAGAAAAGCAGTGGAACTCAGCGTGGCCGGGGCTTTCCACTCCCGCCTCATGGAACCCGCTTACCAGACACTCTCCGCGGCACTTGCCGAAACACCCATGAACCTGCCGCGTGTGCCCGTTGTCTGTAATGTCGATGCCATAAGCGTGAGTGATGCCTCGACCATCCGCCGCACGCTGGCGGATCAGGTCACCGGCAGCGTGTGTTGGTCGCAGAGCATCGAATACCTCATCGACCACCTGCACATCGAGCAGTTCATCGAACTCGGGCCTGGTGGCGTTCTCGCTGGCCTCGTCGGGCGCATCCGCAAGGGAACTCCCGTGATCTCGATCTCAAACTCCGCCACACTCAACGAAGCCGTAGCGGCGCTGAGCGTCGGCTGACAAACTCCCTGCCCAACCCGCAGGGATCATCTGGAATCAAACGGATGCGTTTTCAGCAAAAGCTTGGCGCCGGGGTGTGAAAATCGACATTCTCTTCAGACATGCAGCAATATCATCGCCTCCTCCGCCTTGTCCTCGATGAGGGCCGCTTCAAGCCTGACCGCACCGGCACTGGCACCTATTCCCTTTTCGGGGCCCAGGAGAGATTTGATCTCCGCCAAGGGTTTCCTCTCCTCACCACAAAAAAGCTGCACCTGCGCTCGATCATTCATGAGCTTCTTTGGTTTTTGAAGGGAGATACGAACACGGCCTACCTGCGTGAAAACAATGTGACCATCTGGGACGAGTGGGCGGATGAGCAGGGCAATCTCGGCCGGGTCTACGGGGCCCAGTGGCGTGATTGGCGAGGAGCGGATGGCAGTGTGGTCGATCAGGTGGCCCGCGTGGTCCAGGAAATCAAAAACAACCCCGATAGCCGTCGTCTCGTTGTTTCCGCTTGGAACCCTGCCGAGCTTCACCTCATGGCCCTCGCACCTTGTCATGCCTTGTTCCAATTTTATGTTCAGGATGACGAACTCAGCTGCCAACTCTACCAGCGCAGCGCCGATCTCTTTCTTGGTGTTCCGTTCAACATCGCTTCCTATGCCCTCCTGACGCTCATGGTCGCACAAGTCTGTGGGCTCCGGCCCGGCACATTCGTTCACACATTCGGCGACCTTCATCTTTATGCCAACCATCTCGAACAGGCCAAATTGCAACTTGCCCGCGAGTGCCGGCCCCTGCCACGCATGCTTCTAAATCCCTCGCGCTCTCGCTTGGAGGATTTTGTTTACGAAGACTTTACCCTCGAAGCTTACGACCCCCACCCGGCGATCAAGGCGCCCATTTCCATTTAACCATGATTGCTATAGCCGCCATGTCCCGAAACCGCGTCATCGGAGCCGAGGGGCGCATCCCCTGGCACATTCCCGACGACCTGAAATTTTTCAAGCGCACGACCCTCGGGCACATCATCGTCATGGGACGAAAAACCTACGACTCACTTGGAAAACCGCTGCCCGGCCGCGAAAATTGGGTCGTTTCCCGCGAGTCGGAGATTCCTGGCGTGCGAGTGCTCCGCTCATTTGATGCCCTCGAGGAACCCTCGGATGGCCGCCTCCTCTACCTGATCGGGGGCGCGCAACTCTACGCAGCGCTCTTGCCAAGATGCTCGGAGCTCTTGCTCACGCGTGTGGACCTGCAGGTCGAGGGTGATACCTTTTTTCCGGACTTCGAAAACCACTTCGATGATGGTGAGGTGCTTGATAGCGGGCCTGGCTATGAAATTCATCGTTATCTTCGGACTCCGTGAGGTTCATGCGCTTGTGAAACAAGGGCACATGTGTTGGCAACCTTTCGCTCTCCGCTTCCGTATACCTCCACTCTTTAGTCTGCGTTGACACCGAAAACCAACCTCGTAGCTTGATCTCCATCACGATGTCCCAACCGACCGCTGCGCTTGCACCGCGCTTCATTTCCCACGCGCCTGGATATTGGGCAACGGCTCCCACTCCGCACTGGGATGAGTGGCATTGGCAGCAGAGGAACCGCGTCACCACATTGGCTGTGCTCGATCAGCACCTTCAACTCACCTCCGAAGAGCGTGCCGGGGTTCTTTTAGCCGGGTCCAAGCTGGCCCTCGCCGTGACGCCTCATTATTTCAATCTGATCGAGCGGGACAACCCCGACTGCCCGATCCGCCGTCAGGTCATTCCACGCATCGAGGAAGCCTACGACTCGCCCTACGACATGGCAGACCCTTGCGGTGAGGACTCGCATATGCCTGTCCCCGGCTTGGTTCACCGCTATCCCGACCGTGTGCTATTTCTCGTCACCGACCGCTGCGCCTCCTACTGCCGCTACTGCACCCGCAGCCGTGTGGTAAGCGGGGTGGGGGAGCAAGAGTTGGTCACTGACTTTGAGGAGGCTTTCCGTTACTTGGAAAAAAACACCGGCATACGCGATGTTCTCCTCTCCGGCGGTGATGCGCTCCTGCTCTCGGATTCACGCTTGGAAGCGATTCTCAAAAGACTGAGGGGTATCCCGCACCTTGAGTTTTTGCGCATAGGCACGCGCGTTCCCATTTTCCTCCCCCAGCGGATTACTCCTGCCCTCTGTGAGATGCTTCGTAAGTATCATCCGCTTTGGATGAGTGTGCATGTGAACCATCCCCGCGAGCTGACCACCGAGGTCCGCGACGCTCTCGGGCGCCTTGCCGACAGTGGCATTCCCCTCGGTAATCAGAGCGTGCTTCTCAAAGGCATCAACGACAACGCGGAGGTCATGAGAGACCTCATCCACAAGCTTCTCCTCTGCCGTGTGCGCCCTTACTACCTTTACCAGTGCGACCTGATACGCGGCTCGTCGCATCTCCGGACCTCTGTGGCAAAAGGCATTGAAATCATCGAAACTCTCCGAGGCTTCACCAGTGGCTACGCGATCCCACAATATGTCATCGATGCTCCGGGCGGTGGAGGCAAGGTGCCGATCAATCCGAACTATGTCCTCTACCACGACACGGAAAAAATCGTCATCCGCAACTACGAGGGAAAAATCTTCGAGTATCCCGAGCCCATTGCCTTGCCGGTAGCTAATCACCACAGCGCTGAGCTCCTCAGCGCCTGATGCCTTTAAATCCCGAGTCGTCCCGAGTCGACTACGCCGCTGAGGTCGCGGATGAAGAAGCCTGAGTGGATTCTCCCAGCGCTGTAAGAATTTTTTGAACCGTCGCCTCGACGGTTAACCCATGCTTTGCGCGCAGGATGGGAACAGTGCCGTGCTCGATAAACTGGTCTGGCCAGCCAATGCGCACTACCGGAGTCGTGATGTGGCGGTCCGACAGGTGTTCCACCACTGAGGCCCCAAAGCCGTTTGCCAGCACATGGTCCTCCATGGTGCAGATCGCGTCGCAGCCGCCCGCAAAGAACTCAAGGGTCGCTGTGTCGAGAGGCTTGATCCAGCGGGCATTGACGACTGCTGTCGAGACACCCCGTTTTTCCAGTTCCTCCGCGGCTGGGATGGCGAGTTCACACATGTTGCCCAGTGCGAAGATCGCAGCTTTTGTGCCGTGGCGGATGACCTCGGATTTGCCGATTTCGAGAAGCTTGGGCTTTTTTGCGGGGACTGCACCAGTGCCGGCGCCACGCGGGTAGCGGATGGCTGCAGGGCCGTCATGGTGGGCAATCGTCCAGAGCATGTCCGCAAATTCTGCCTCGTCTCTTGGCTGCATGTGGATGATTCCCGGAACCGGGCGCAGATAGGCGATGTCGAAGAGCCCGTGATGCGTGGGGCCGTCGTCGCCTGACAGTCCCGCGCGGTCCATGCACAGCGCCACATTGAGATTTTGCAGTGCGATGTCATGAATAATCATGTCATACGCGCGCTGCATGAAGGTGCTGTAAATGACCAAAAACGGTTTCAGCCCTTGGGTGGCGAGTCCACAAGCAAAGAGTGCGGCGTGCTCTTCGGCGATCCCGACATCGTAGCAGCGCGCCGGATGCCGCTTGGC
Source organism: Spartobacteria bacterium AMD-G4 (assembly GCA_002290555.1). Lineage (GTDB taxonomy): Bacteria > Verrucomicrobiota > Verrucomicrobiia > Chthoniobacterales > Terrimicrobiaceae > UBA967. The sequence continues at coordinate 15,076 of NEUK01000036.1, forward strand.
GAAGTTGATCAAACCCGTGCCAGTCGGCATCGCCGCAGTGATGGTAACGATCTTATTATTGTCGTCGGCGAAGTCCGCCAGCTTCGTTCCAAGAAGCTCGGAGTAGGTCGGCGTGGAGGAGGCGATGGTTTCGCCGGTGTCCAAATGGAATTTTCCAAGTCCATGAAACTTGTCGGGCTTCTCCACAGCAGGCGCGTAGCCTTTTCCCTTTTGTGTGAGTACATGGAGAATGACGGGCTCATTTTGTGTTTTTAAAAACTCGAAAGTCTGGGTGAGCAGCGGGATATCATGGCCATCCACTGGACCGTAGTAGCGTATCCCGAGATCATCAAAAATCACGCTCGGCGCGAGGAGGCTCTTCAGGCCTGCTTCCGCCTTGTGAGCCAGTTTGCGCGCCGTTTTTCCGCCGATCCACTCGAGAAAACGCGCTGCATTCTCATGCAGGTTTGCATAGGCGGGGTGGGTGACCAATCGATTAAGGTAATCTGCCACGGCACCCACATTTTTGGCGATAGACCATTCGTTGTCATTGAGAACAATGATGAGCCTCTTGGTGGTCGCAGCAATGTTGTTGAGAGCCTCGAATGTGACGCCGCAGGTGAAAGCTGCATCTCCCGCGATGCAGACCACATGCTCATCGGAGCCGATTTGGTCGCGTGCCGCTGCCATGCCGAGTGCCGCCGAGAGCGCTGTCCCAGCATGCCCTGCGCCATAGGAGTCGTGCTCGCTCTCGCTGCGCAAAAGAAAACCATTCAGACCTTCGTATTGGCGGATTGTCTCAAAACGGTCCAAGCGCCCTGTGAGAAGTTTGTGAACATACCCTTGGTGGCTGACATCAAATACAAACTTATCCCCCGGCGTATTGAAGACCCTGTGCAGCGCGATGGTCAATTCCACCACTCCAAGATTCGGGCCGAGATGGCCGCCGGTCTTTGAAAGAACGCTAATGAGTTCCTCGCGGATATCGCGTGCCAGGAGCGGAAGGTCCTCAGCAGGGAGAGCCTGCACATCTTTTGGGGAATGAATTTTTGCCAGAAACGGTCCCGGAAATTGATCTGCCATGCCTCAGTTTTCCTGTTCCTCAAACTCACTGAGAGCCATAGCACCTTGCGCATTGCGTGTGATGATCTGAATCCGCTTCTCGGCGGCATCCAGCTTTTCTTGACATTCTTTCACAAGCCCGATGCCTTCCTCATAAGAATCGATGAGATTCTCGAGCGGGAGGTTGCCCTCCTCCATCGATGTCACGATTTCAGAAATCCGCTGCATGGCGGATTCAAGGGAGGGTGCTTCTTTTTGGATTTTTTGAGCCATCGAGCGAGTGAGCTGTTTGATGGCTCATTACAACGAAGTGAGGTGCTTCGCGCAATGCGTATATTGTAGTTTGTCGGCTGGGGTTCTCATCGTAGGGATTAGTCCCCATACCACGGGTCAGCGAGGGCATCTAAGGTTCGCCTCGTGAAAACTCCAAACCTCTACAAAAACTTTGTCCATCCAGCAATCCTCTCGGCTCTTTGTATAGTCGGATCAGTAGGCTTCCCGCTCCAGATGGTCTCTGGCGAGCGCACCGCAGCAACCCCTTTTTTTGAAGTTCCACTCTTCAGCGATACGGGCAATCGCATCGAAGGTGTGCTCGCGAACAAGGAATATTCCTTCCGTTTGCCCGAGCACATTCGTCTTGAGGCTGGCAGCGAGCTTGTTGTCGTGTGGCGCTCCTCGCCCCTCCTTCTGCCCGATGTCTCGACTCTCACGGTTCGGTTGAACGATCGAGAACTCAGCAGCGTTCGGCTCGGGATAAAAAAGGGGGCGTCAGATGCCCAAGAACACGGGAAAATTTCGATTCCGCTTCCTGCCGACATGCTTCAGACCGGTTGGAATCGCGTCACCGTGAGATGCCTTCTGCAAACCACGCAGTCTCCTTGCCGCGATGTGGACAACCCCGCTTCATGGGTCGAGTTGGAGACGGGTAGCCTCGTGCGTGTGGCCTACGCCACAGAGTCGCTCTTTCCCGAACTTCAGCGTTTTCCAGAGTCTCTCACCGAACCCGCTCTCATGAATCTTGCGGAGTTCCGTCGTGCAACCTCCAAGGATCATCCCGAGCCGGTTGTCTCACTACTCGTGCCCTCGGAGGCCGGCGAGGCGGAACTCCGCTCCCTTCTCATAGCCGCCTCACGCATTGGCCAGACCATTTACACCAATCCCAAAGCGGTTCAGGTGAGGGACAGTGCGACATTTCCCGCTGAGTCGCTTGCCCGAAACGGCATTCTCATCGGTCTCCGCCCAACGCTTCTTATGAGCGAGCTTCCGCCTGAGGTGCAGAAAGCCGTTGCCGCTCTCGGCGAAGGCGAAGGGATGCTGGCGGAAATTATTACTGGGGCACCCGGTGTCCAGCATCGCTGGATTGTCATTGGCGGAGCGGATTCCGAGGGGCTTGAAAAAGCGGCCCAGACACTCGGCAGCGAGATTGCGCTGCGCAATGTGCCTTCCAATCCATGGATTATTACTGAGGCTCCCGGTGTCTCGCCGATAGCCGAGCGATTGGCTCAGCCCTCTGGTGGCTCTCTCAGATTTGAGTCTCTGCGCGATAGTGGCATCACCCTACGCGGACTCTTCAGAAATCAGACTGCGAGAACTATCAACTTCCCACCTGGCTTTCAGACGACACCTGGCGGTTCCATCGATCTGGACCTCACCCACTCTGGAGCTCTGGAAAAAACTTCAGCCTTCGATGTGCGTTTGAACGATGTCGTGATCGGCAGTGTGGCTCTTACGCCTCAAAATGCCGCCTCTACCCGTCAACGCTTGGTTATTCCGGCAGGTATCACAGGGCGCGATCCCTCGACACTGTCTGTCTCCAGCTACCTTGATATCGGATTGGTCGATTGTGCCCACAGGAATGAGGAACGCGCATGGATCTCACTTGGCGGGAATTCAACGATCAATCTTGCGTCCACATCGCTAACGATCAACGACCTGAGTCGCCTTGGAATGATCTGCCTGCGAGATGCCTTCCTCAGACGCGCGGCGATTCTCATACCTGCCGAACATAGTTCCGAGCGAAATGACTTACTCAAAACCCTAGGAATACACCTGGGTCGACAACTTGCCGACATGCCTATTCTGTGGCCACAAATCGCGACCTACGCACCGGGTGTTCCTCCTGACCCAGCGCGTCTGAGCGGGCGCTCCGGCCTCATCCTTGGCTCCGCTTTTCAGTGGCCTCTGGCTTTTGGGAAAAATCTCCGCTTGGCCATAGAAGGTGTGGAATCTCCTTCGCCTTCGATCATGCTTCGCAGCGAGGAGATTCCCGTATCCGACTTCGATACCTCGCTCAGCTTTGTTCAACTGCTGCCATCGCCGTGGTCGAAGGGGGAGCTCTTCGCAACAATTGGTGGTGTGGATGGCTACGGGGGCGAAACGACGCTCAACCTTCTGACAGACCGAAGCGTTTCCGAGCGCCTCGGCGGCACAGTGGCCGCAGCCGATGCCCATGGTCGTGTCATCACCTACGATGTTCGTTTTATTCAGGAGGTTTCCCTCTCCGAACAAATTCGGTTCGGTTTTTCCTCGGATACATCACCAGCCGATATCGAAGACCGGCGTATGGATATGACCGAAGCGGGCTTCCTGACCCAAAGTGTGAACTACTGGATCGCCGGAGCATCGTTTGTGGTTATGGCGGGTCTCTATGTTCTCCAGCGCATAATGGTTCGCCGTCGGCAAAACCCCAAAAACGGAGATGAATTGTGAGAAAAATTTTCCTTCTCGCGGCATCTGCTTTGCTTTGCACGCCCGTGGTATCCCATGCGGTCTCAAGCACGCTTCTCATTCACGATACCCTTGCCAAGCCGTTTTCGCTCTCCAACGAAATGGCGCCGATTCAGGCAGTTCTCCAGCGTTTTGATACCCATGTGGAAACCCTCACCGACTCCAAGGTGGCAGTGGAGGATTTGAAAAACGCAGACTTCATCTTGCTCGCGGGCATCTCGGGCCCACCCAAGCTGAAGGACGATGCGCTTAAGTATCTTCAGAACTGCAAAAAGCCTGTTGTGGCCATCGGAGCAGCGGCCTCGTTTGCCTCGTCGAACTCCCTTTCCTCCGCCAAGCCGTCCAAGCCGATCGATAAGGGCCTATTGGTCTATCGAGGCCGCGAGTGGGCACTCCGAGTCGATCCCTTTTATGATGCGGCCCCTCAGGGAGTCGGCGCGCTCGCAGGTATCACCACACCCAAAGGCATCCAGCCCCTTGCCTGGCGGGACGGTAACCGTTTCGGATTTGCCTCCCTCCCCAGCGAGGCTCCGTTGACGATGGTGTTTTCGGATATCCTTCTGGACTTCTATGGGGCCGAGCAAACGGGGGCGCCAGGAATGGTTTTTGTCGTTCAGGATTACAACCCGTCGTGCAGCCCCGCCACACTGCGACGCGTCGCGGACTATTTTGCCCATCAAAAAACTCCGTTCGTTGTCACAACCCAAATGAAGGAAATTCCGCTTGGGGTTGAAATTGCGCCCCGCGAAGAATTTCTGGACGCTCTGCGCTACGCCCAGGCTCGCGGTGCGCGCATTTTTTTGCGTGGAGGGAATGGCCCGGAGCGCTCCGAGGTATTTCAAAAGGAAGGAATAGTCATCGAGGGCAGTGAGGACACTCCTTCGGTAAAGTCCGGCTTGGAAATCGGAAATACATTCATTCAGCGAACTCCCGGAGAAGCTCCTATCGCCTTTCCAAGCGCTGTGCCGCTCCGACTCGAGCAAGGAGGTTGGCTGCTCCCGGCCAATGTTCACAGCGGCTTGGACGGTCCGGCAAACGAGGCCCTCCTTGCAGCCATTCGTGACATCATTCCTTTTCGCGACGGCCTCGCGGTGGTTTCCATCCCCGCATGGATGCGTTTTCAGGACATCCTTTCCGCAGTGCAGACCGCACGCTCCACAAACCTTCGAGTCGTGGATCCCGTAACCCGATTTCCCCTTCCCAGAAGCTAAACAACACATGAAACCTCTCTCTCTATTTTCCATTGTATTCTTGGCTTTCAACTTTTCATTGAAGGCTCAAGCGCTCGAACCTCTGGCCGAAGCGGCAAGTCTTTCGAATCAGGGACGCCATGCCGAAGCCTCGGCTGTCCTCAAAAAGGCCCTGGAATCGACCCCCTCTGACGAGGGACTTCGCTTCCGTTTGGGAACAGCACTCGTGTTCGATAGGCAAACTTCCGAGGCGCGCAGTATCTTTGGCGATTTGGCAAAGTCTTGGAATGCTGATATCGCCTCCATGGCAGCCGCCAGCCTGACCGCGCTCGATCGTGCCGAGGCATTGGAGAAGGCCGCGCGCGCTCAACCGGCATCGCCTGAGGTGCTTCGCAGAGAGGCTGAATATCGTGCCCGTCAAGCCTGTCTTGCCCGACAACAGGGCGCCTACGATCTCATGCGCGCAGGGCGCGACGAGGAGGCTGTCCATGCGATTGATGACCTCGAACTCCGCGGCGAAGCGACCACCGATCTGATCATCGAAAAATCCGCCGCCCTGCAGCGCTTGGGTGACACCCTTGCAGCGATTGTCGTCTTGCGTGATGTGGCAGGTGGGGACAATCCCGACCCCCGCGCCAAGCTTCAACTGGCTGGGCTGCTTGTCGAGGAGGGGCGTCGCGCGGAGGCCTTCAAACTCTGGCGTGAAATCCGGGACGAGGGTGGCGATGCCACACTGAGTCGCATGGCTGCGGCGGAGATCGATGCTCTTGCTCCACCTTACAACTTGGAGCGGTGGACATGGGGTGAGCTTGACCTCTACGGCACCTATCTCTCGCGCTATAACATAGGTGTCTCCTCTGGACGCCTGCGCCAAGGAACATTCATCCCCGGTGCCCGGTGGATTGAGCCTTTCGTGCAAGCCGATTTCAGCCTCGATTCCACGAACACAAGTAACGGGGCGGGTGAGGGTATTCCGACCATCTACAACGAGAATCTGGCCGGTTTCCATGCTGGGGCGCGCATCCGCCCTTTTGCAAATCAATCATTCGTTCTCTACGCGCTCGGCGGTGTTCAAAAGGATCTTCGCGGCACCGATCAGCACAAGGGCGAGTGGTTCACCGAACTCATCGCAGGCCTCAACGGCTATTGGGCCTGGGGTCCCGGTAAGGAATGGACCACGATTGACCTCGAAGCCATTTCACCGGGGGGGCTTCCCCCACTTCCCTCCAATCAAGCATCCCGCTGGTCCCTCAACAATTGGTCGCCGGTCCGTTTAAGGCTCGACTGGTTCGTAGAAGCTGGCGGCGATGCAGCCTACTACACAAGGTTGCCGGATTGTCTTGTCTACGGCCAATCCCGCCAGGGTGCCCGCATCATGCAACTCGGAAAGGCCGCTGCTGTTGACATCTACGCTTTAGAGAACCTTACGATGGATACGAAGGGCAACTACTATGACAACTATTTCGAGGCAGGCCCAGGCGTGCGTTTTGTGACAGCTCCGGTCGGCGCCGCCGTGCTGACCACGAGCCTCGACTATGTCCTCGGTTCCTATCTGGGTCGCAATAGCAACAACACCCGAGGCGATACTGCGTCCACTTACTCCGACTTCCGTCTCACCGTAGCTCTCTCTGTCCGCTGGTAAAAAATTATGGAAACGCTGCACACACTCTTTGTTGTTCTGGCCTATGTCTCGGCCGTTGGATTTCTCATCTTCGGCATCGACGATGTTTTTTTTGACATGCAATTTCTGCGCTACCTCAAGGGTGGAAGAAATGCACAGCCTGTCTCGCTGGAGAAACTTAAAAACGAACCGGAAAAACTCATAGCTATCTTCATTCCTGCTTGGATGGAGGGTGGTGTGATCAACCGCATGGCGGACTACGCGCGGAAAATCCTCATCTACGACCGCTATGATATTTTCATCGGAGTTTACCCGAATGACGAGGAAACCAACCGCTGTGTCGATGAGCTCACCCGTGTCTCACCGCGCATCCACAAGGCCGTGACACGCCGGCCCGGTCCGACTTCTAAGGCAGATTGTCTGAATGCCATCTTTGAGACGATGAAGGCCCGTGAGATTCCAGGTCGGCGCGAGTATGAGATTATCGCTCTCCATGATGCTGAGGATGTCATGCACCCTCTCACGCTCAAGGTCTACAATCACTATGTGCCTGCGTTTCTTGACATGGGGCAGATTCCCGTCTTCCCGCTGGAGCTTACTCCCTGGAAATATTGGGTTGGAAATTCCTACCTCGACGAATTTGCCGAGTGGCATGCGAAAGACATGTATTCCCGCGAAGCGATCGGCGGAGTCGTGCCATCCGCTGGAGTTGGAACGGCGTTTTCGCGAGAGTCCCTCGATTTTTTGGCCTCCAAAAACGCGGGTGGGCCATTCCGCGAGGGACAGCTTGCGGAGGACTACATGGTTGGCCTGGAGCTTTGCCGCGCCGGATATCGAGCAGGCTTTATCGATCATCCTGTGGAGCGTGAAATCGTGACGCGCAACGCGGAGGGTGATGTCATATCAACCCACACTGTCATTGAGCGTGTCGCTGTGCGTGAGAATTTCCCGCTGCGTTTTTTCGATGCGGTGAAACAAAAGGCTCGATGGATCGTGGGCACGGCCTTCCAAGGCTGGCAACACGGCGGATGGTGGGGGTCGGCCGCAGTGCGTTACACCTTGATGCGTGACCGCCGTGCGCCTGTCGTTCATTGCATCAATGCCGCTGGTTATTGCGTGATGGGTTATGTGCTCTTCGAGTTTGCCATACTTCACTCCGGTTTGAGAAATTCGGTCTTTGTGCGGCCATTGTTTGAGGCCGACAGCCTTCTCTGGCGCATCGTTCTCGTCGATACCGCCCTGCTCGTTTATCGGGTCGGTCAGAAGGTAACCTGTGTTTCAAATGTTTATGGCATTCGTCAGGGGCTCTTCGCCATTCCACGATATCCCGTCGTCAATTTCATCAACATGGGAGCGACATTCCGTGCCGCGTGGCTTTACCTGCAGCACAGGCTTTTTGACAAGCCACTGGCCTGGACTAAGACCAGTCATGTTTTTCCCGGCACCGCTGAACTTGAGGAATACGCCCGCTCAGTCGAGGATTTGCTCGTGGAGGAGGGCTATGTTTCCCGGCCAGAGCTGCAGGATATTCTCAGTAAAAACAAGGGTCTCTCCGCACCACAGGCGCTCCTCGATATGCAGCTTATTGATGAGGATCAGTTTTTGGGAATCTGGGCCCGCTTTTCTCGCCTCAAGCCTGATACCATAACGCCCGAGGATGTTACGCCCTCCACACTGGATTCTTGGTCGGAAGCACAAGCTATTCGCTTTCGCGCCATGCCGGCTATCGTGACCGATGAGGGCGAACAGGTCTTTGCCTTTACTGAACCTCCCTCACAAGAAAATCTCCAATCCGTCGCCGAGATCGTTGGCGTGCCTCTGCAGCCATGCTTGTTTCGCCCATCAAATTTCTCGGCCCTCAGGAATGCGATTTACCCTGCCCGTTTACTTGGCGGGCAACTCCACCAACCGCTTGCCGAGGAGTTTAATTCCCTCTCCGAGCAGGATCGCCAACGGGTGCGGCAATTCCAAATGACCCGTTCCCGCTCGCTTGCCGACGCCATGCTCGGATTGAGGCTGATCTCCCCCGAAAAAGTTCGCCGTCTCGTCGCGGGCGATCTGGGCGTTGCTGAGGCGGATTTTTCACGCCTGACCATTAGTGTCTCACTCATTAAGGCCCTTGGAGCCATCTTCTGCGAGCTCCACGGCCTCGTGCCGCTCAGCAATGGAACCATCGGAATCTCAAATCCCGTCCACCCGGGCGTGGATGCGCATGTGCGAGATATCCTCGGCAACGAAGTCCCATTCTGCGCCGATACTCCACCCGCTCTTGCAAAGATTCGCAATGACCTCGCAAAGCTTCGGTTCGGGGAGGATGCCCTTGTCGAATACTTCGTCGATGCCGGTCAGCTCACGCGTGACCATGCTGTGCGTATCCGCGATATGCGTCGACTGATTGCAAGCCCTGTAGACCGCCTGCTCGTGCAACTCGGCCTTGTGAAGCAGGCAGATGTTATCAAGGCACTCCGCCAGATATCAGGCCTCTCCACTGCTGCCGAAATCGCACAGCCCGCTGGTCTCGAGGCCGAGGAGTTGCTCTCACCGGGGTTCAGCGAAAGGACTCGTGTGGTCGTCCATAACATACGCGACACAGGCATTACTTTCCGCGTGGGAGGTCTCCTCGCGGAGGCCGACTTGCAGGAAATCTGCGAGCGCTGTTCGGGCATGCCCGTGCAATTCCAAATCAATCCCGTATGAAAAAACTCTCTTCTTCTCACAAAAAAACCATCGCCTTGATCGTTGGAACTCGTCCGGAGGCGATCAAACTTGCCCCTGTGATCCGTAGCCTACAGGCGTCGGACTCGCTCCAGCCTTTCACCATCTCGACATCCCAGCATGCCGAAATGACTGCTCAGGTCTTCGATAGCTTTGGCATCACTCCCGACCTTGATCTCCGCATCATGCGTCCACGCCAAAGCCTCTGGGATCTCACGGCCTCACTCTCCAGCGCGATTGGACAAGTCTTCAGTGGAAACCGGTTCGACGCAGTTCTCGTGCAGGGCGACACGACCAGTGCCCTTGTGGGCGGTCTCTGCGCGTTTTATCATAAAATTCCAGTCGGCCATATCGAGGCGGGCTTGCGCTCCCACGATCGCTATTCTCCATTCCCGGAGGAACTCAACCGAGTGATGTTAAGCCGTCTCGCCAACTGGCACTTTGCCCCCACGGAGTTTGCAGCATCCCTCCTCCTCGCCGAGAACATTCCCGATGAATCGATCTTCATTTCGGGAAACACCGTGGTCGATGCCTTGCAGTGGATGATCCACCACTCCAAGAATCCGGACCTTCCCGTCGGCGTTCCCAAAAACCGGGGGCATCTCATTCTTGTGACTTGTCATCGCCGCGAGAACATCGGCGTTCCCATGCGCTCCGTGGCTCTCGCTATCAAGCATCTTTCAGAAAAACACCCAGGGATTCACTTCCTTTTTCCGATGCATCCTAATCCCTCGGTGCGTGAAAATGTGCTGCCCCTCCTTTCCAATCAGCCCGGCATCACGCTCTGCGAGCCGCTTAATCACGGAGAATTCCTCTCGGCGCTCCGGCACTCTCGCTTCGTCCTTTCTGATTCCGGAGGCGTTCAGGAGGAGGCCACGGCGCTTGGGAAGCCAGTGCTCGTCCTCCGCCGCGAAACCGAGCGGCCCGAGGGTATCACCGCTGGCACGCTCCGCCTCATTGGCACCGATGTGCAGGATGTCATCCGCGAAACGGAAAATCTGATCGCCAATCCGGCCGCCTATGAGGCCATGACAAATGGCTCAAATGTTTTTGGCGATGGCCACGCTGCCGAGCACATCACCCGCATCCTCGAGGCAAAACTTACTCCGCCGCCACCGGCACGCCCTGCTGCGCCCAAGGCCGAGCTTATTCTAATGCACTAATCCCAACTAAGCCATGACTACAGCCGCTCTTCCCCCCATACTTTTGATTGATGACGATCCGCTCGTGCTCGAGACGCTCAAGGATCTTTGCGATAGCATGGACTGCCGCCGACAGGTTCACCATCTCAACACTTCAAGTGCCTTTGATGCCGCCGCCGATCCCGATATTGGTCTTATCGTTTGCGACTACCGGTTCCCACACGCCAGCGGGGTCACCTTTATCGAACAAGTCCGCCGCCGTGGCATAGAAACCCCGGTTCTCTTCATTTCCGGTGCCCCCGACAGCGATGCCGTGCTAAAGGCCTCCCTCCTGCCCAACACCGCCTTTCTTTCGAAACCATTCACTATTCAAAGATTCCGCGATGCGATTAACTCTCTTTTGAAAATTAAAGAGTAGCCGGACTCTGGGGAGGCCTATGAGCCGGAAGCTCGTGCCAAGTCTCCACCTCGAGTCATTCGGGGGGTGACATGCCGTAAGATGCGATTAGTTTAGCTCGCATGATTCCCTTTCGCAATCTTGCCGAGACACGGACGCCGGACGGTGCCCGCTTTTCCCTCCATGAACACGACGGGGAATACTTTTTGAAACTCAATGGCCGACAGCTCATGGGCTCGAACTCCACGGTCTCGGAACTGCTTCTGGCAGACTTGGCCTGCAAATTTCGCTGCCCAGTCGAGCGTCCCACGGTCCTGATCGGCGGCCTGGGTCTTGGTTTCAGCCTCCGTCGCGTGCTTGAAATCAACGGCCCGCATGTCTTGGCACAGGTCTCGGAATTGCTTCCCGAGGTCGTCGCATGGAATCGCGAGTTTCTGCAAAATCTGAACGGCAAATTTCTTGATGATCGCCGCGTAGAGGTTCTGACCCGCGATGTCTTCGACTGCATTAAAAATGGAGCCGGGCAATACGACGCTATCCTTCTGGATGTGGATAACGGTCCCACCTCTTTCGTGCAGGCCAAAAATTCGCGTATCTACTCTGGCAAAGGACTCGCCATGATCCGCCGTGCTCTCCGCCCTGGCGGCCGAGTTGCCTTCTGGTCCGCTGAGCCGGAGCCCTTGTTTCTCACCAGCCTCTCTCGCGCGGGCTTTCAGGCCGAAGAGTTCGAAGCCAAGTCCCACGAGCGCGCCAAGCGAGCCGCCCACAGAATTTATGTCGGTGAGGTTTCCTAATTAAAGACTGTTGCCTCGCGCACGACGCAGCGTTTTTTCACGGCTTTCCATCTCACCCGTCGACCGCCAATTACCAGTCGGGATGCTACTCGGCTTTTCAAAGTTTCGGTGGTTTCGAAAATGCTCGCAGGGTTGGGTGCAAGCTTTCTGCTTTCTCAGGGCTCCCAAATAAAATGACTCCAACTCTTGACTTACCTCATTGGCATGGTAATTGAATACTTCGCGCTTTATCAAAAAACACCGTCGGTCCTGTAGTCCCCATTTTTTATGGGTGGCCTCAAGCGCACAGGGAAACCCGGTGAAATTGCAGAAAGAATACACACATGCCAGTTCGTCTCGGTCGGTTTGAAATGCCGAAGTCTCTCGTCAAAGAAGAGAAATCATCCACTGATAAATATGCTCTGTTCGTCGCCGAACCCTTCGAGGCCGGCTACGGGCACACCATCGGAAACTCTCTCCGCCGCGTTCTTCTGAGCTCACTCGAAGGCGCCGCAATCACTTCGGTGAAGATTGAAGGTGTCCTTCACGAGTTTAGCACTCTTCCCAATGTTGTTGAGGATGTCGTCGACATCATTCTTAACCTTAAAAAAATCAAGTTCAAGGCCCATGACCATGAGCCCCGCACTCTCAAGCTTTCTGTCAACAAGGAAGGCGTTATCACCGCTGGCGATATTCAGAGCACGACCCAGTGCGAGGTTTTGAACCCTGAACAGATCATTTGCACCACTGACAAGAAATCTAAGTTTGAGGCCGAATTTGAAGTGAAAGTCGGCCGCGGCTTTGCCACCGGCGATGAAAACAAGCGTTCCGATCAGCCAATCGGCGTCATCGCCATCGACTCGGTTTTTTCGCCAGTGACTCGCGTCAAATACGCCGTTCAAAACACACGCGTCGGCCAACGCACCGACTACGACAAGGTCATCCTCGAGGTCTGGACCGACGGCCGCATCACTCCCGACGATGCCCTTCTCCAAGCCTCGGCTATCCTGCGCCACCACCTCGATGTCTTCGTTGGATTCGACGAAAATATTGTTGAGTTTGACGAGACCCCGCAAGAGGTCAGTCAAGAAAATAGCCGCCTCAAGAAACTTCTCAATATGAGCGTCAATGAGATCGAGCTTTCTGTTCGCGCGGCAAATTGCCTCAACAACGCAAACATCACATCCGTGGGGCAACTCGCTCTCAAGAGTGAGGCTGAGATGCTAAAATACCGCAACTTCGGCAAAAAGTCCCTCAACGAAATTAAAGACAAACTCACCCAACTCGGTCTCGGCCTCGGAATGAAGCTCGATCCCGGTCTCATTGAACTTCCCGTCGTGGAGGAATCCAACTAACTCGCCATGCGCCATCGCAAGAAAACTGTCAAACTCGGCCGCTCATCATCTCACCGCGACGCTCTGCTCGCGAACCAGGTCTGCAGCCTCATCGAACACAAACGCATCAAAACCACCCTCGCTAAGGCGAAGGCCGTTCGCCCGCTCGCGGAAAAAATGGTCACCCTTGGCAAGCGTGGAGACCTGCATGCACGCCGCCTCGCCGCAGGCTACTTAGGCCAGAAGGACGCTGTTAAAAAGCTCTTTGCCGAAATTGCCCCGCGCGCAGCCACACGCAAAGGCGGCTACACCCGCATCATCAAACTCGGTCAGCGCATGAGTGATTCCGCTCCCATGGCCTTCATCGAGTGGGTGGACAATGAGGGAGCAGGCATCGAGGACACGGTGGTTGAAACCGTCGTAGCATCCGCGGAAGCCAAGAAGCCTGAGTAAAACTTGGCGGGACGCCTCCGCATCCCGCCAAAAAAATTTAACTGAAACCGGTTGGAAGATTTCTCCCGAGAAATCCCCTGACGGACCGGGCGGGACCAGCAATGGTCCCGCCCGTTTCTCTTGCTCCAGATCATGAGTCAACTTGCCGAAGACTACGCCCAGTTTGTCATTCCCACCTACGGTCGTTTCGATCTCGATATCGAGCGGGGCGAGGGGTGTCATGCGTGGGATTTCGCAGGTCGAAAATTCCTCGACTTTGGTGCCGGAATAGCGGTTTGCTCGCTTGGCCACGCCCATCCGGAGATCACAGCGGCTGTCCACGAACAGGCTGCCAAACTCGTTCACACTTCGAATCTTTACCGCACGGGTCCACAAGCCCGCCTTGCAAAGCGATTGGTAGAGGTGACAGGCGAAGGGAAGGTTTTTTTCTGCAATAGTGGAGCTGAGGCCAACGAAGGTCTGATCAAGCTCGCACGCCGCTTCGGCAGTGTGACCGGTCGTTCGGGAATTCTCACCTTCACAGGCTCGTTTCACGGTCGCACGATGGCTTGTATCTCCGCAACCGGGCAGGAGAAGGTGAAAAAAGACTTCGGCCCGCTTCTTCCAGGTTTCCGCCATCTGCCTTTTGGTGATCTGAAGGCGGTGCGCGAAGCGGTCGACTCCGACACAGTAGCTATTCTCGTTGAGCCAATACAAGGCGAGGGTGGCATCCATCCCGCTTCAGGGGACTTCCTCCGTGGCCTGCGGGCGCTTTGTGACGAACACGGTATGCTTCTTTTTTTTGATGAGGTGCAGTGCGGCCTCGGTCGCACGGGGGATTGGTGTGGCTGGCATGCGGTTGCCGCCGACATCCAGCCAGACGGTGTTTCGTGGGCCAAAGGCATAGCAAATGGTTTCCCGCTCGGGGCCTTCTGGGTCTCTCACCGAGCCATCGACAATAGAGGTCCCCTCTGTGATCTGCTCGGTGCGGGAAGTCATGGTACCACATACGGGGGAAACCCAGTCGCCTGCGCGGCAGGATTGAAAGTTCTGGAAATCATCGAGCGTGACCACTTGCTTGAGAATGCCTGTATTCTGGGAGACCATCTCGCATCCTCTCTGCGCGGCCTTCCAAGCCCATTGATCGCGGAGGTCCGCGCCTCAGGTCTCATGATAGGAGTCCAACTGGCCTCCGATTTTCCAAAAACCACTCGCACACCTGCCCTGGATGTTGTCACGCACGCCATGTCACTCGGTCTGCTCGTCATACCTGCGGGGGATTCTGTCGTCCGTTTTCTTCCGCCACTCAATGTCACCCGCCAAGAGATCGATATGGCAGTGGCCAAATTTTCCGAAATCCTTCAACACTTCGACTCCACGCCCTGAACAATCTTGGGATACGCTATGAAACACCTCCTTTCCATCGAGTCGCTTAGCGCGCTGGATATCGACAATATCCTTGCAGATACCGCCCGCATGAAATCATCCCGAGGCAGGCACTCGGAACAACCGCTCAATAGCCAATGCTGGGCTTTGATGTTTTCGAAGTCATCCACACGCACCCGTGTATCGTTTGAAGTCGGTATCCGCGAACTCGGTGGCAATGCACTTTTCTTGGCCGCCGCCGATATTCAGCTGGGGCGGGGGGAACCAATCTGTGACACGGCTCGTGTGTTGGGCCGCATGGTCCATGGAGCTGTGATCCGAACCTTTTCCCAAAAAGATGTGGAGGATTTTGCCGCCTTCAGTGGCATCCCGACCATTAATGCCCTCACCGACGAGGAACATCCCTGCCAAATTTTGGCGGATCTTTTTTCTATCAGGGAGACACGCGGATCGCTGGATGGCCTGCGCGTGGCATTCATTGGCGATGGGGACTGCAATGTGGCACGTTCCTGGATTTGGGCTGCAGCTCGTTGTGGATTCGAGCTTGTCATCGCGGCTCCTCCGAAATTTCAGCCTCCTGCTTCGCTCTTGCAGCGCGCAGGCGGCAAGATCACCCTTACAGCCGACCCACTCGAGGCCGCAGTCGGTGCCGATGTGCTCTACACCGATGTCTGGGTGAGCATGGGGAGGGAAGAGGAGGCCGCTTTCCGCTTGGCTCAATTTCAAGGCTACCAAATCAACGCGCACCTTGTCTCCCTCGCATCTCCCGCTGTGCTTGTGATGCATTGCCTGCCAGCATACAGAGGCAAGGAAATTGACGAGTCGACGCTTGAATCCCATGCGGAAACAATCTTCCGACAGGCCGAAAACCGCTTGCACGCCCAGAAAGCGATCATGGCTAGGCTCGTTAAAAATTCCCAGACGCGCTGCTGAAAATTGACAAACACCCTGACCTTTGGAATGAATATTCGTTCGGCTAATCACGCTTCCTGCCCCAATCCCAATCCCTATGCCAGACCCTAATAAAGAAACTGTCCGCATCGTCATTCCTCCGACTCGTCAGATCCCCCCTCCTCCCAGCAGCGAGTCTGCGATGATCAAACTTTCTGCCAAGCCAGTTTTGGCGGCCTCTTCCGTAGTGCCCCCCTCTCCGCCAGTTCCTACTGCCTCAGGGCCTCTCGTTCCGCCTGCTCCGCCAATGACGATTCCAGCGATCAAGCCTCCTACTCCACCGGTGATCGCAATACCCCCCTCTAATGAAGCGCTGAAAATTCCGGTAGCGCCTGTGCCTTTGAAGCCTGCTGGCATCCTGCCACCCGCACCTGCTGCACCCGCCATGGCCATCAAGCCACCCGGAGCCGTCGGCGAAGC
>NEUK01000037.1 GCA_002290555.1 Spartobacteria bacterium AMD-G4
CTCCGAGCCAGTTTGGAGAGCGCAGGACGATGCGGAATGGTGCGGGATCCGGCTCGGTATCCGGCAGGTAGATACCCCTCTTGGCTTCGCGGATGAGAAAGTTTGGAAGCGGGGTCTTCCAGCGGTTGTGAACCCAGAACCAATCCGCTGGTGAGACGCGGATTTGTTTTTCGAGGGCTTTGTTGATGTCCAGAGTGAGCTGCTCGGGGTTGTCTACGGACCACGGAACTTCGGGACTCAGAACGACACGCCAGCGGGCAAATCCCGTTGTGTAGATGGCCGTGGGAATCACCGCCGCGTTCGTGCGAATCGCCAGCGTGGAGGCAAGAGGGGATGTGGAGCAGAGGCGGTTGAAAAATGGCGTCCATACACCGCTGTTTCCGGCGTGTTGATCCACGAGAACCCCCAGAATTCCGGGCTCGCGCAGCAAAGCCAGAGCACCTTGGAAGCCTGCCTTGCGGTCGAAGGTTTGAACCCCCAGCCTGCGACGGTCACGGTTCACGAGATCATCGACCAGTTTGTTGTGCAGGGCTTGATAGACCGTGCCGAAGTGCGCCTGGGGAACCTGAAAAACCAACTGGGCATAGAGTTCCCAGTTGCCGATATGATTAATGGCCAGAAGAACCGGGCGGCCATTGGCGATATTTTGCCGTATGAGATCGAGATTTTCGATGTGAGCGATGCGTTCGATGTCCTTTTGGGAAAGGGTTGGGATTTTTATGGCGCTCGCGACATTGGCTCCCAGAGTGGTGAAATGCTTGAACGTGAGCTCACGGATGGCTGCGGGCGACATTTCCCTGCCGAATGCCACACTCAGGTTTTCCCTTGCGAGGCGGCGGTAGCCGGGCAGGATGAGCCACAGCAATGCACCCACCGCTTGGCCGAAAATGAAACACACGGAAAGCGGCAAGAGTCGGATAAACCCGAGGGCGAGTAATGCAAGAATGTAAACCGGACGATCTGCCATGATGGAAAATGACACTTTATCTAACGGGAATCCCGCGCTGACGGAATCCAAATCCATCCAGCCAGGAGGTATCGTGGGCATCCTCGGTGGCGGCCAACTCGGCCGCATGCTGGCCATGGCCGCACGGCGCATGGGCTATCGAGTCCACGCCTACGAGCCACAAGCAGATGGCCCAGCGGGTCAAATCTGCGATGTCGAGGTGAATGCCCCTTACACCGATACGGACGCTCTCAAAGCTTTTGCAAGAGGAGTGGATGTCATTTCCTTTGAATTTGAGAATATCCCCCGCTCGGCAGTGGAGGCGGTTGCATCGCTGCGCCCTGTCAGGCCGCGCGGGGAGGTGCTGCATATCTGCCAAAACAGGGAGCGTGAGAAAACCTTTCTCGAGGAAAACGGCTTTCCTTGTGCGCCATTCCGAGTTGTGCGTTCCGCAGAGACCCTGCGTCTGGCACTTCAGGAAATCGGCATGCCAGCGGTTCTGAAGACAGCAGATTTTGGCTACGACGGAAAGGGGCAGATCAAACTCATTGGGGAAGTGGATACCGACGCCATTTGGAGCGCGTTTGGAGCGCCGCGTGGCGTTGTTGAGGCGTGGATTCCCTTTCAAGCCGAGCTATCGGTGGTGTGTGCACGGGGATTGGATGGGGCAATCGTCGCATTCCCCGCATCGGAAAACATCCACACCAACCATATCCTTGACCTCTCGATCGTTCCCGCACGCTTTGAGGAATCGATCCTGAAGGCGGCTGAGGAAATCGCCTCCAAAATCACTCAAGCACTGGATGTTGTTGGCCTCCTGGCTGTCGAGTTTTTTCTGACAGCCGAGGGGGGACTCCTCGTTAATGAACTGGCACCAAGGCCGCACAACTCGGGGCACTTTTCATTCGATGCCTGTATGACCAGCCAATTTGAGCAGCAACTCAGAGCCGTTTGCGGGCTGCCACTCGGATCGACCAAACTTCTGAAGCCTGTCGTGATGTGGAACATTCTGGGAGACCTTTGGAATAAAGGCACTCCCGACTGGAGCACTGTCTTGGCGGAGCCACGAGCCAAGTTGCATCTTTATGGAAAATCCGAAGCACGCCCCGGTAGAAAGATGGGGCATGTGTGCGTGATGGCCGAGACGGTCGAGGACGCTCTTGTGGGCATCAAAAAAATACAAGCCGGACTCTCAGCGAAAGTCTGAGGAAGAGCAGGAGATTCCCAGTTTCTGCAGCAGGCGGGGAATATTGAGGTGTCGTGCGACGAGTTCCTGAACGCTTTCAATCTTATCGGTATCGCCCGGCTGGATTTTTATGGTCAACGACAAGATACGATCGGCAATGGAATAACAGTCCATGGATGAGAAGACGACGGGGAGTTTGGTTTTTTCGAGCATCTCGAGAAGTCTGGCGTGGGGCTTGAGCTCATCCGACAGAACTAATCCACTGAGTCTTCCAGCACTCCAATCAGACGACTCAGAGATGGCGGCCAGAACGATATCCTCGCGGTCGCCAGGCACCACGAGCAGTGTGCCAGGCGAGATTTTTTGGCGGATGTTTGCAGAACTGACGGCCCCAATGACGACATCTGCCGCGTAATTTCCGGCGAAGCACATATTGCAAAAAAATGTCCCGCGAATCGTGGTAGCGATTTGTTGAAGCGAAGGCTCTGTCAGTTTTTTTTGCACCGGCATGACTCCAAGCAACTCCAGACCGAGCCGCTCGAATCCACGGCGGGCAAAGTCCTGCACCTGGTCTATCTTTGTGGCCAGAACCTTGTTCATGACGACGCCAATGACCTCCACTCCCTCCCGATCAAAGAGTGCCTTATTGAGGGCCCCTTCGTCGATGGGGAGGCCAATGCCACCGGGGACGACCAATAGGACCTTGCTTTCAAGGATGCGGGCCACCGAGGCATTTGAGAGATCGAAAACAGAGCCCACTCCTGCGTGGCCACTGCCCTCGATGATTGCAAAATCCTTTTCCCAGGAGGCCCGGTCGAAGGAATGTCGAATGCGACGCACAAGAGTGTCGTGGTTTGCCTCGTCGATGTAGCGGCGGGTGAAGCTGGGCTCGATGGTTATCGGGCTCATATCCTCGAGAGGAACACGAGTCTGATAAACCGTTTGGATGAGCAGGCTGTCCTCGTCGATGCGGCGACCATCGACCTCTGTGAAACGCTGTCCCACAGGCTTGATGTATCCGATTTGTGGAAATTTTTTTCCCAGGGCAGAGTAAAGACCGAGGGATATCGTTGTCTTGCCAGTATCCTGCTCAGTAGCGGCAATAAAGATGCGTGGGGTGACGGTGTTCAATGGCCCGATTCGGTTTCAGGTCCAGGGGGGTAAAGTTTGCGGTATTCGATCGCCTGCAAGGCAACGATGGCCGCCATGGAAAGAATTTCCTCAGCGGAGGCACCTCGAGAAAGATCAGCCGCCGGACGGGTGAAACCCATCAAAATTTGACCATAGGTGCTGGAGTCGGCAAGAAGGCGGACGAGTTTTACCGCGATGTTACCGCTATTGAGATCGGGAAAAATCAGGACATTTGCCCTACCCCCAACATGACTCTCACCCATTTTAATTTCCGAGAGAACAGGCTCAAGGGCAGCATCCGCCTGCATTTCACCATCGATGGACATGTCAGCGCCTGATTTTTCGGCGATGTGGCGAGCAAGCGTCACCGCGCCGGACACCTTTTCGGTAGATGCCGTGCGCGCGCTGCCTTTGGTAGAAAAACTCAAAAGTGCGATGCGTGGGCGATGACCAAAAACCTGCCTCGCGAGAAGACCGGCTTGGACGGTGATGGTGGCAAGTTGCGACATGGTGGGATCGGGCACCACGCCTGTATCGGCGAAAAATAAAACGCCATCATCGCCATAAGCGCGATTGTGGAGTTCAACGATCGTGCAGGAGGACATGACATCCGCAAAAGGCAGGGGTTTCACCAAGTGGAGCATCGGCCTCAGAAGACCGCCACCAGAGGCACAGGCGCCACCGGCCAGGGCATCCGCCAAACCATATTGAAGCATCATAGCTGCAAAATAATTAGGCCTGGCCATAATCTCGCTGCTGTCCCTCAACTCGACCTTCCGGTATCTTTCAATTCTTTCCAATCGTCGACAGAAGGCTGGAAAGTCCGAGGATTTTTCGGGATTGATGATCGCCACATGGTCCAGGCTTATGGAGTCGCGCTGGGCGATTTGCTCGATGACATCGCGGCGCCCGAGCAGAATGGGAATGCCGAGTTGTTTCTGGTAAAAAAGCTCTGCCGCCTTTATCACACGGCTTACCTCGCCATCTGGAAACACAACCCTTTTCGGGTGTCTCCTGACTTTTTCAAAAATTGTTTCTATGAACCTCATGCCCTCTAAACTTGCTGACACCTTCGCGAGTTTTACTACTCGAGACAAGGACAACATGGTTGCACCGCAACTCTTGAAAGCAAGGGTGAGGAGGGTGGACGTGAGCCACAAGCCGCTGATCATGGGCATCCTCAACATCAACGACGACTCGTTTTCCTCGGATGGCAAAATCGACACCGATTGGGCTCTTTCGCGCGCTGTAGAAATGGTTGCCGAGGGCGCTGATATCATCGATGTGGGAGGCGAGAGCGCCCGGACCAACCGCGAGGCAATCTCTGGAAAAGAGGAACTCCGGCGCATCAGACCCTTTCTTGAAAAATTCACGATGGCTATGGACGCCGCCAGCCCACGCGATTCCGGCCAATTGTTTCCTCCACTCCTTTCGCTGAACACCTGGCGTCCCGAAGTCGTCGAAGGGGCATTGAATCCGGGCTTTGATATTCTGAACGACATGAGTGCCCTACCAGATGACACCAATGCGCGCCTGTGCTCTCAAATCGGGGCCGCCCTGCTCATCATGCATTCCCGAGGAGAGCCCAAAGTGAGACACACACATGTGACATATCCCGATATCTTGAGCGAACTGATCGGTTTTTTTAGAGAGAAGACAACGATGGCCATGAGGGCCGGCCTGCCACGCGAGTCTTTGATTATTGACCCCGGTATCGATTTCGCAAAGCAGGTGGAGGATAATCTTCTCATCTTCCGGGAACTCAAAAAAATCGTGGCAATCGGGTTTCCGGTGTTGCTTCCCGTCTCGCGCAAGAGCGTCATCGGGCGAGTTCTGGGTATCGAGAAACCGGCGGACCGCGATGCTGGCACAGTGGCCTGTATCGTGGCGGGATGCCTTCGCGGAGCCTCTCTATTTCGAGTTCACAACATCCCGGCAGCGTGGTCTGCGATACGCTCCGTGGAGGCTTTGAGATGAGAGTGGCAACCATCCTGTGCCTTAGGCTGGGGCTCGCAGCGGTCTTTATTTATGCAGGAGCGGTGAAAGCGACCTCGAGCCAGGAATTCGCCATTGCGCTTATGCCCTTCACCTTTGTGCCACCGGCCTGGACGATGCCAATCGCGCTGGGATTGGCCGCGACCGAGCTTCTCGCAGGGATTTTGCTTTTGCTACCAGTGGTTTTTCCCATCGGCGCCGGTATTTCCTGCGCCTTGTGCCTCCTTTTCATCAGCGTTCTGAGTTGGGCATTGGCTCAGGGAATCATCGTGAGTTGTGGCTGCTTCGGACCGGATGAAGCTCCTTCAGCCTGGAAAATGCTCGAAGCGGTTGGCAGGGATTTCGTGCTGCTTGCGGCAGCCCTTGCCATCATTTTCCTCCCGCGCACAGGGAAGAACACTTGATGATCCACCCGCTTGCGCCGAGACGCGAGGATGCTAATTTGACCTCGTGAACAAATCAGCCATCCCGGTGCAAATCCGCGCGCTCATTCCTACAAATGCGGGCACTGCCGTCTTTTTAGGAAACGACGAAAAAATCTTCACCATTTACATCGATCAAGCCATCGGGACAGCCATAAGCCTTTATCTGAACAGCGTTGAAAAAGAGCGCCCTCTCACCCATGACCTTCTGGCAAGTGTCCTCACTTCTCTCGGTGCCAAGGTCGAGCGAGTGGTGATCAATGATTTTCGAAACGGCATCTACTTTGGACGCCTGATCATTACTGCGGAGAACGAGCTCCAGCAACGCAAGATCATCGAGATCGACGCCCGATCAAGCGACTGCATGGCCATGGCCGCCCTGCAGAAATCCCCGATTTATGTCAACAGTCTCGTGTGGGACGAAGTGGAGGACATGACTCCGCTTCTGGAAAAATTGCAGGGTGACGGAGGCGATGAGGCCGAGCAGCCAAAAGAAGAGCCCTGATCGCTCCCGCTACTGCAATCAGATAGAAACGGATTGCCCCGTCTGCTTTTTTAGCTTCCCGTTCCAATGTAGCGGGCGTGGTAGCCTCCGAAATCCCCCATCTCGCCGACTGGAGGAACCGAGCGCATATCGTAAACCGTGTCGCTGACGATTGTGCCGCTGTGAATGTCATACACCATGACCTGCGCCTTGCCTTGAGTGCGGAAATCCTCCGTGCGAATGGCAATGAAGCGGGTCGACTTTTTGGAGTATTCGCCCGTGCGCTCCACATATTCCCTGGCCCGGTCCTCGGCAACCTGACGCTGGCGCTTGGTGGCTTGGTTTCGAGATATGAGATAAGCCCCGCCCCCAGCTGCGAGTGCCGCGCCAGCGGTGACAGGAATGGTCACGGCGGGATTCACACCCGTAAGAGCCAGAGGAAGCCCTACAGCGAGCCCAGAGGCCACGCCGGCAATGGCGGCATTTTCACCCGGGGTGAGGTTTGAGCAACCACTCAGGGCCACCGAGGCAAGAACTGGAAGCCCGATCAAACGGACGGATAGAAGTCGATTTTTCATACTGCAGGAAACTTAAGGTCTGAATGCCAAAACTCAAGGAACTCGCCAAAGAAGCCGTTGCTCACGTTTGCGAATGGGATGGGAAGTCGGTGTAACCTTGGGCGGTTGGTGCAGACCAATCTTTCATCTCGGCGGGAGGATTCAATTCCCAGTTGTTTGCAAAGCGCTCCACGAGGTCGGGATTGCTCAGGTAGGGCCGCCCGAATGCCACGAGATCGGCCTCGCCCGAGGCGATCGCAGCCTCCGCCGACTCGCGTGTGTAGCCACAGTTGCCCATGAGCGGTCCTGCGAACACCGCGCGGAATTCTGGTAGCGTCATGGGTTTTCCCTGCTCATGAAAGCCAAAGGCCAGACCGTCGACCACATGAAGGTAGGCCAACCCATAGGCGTTCAATTGTGCGGCGGCATAGGTATGGATCTCGCGAAAATCGGGAGCGCCCATGTCGTTGAAACATCCGTTTGGCGAGAGACGCACTGCCACACGATTGGCAGGCCAGACGGTAAGAACCGCCTCGATGACCTCCTTCAAGAAGCGATAGCGGTTTTCCACACTGCCTCCATAGCAATCCGTTCGCTGATTGCTGCGCGAGTCGAGGAACTGATTGATCAGATATCCGTTAGCCGCATGAATCTCGACACCATCGAATCCGGCCGCCTTGGCCCGCTCGGCTGCCCTGCGGTAATCCTCGACCACCGCAGACACTTCCTCCGTCTCAAGAGCGCGAGGGGTTTCGTAGGGCTGCTTGCCGACTGGGGTGTGGATGTAGTCCCCGTTGATCTTGACCGCCGAAGCCGAGACCGCCGGCTGTCCAGCGTGAAAGCTACTGTGCGAGGCACGCCCGCAATGCCAGAGCTGGAGAAAAAAGGGCGTGCCACGGGTGTGGAGTGCCGCAGTGATATTCCCCCACCCCGCCACTTGGGCGTCGTTGATAATTCCGGGTGAATCCACCCAGCCAAACCCCTGCTCGGAAATCGTGGTCGCCTCGGCGATGATGAGTCCAGCCGAAGCGCGTTGAGTGTAGTATTCCAGCATCAAGTCATTAGGAATCCGATCATGGCCAGAGCGACCGCGCGTGAGCGGAGCCATGACTACGCGGTTGCGAAGAGGCAAACCGCGAAGGTCGAAGGGGGA
Organism: Spartobacteria bacterium AMD-G4; assembly: GCA_002290555.1. Lineage (GTDB taxonomy): Bacteria > Verrucomicrobiota > Verrucomicrobiia > Chthoniobacterales > Terrimicrobiaceae > UBA967. Next base: position 7,875 of record NEUK01000037.1, read on the forward strand.
GAGCAGATGAGGTGCAAAATTTTTCAGCGAAGAAGAGTCCATGGCCCCGGAAGCTATTCAAGAGCCCAAACTCGAACAAGCGCGGAAACGATCCCATCTGAGGCGGGCTTGCTCAAATGCCCCACAGGCCGCAACAGGCAAAAGCCGAACCCAGAGCCTTCGGTAAAATATGCCGCTGTAAAATATGCCGCTTGCATTTTTTCCCAGACACAAAGAGTCTTCGCGGCACTGGAAAACGCACCGGCAGTTAGGTGTTCTGTTTTCTTGGAAAACCAAACAATAGAAGAATAGATGGCGACAACCACACTCGAGCATCCCGACGCATTGGCCCGCAGCTTGAAGGCCATGCACGAAACCGAAGAAATGCTTGGCGAGAAACTCGTGATCAACATGGGGCCCTCGCACCCATCGACGCATGGAGTTCTTCGCATGATTCTCGAACTCGATGGCGAGATTGTTACCAAGGCTACCCCTGACATCGGGTATTTGCATCGCGGCGATGAGAAGATCGCCGAAAACATGCAATACAACCAGTTCATCCCCTACACGGACCGGTTGGACTATCTTTCCCCTATCGCCAACAATGTGGCTTACGCCTTGGCCGTCGAGAAACTTATGGGCTGGGAGCTACCACCGCGTGGCAAGGCCATCCGCGTGATCTGCTGCGAACTCGCACGCATTTCTTCGCACCTGCTCGGTATCGGCTGTCTCGGCATGGATCTTGGTGCCACGACGGTCTTTCTTTACACCTTCACCGAGCGCGAGAAAATCTACAACCTCGTCGAGCAACTCTCTGGCGCACGCTTTACCACCAGTTTCACCCGCGTCGGGGGTCAAATCCGAGATTTGCCTCCAGCTTTCCTTTCGATGCTGAAGGACTTCCTCGTCTCATTCCCGCCTGCCTTCGAGGAAACCTGCAAACTCATCACCAGAAACCGCATTTTTGTCGATCGCTGCAAGGATGTGGGAACGATCAGCAAAGAGGACGCCATCGCCTTCGGCCTTTCGGGCCCAAATCTGCGTGCTTGCGGCGTAGACCATGATCTTAGAAAAAAACACCCCTACATCGATTACCAAAAATACGACTTCGAGGTGCCTATCGGGTCCGTGGGCGACAGCTACGACCGCTATCTTGTGCGACTCGAGGAAGTTCACCAAAGCGTGAGCATCCTGCGTCAGGCTCTCGACAAACTTCCTCCCGGACCAATCAACTGGCACGACCCCAAGAGCACCCTCCCCGATAAGGTCGCTGTCTTAACGAAGATGGAAGAACTCATCCACCACTTCATTGTCTCCACCGAAGGCATAGATGCTCCAGCAGGAGAGGTCTACTTCGGTGCGGAAAACCCGAAGGGCGAGCTTGGCTTTTACATCCACAGTAAGGGTGGCGGAGTCCCCTACCGCATGAAAATCCGCTCTCCTTCGTTCTGCAACATCAGTATCCTCTCCAAACTGCTTCCAGGTTCGATGGTCTCCGATGTGGTAACAATCCTTGGTTCCCTTGACCCGGTATTCGGCGAGGTAGATCGTTAAGCACCTGCACACAGCACGCATTCAATCGCATGGATTGGAGCACAATAACAACGGACAGTTCCGTTTCTTGTAAACAATGACCTTGGCAAATTTATTATCCGAATCGCAAATCATCCCAGAAATGGCCTCCACCGAAAGATGGGAAGCCATACGGGAACTGGTCGACTGCCTCGTGGATGCAGGGAAAATCGAAAAGGCGGATCTTGAGGATGTGCTCCAGAGTATTCGCCAGCGCGAAGAAACCATGAGCACGGGAATCGGCTTCGGCATCGCGATTCCCCACGCATCTTCTGCAAAGGTGACCGATGTGGTGGCCGCCTTCGGCCGCTCCACTTCCGGCATCCCCTTTGATTCTCTCGACGGAGAGCCTGTCAACTTCATCGTTCTTTTTGTCGTTCCGAAAGATCAGTTTCAGACCCATCTGCGCACACTGGCTGCGATAGCCAAGTTTCTTAACGATAGAACTGTTCGCGAGGAACTCACAAAGTCCCCAACTCCGCAGGATATCCTTCAGGTTTTTGAAAACCGTTCCGCACGCGTCTGATGCCCACCCTGCGTGAACTTCTGGCGGCGCGTCTACGCGATGCGCTGGCCGCGAGCGGCCATGACGCCGCTCGCGCAGATGTCTCACAGGCGGGCGACGTGCGCTTTGGCGACTACCAAGCCAATGCTGCCATGGTCCTCGCTAAGGAAAAAAAGGCGAATCCGCGTGAGTTGGCCGGCGAAATTCTCAGCCATATCGATGTATCCGGTTTGGCCGCGAAGCCAGAGCTCGCCGGAGCGGGGTTTATCAACTTCCGACTCGAGAATTCCTTTCTCTCCGAAGCCCTCTCGCATCTTGCAGCAGACTCCCGACTGGGGGTGGATGTCGTCGCCCGCCCCCGAAAAATCCTTGTGGATTTCAGCTCGCCCAATGTAGCGAAGCCTATGCATGTCGGCCACATTCGCAGCACGATTCTTGGCGATTGCCTTGTGCGTGTCGCGAGATTTCTCGGGCATGAGGTCATCGCCGACAACCATATCGGCGACTGGGGCACGCAATTTGGTAAGGTCATCTACGGGTGGAAGCATTTCCTCGACCGCGATGCTCTTGGAAAGAATGCTATCACCGAACTCGTGCGCCTTTACCGGGAAGTCACCCGCTTGGAGGAAACCGATGATGTCATCAAGCGCACAGCTCGCGAGGAGTTGGTGAAACTTCAGGCCGGCGATCCCGAGAACCTCGCCATCTGGAAAGAGACCGTCGAACTCTCTTGGGGAGAATTCCAGAAACTCTACGACCTTCTCGACATCCGCTTCGACGAACGCCTTGGCGAAAGCGCCTACAACGATGCACTCGCCCCCCTCTGCGCCACACTCGAAAGGCAAGGAATCGCAACCACCAGCGAAGGCGCACTCTGCATTTTCTTCCCTGGCATTCCCACCTTGGAGGACAAGCCGGCCATCATCCGTAAAAGCGATGGAGGGTTCCTCTATGCCACGACAGACCTTGCCACGATCGATTACCGGATCGCGCACTGGCATCCCGAAGCCATCTGGTATGTCGTAGGATCCCCACAGGCCCTCCATTTCCAGCAGATTTTCGCGGCGGCAAAAATGATGGGCGTTGAGTGCGATCTCAAGCACATCGCATTCGGGAGCATACTCGGCGAGGACAGGAAGATCATGAAGACCCGCTCCGGCGAGAATGTGGGTCTGTCTGAGGTCCTCCACGAGGCCATCGAGCGCGCCCGCCGCGTCATCGCCGCGCGTGCCGACGCACTTTCGCCAGACGAGGCGGAGTCCACCGCCCATCTCATAGGGCTCGGAGCGGTGAAATACGCCGAGCTATCCCAGAACCGTCTGACGGATTATGTTTTTTCGTGGGACAAACTTCTATCGTTCGAAGGAAACACAGCCCCCTACCTTCAAAACGCCTATGTCCGCATCCGCTCGATCTTCCGCCGAGCCGAAGAGCCCGCCAATGCCTCCGCTCCGATCCTGCTCAATGAGCCAGCCGAACGAGCTTTGGGCCTCAAACTTCTCCAATACGCCGAGACCATCCCAGTCATGCTTGAGGAACTGCGTCCAAACATTCTGGCGAACTATCTTTACGAGTTGGCAAATACCTACCATTCGTTTTACGAGGCATGTCCGGTCATCAAGGCCGACCCCGCCAGCCGTGCAAGCCGTCTTCTCCTCAGTGACATGACCGCTCGCACGCTTTCCCATGGTCTCGGTCTCCTCGGCATAGGCTGTCCGGACAGGATGTAAAAAGAGCCCGCGCTGTGTGACGAAATTGTCACGCGAAGAAATTGGCCTTATTCGCCGCGATAATTAACAAGTCAAGCCATGGACACTTTAGCGACTGCTTACACCGACCCGACATTCCTCACCTATTTTTTCCTCGCGCTGGCCATAGGCATGGCCCTCGCATTTGAGTTTGTGAATGGCTTTCACGACACGGCCAACGCTGTCGCGACTGTCATCTACACCCACACACTCAAGCCCACACCCGCCGTGGTCTGGTCGGGCATCTGGAATCTCATCGGCGTGCTGACATCCTCCGGCGCCGTAGCCTTCGGCATCATCGCCCTCCTGCCAGTGGAGCTGGTTCTAAATGTCGGTTCCGCCGCCGGATTCGCGATGGTTTTTTCGCTGCTGCTTTCAGCCATCGTCTGGAATCTGGGCACATGGTGGCTCGGGCTTCCGGCCTCGAGTTCACACACCCTCATTGGATCGATTATCGGAGTCGGCCTCGCAAACGCACTCATCGGTCCATCTCACTCGATCAGTGAAGGTGTCAATTGGGCGAAGGCGATGGAAGTCGGGCTCGGGCTTATTATCTCGCCCCTCATCGGCTTCGCCGCTGCCGCCTTGCTTCTCATCACGCTCAAAATCCTCGTTCGAAATCCCGAACTCTACAAAGCTCCGAGCGGAGAAAAGGCGCCGCCGCTCTGGATTCGCGGAATTCTTATGCTCACCTGCACCGGAGTGAGCTTCGCACACGGTTCCAACGATGGACAGAAAGGCATGGGCCTCATTGTTCTCATTCTGGTGGGAATCCTGCCGGGAACCTATGCGCTGAAAATGTCTGCGGACAACGCTGCTGTTGCGGGCATCGCCTCCGAGGCAGCCGCACTCTCCAAGGTTTTTGAAACACAGGCCGAAAAGAAGTATTCCAGCCACCAAGCCAATCAAATCCTCGCGGAATTCATCAAACCCAAAGGCTCGCCGACTCCCGATGTCATCGCCGCCCTCGCCGGAGCGTGCGACGACATTTCCACCCGCTTGAAAACCGCTGAGACATTCCAAGCCCTCCCCCCCAGCCAGCGTGGCGATGTGCGCACCGACCTCTATCTCATTTCAAAATCCATCACGAAACTCGAGAAGGCAGGCAAACTTGACATGGATCCTGCCATCAAGAAAAGCGAGCAATCCATGGCCCTCCATGCGGACCAACTCACCAATTACATTCCCGATTGGGTGAAATACGCAGTCGCGCTCGCACTCGGACTCGGCACCATGATCGGCTACAAACGCATCGTGAAAACCGTGGGCGAAAAGATCGGCAAGGACCACCTCACCTATGCACAAGGCGCATCCGCCGAGGCCGTGGCCATGAGCACCATCATGGTCGCAGACCACTTTGGTTTGCCCATCAGCACCACACATGTCCTGTCCTCGGGTATCGCCGGCACGATGGCCGCCAACAACTCCGGCCTCCAGATGGCCACCGTGCGCAATATCCTCCTCGCTTGGGTCCTAACGCTGCCGATCTGTATTTTCCTGGGCGCGGCCCTCTTCGCTGGAGCCTTGAATGCCATTGCACTTCTCGGCGTTCGCTGAGCAGAAACGATCACCGCTTGACGCCAAAAATTCTTTCTCGGACCATCTGTGCCGACTTTACTTTCCGCAGTCGCGTGATATAAATTCCCGAATGCGCCCCCTGTTTTTTTCGGCATCCCTCATTGCGTTTCTCTCCATCCCGGCACTCCTTGCCGCACAGGCTACGAATTTGATACAAAATCCCGGCTTCGAACGCTCCATGAGCTCGCCGAATGTCTGGGCTGGAATCAACAGCGCGGGCCTCATTACTGCCCCCACCCTGAGCGCCGCTGTTCTGGGTGCGGACGGAAAAGTCGGGGGCCAAACCATGCCGATTTCTGTGAGCGCGGGCGACCTGAACGGTGATGGATTACACGATATTGCCATAATGGATGGCCAAGGGTTTCTCCGGGTCCACTTTAATACCGGCACGAAGCAAGAGCCTAAATTTGGTCCCGCCGAGTTTTCCTCTCTCCTTCTCAACCCTTCTTTTGTAGTGCTTTCACCGGCTGAAGTTGAAGCGGCAAAAGGCGAAGCCAAGCCAACGCCCCCCCCCAGGCCAACCCCTCGGCCCTCAGCCACAAAGCCCGGAGTGATACCTCCACCGGTTTATTCGGAAGAGCAATTGTATGGTTTGCGAGGAGTCCAAAGAATCAACCTCGCAGACATTTCGCGCAGCGGACGGCTCGATCTTCTTGTAGGAAACTACGGTGGCGATGTGCTCCTCATCCAAAATAGCGGCGGCAGCGGACGCTCGGATTTCCGCACTCCGGCCACCTACGAGTCAGCTCTCCTGCAAAAAGGATTCGAGCGCTGGGGAAATGTTTTCGCTCCCTACGGGGTGGATTGGGACAAAGATAACAAGATGGATCTTCTCATCGGCGAGGGTTCCTACTCTGCCAACAGTATCCATATTTTCCCCGGGAAAGGCATTGGCCGCCCATCGATGGAACCGGATGACCGTTCCGTGCTCGCCTATGGAATGGGACTCGAACAACTCTCACCGACTGTAGTGGATTATAACGGGGACGGAAACAACGACCTGCTTGTGAGCGAGCGCAGCGGCAAGGTAGCCGTCTACCTCGGAAAAGGAGGCCCCTTCAAGCCAGGCGAACCTATCCCTTTCCACTCATTCATCACCATAGATGGAGCCCCCCCAACCCTTCCGGCGAATACTCCCACACCAGAGCCAGGAGCTTCCCTGGACCCGATGGACGCCATCAAGGCGACCAACCTCCTGAGTGCCGGTGGAGGATGCACCATCGCCACGGCCGACTTCAATGGAGACGGCCTCTTTGACTTGGTCTTTGGAAAACGCAGCGGGCGGGTTGGGCTCGCGATCAATGGAGGCACAGCCACAGCGCCGAAGTTTAAGGCCCCGGTGGATGTCAAGGTGGAGGACCAAGAAAAACGACTGCTCCTTCCCTCGGCCTGGAATGTTGATTATGGCTACGGACGCGGTAACTACGGGGGCTACTTCACTGTCGTCAAAAACGACCCTGCAGCGCCTCCGGGATCCTCCTCACAAAAATCGCCGGAAGGAGATGCCTATCTCGAAGCAGGCTACCTGAAGCTTGATTACAAGGGCCTGCCCCCACCAACTATTTCCAAGAAAGACGCCGATGATCTGGGCGTCATCAGATCTCCTAATACATTTACTTTCTCACAGTCAATCAACAAGCCACTGAAAGTTGGGAGGACTTACGTGCTGTCCTTTAAAGTTAAAGGAGCACAAGTCAATCGCGGGCGCGCCAATCTGGTTTACGCAGCGAGCAAGAAGTTGGGAACTGGTGAGATTATTTCCAAAGGCGAGCGGGGCGATGTGAAACGTGATTCTAGCAGAGTGGGTGAGGGTAAAAGTGAGGGCCTCAACTTTTCAGGAGGCTCGAACTGGGTGGAGGTGAAAAAGGAATTCACCGTCAAATTTGATAAGAAAGAACTGGCTGATGTGTCTCAAACCACGGAAGCATGGATTCGTTTTGCAGTGGAACTGACTCCAGGCTCGGGCATCGCACAGTTTGACGATGTCAAACTCATCGAGAAATAGTCTGTCGGCAGACCCGCCTGCTCACACACTCCTCAAATTGCGATGAGGCTAAAATTTTTTCTCTTAATCCTCTCGGCATCTCTCGTCGGGACTGGGGTCTGGATAAAGCTCGAGGAGAGGAGAGAAATCCTCGCAGCCGTAGAGGTGCTTCAAAAGAAGTGGGTCCCTGCATTCGACCTTCATTCGGTGGCCGAAGTCGTTATCAAGTCAAATACGGATTCCGTCATGCTTTCAAAAAATGGCGAAACATGGGTGGTGAATGGTGATGCTCTCAAAAAGGCTAACATTTCTGCGGTAGGCCAGTTGGTCCAAAGGGTGCAGAACCTCAAGCCAACCGAGGAAATCCATGCCACCCCCGCCCAGTTCGCAAGTTTCGAACTCTTGGAGCCCGGTTCTGGATCGCCAGGCACTGGACTAATGGTCGAGTTGCGCGACAAGAATGCCAACCGCTTGGCGGCAATCATTATTGGCAAACAATCCTTCGCACGACCCGACCCTAAGTCGCCTTTTCCCGCACCACCGAACGGGCGCTTTATCATCCCGGTTGGATCAAGTGGGCCTATCGGAATGGTGAGCGACGGCTTCGATGGCATCAGTCCGAAATCGGCACATTGGCTGCAGGTCGGAGCCTATTAGTCCAACAGCACAGCCCTTTCGTGCTTGGCACAACATTTGCTGTGAGAGGACCACAATGAACACCCTTGCCGCTCTGGAGCAATATAGCGACCTCTGTGATGAACTCGATCTCTACATGCACGAAGAAAATTCCCACCTTCGAGCAGATGGAAATGATCAGGAAATTCTTGTGAACCGCAAACGCCAGATTCTTTCCAAACTGGAAAACGGTCTGGAATTTTTACGAATGGCGGGTCCCGTAAAAAGTGCTGATCACTCCGCCTCGTCTGAAGTTCGCAAACGGGTTCTGGGAAAAATTCTCAAGTTGCTTCTATTAAGCCGCGAGAGCGAACAACTGCTCCTGAAGAACACAGTCCGCAACACACCCCGCTTCGAGGCGACACCGACTCCCGCACGCTTGGCCACCACCTACAAGGCCCACAAACCAGCCCGCTCAGTCTCGGCACACGCGGAGAGCGCTTGGGTCGTCTGGTAATTTCCTCTCGCGGAAAAATCCGCCTTTCTGCCATCGGCAGTTTTTTCCACCACCAGAGGCTTGCGGGTGTAGGCGTGGCGGCATAAGTTTCACAAAGCCCATGGCTCAACAAAACGTCTCCATCACTCCCGGGCAGAAATACAAATTCATCGTCAAGTCTGCCGAAGAGGCGGCATCGATCATTAGGGAAAAACTCGGCGAAACCGCACAGGTCATTTCGGTGCGCCAAGTCGAAGGCGAAGGCTTGGCCCGGTTCCTTAAGTCTCCCAAGCTGGAAATCATCGCCCAGATTCCCGCGGAAGCTCCCCAAACCCAATCACGCCCCGAGGAGGATTCCAACGGGCAGTCGCAGGAAGCCCCTGAGATGGATGATGAGGCACCGCTTGCAGAGTCTCCCTTGCGTCGCAAGGTGACGCGTGCCAAGAGAACACGCTCACCACAGGAGCCGAGGCGCGAGGATGCCGACTATGTGCCCGAGTCGCTGGTGCGAGCGATGTTCAAAAACCTGCCGAGTGGGCGCCTTTGGACGATCCTTTCCAAGGCAGGAATTCCCGGCGAGTTCCTTGCCCAGTTTGGCGAGCGCCCCGAAACTCGTCACCTCAACGAGCAACCCCTTCAGACAGCGATTTCACACTTTGCGATGCTCATGCGCGACCGTGCGCCAAGCCGCAGCCTGGCCCTCTCAAACAGGGTTGCGTTTTTCGGCTCCCCGGGTTCGGGATCCACCACGGCGCTCTGCAAACAACTCGCATCGGATATTTTTTTGCATGGCCAGTCGGCGAGTGTGATGAAGCTCGAGGCCGACGAACCCAACTCCAGCGAAGGTCTGGCGATGTTCTGCGAGGCACTCGGCGTTCAACTCCTGCGCACCCGTGGAGAACTCAAGAAACTCAGCGACGATACTAACCTGTATTTCGATATTCCGGGAATGGTGCTTACGGGAAAAAATATCCGCTATCTGCAGAAGACCTTCGACGATTTGGGCATCGAGTCGCGCGTGCTGGTGGTCAATGCGGCCTACGAACGACAACTCATCCAAGAGGCCTACACAAGGGCTGGAGCGCTTGGGGCCACGCATGTCGTGTTCACCCATGTGGATGAAATACCTCGCTGTGGAAAACTCTGGGAGTTTGTTCTTGATGACGGTCTGGTTCCTCTTTTCGCCAGCACCGGCCAAAATATCGCCGCCGATTTTGACCGCCACATCATCGACCTGCTCGTCCGCCGCACCCTTTCGGCCGGCGACGAGTGAGTTCCCTCAGGTTCCACAAAAAGTCCGGTAGCCGGTCGAACCATCCGCAGATGGCTCACGAAAGCCGTCCTTTTCGGATCCATCCTCATACGGACTCGCCAGCGCGGCCAGCAAGCAGTGCAGAGGGGCGAAGTCGCCCTCCGAACTCGCAGACTCCAGCGCGTCCTCGACTTTGTGGTTTCTGGGAATGACGGCGGGATTGTGGCGCCGCATCCGTTCGCCCACCTCTTCCAAAGTCTGCACTTGCCTCCCGAGCCGGGCTTTCCAATCCGCATGCCATGCGGGATCCGCAGGGAGTGTCTGTGCGGGATTCAATGCGCGAAGCGTCTGCGTGTAATCGGTTCGGTGGCGATGCATCCCCGCGAGAAACGATTCGATGAGCGACAAGTCGTCCGCCTCCTCGTTGAAGAGGCCGAGTTTGGCCCGCATGCCGGAGAGCCAATGCCGCTGGAAGGATTTCGGAAAAATACCCAGCGATTCCTCGGCGATTTCGATGCCTGTCTTTTCATCCGAATCCAAAAGTGGCAAGAGGGCCTCCGCCAGGCGTGCGAGATTCCAGTGGGCGATGCCGGGCTGGTTTCCATAGGCGTAGCGCCCGTTGCGATCGATCGAGCTGAACACCGTGGCTGGATCATAGACATCCATGAAGGCGCAAGGGCCGTAGTCGATCGACTCCCCCGAGAGGGCCATGTTATCGGTGTTCATGACGCCGTGGATAAAACCCACAAGCATCCACTTCGCGACGAGCGAGGCTTGGCGTTCGATCACAGCTTCAAGCAGCGCGCGGAAAGGATTCGGCGAAGCCACAACAGCAGGGTAATGCCGCTGGATCGTGTATTCCGCAAGGGCCCGCAGGGAATCCAGATCCCCATTCATAGCCGCATATTCAAAGGTGCCCACCCGGATATGACTCGCAGCAATGCGCACGAGCACGGCTCCGGGCAACTCCTCCTCTCGATGAACTGTTTCACCCGTGCCAACGACCGCCAGGCTCCTCGTGGTGGGAATGCCTAAAGCCTGCATGGCCTCGCTGATGATATATTCCCTGAGCATGGGCCCCAACGCGGCGCGCCCGTCCCCACGGCGTGAATAGGCTGTGCGGCCAGCTCCCTTGAGTTGGACATCCCAGCGTGCTCCGCCCGGGCCGAGGTGCTCGCCCAGCAAGATGGCGCGTCCATCGCCGAGCATGTTGAAATGGCCGAACTGATGCCCCGCATAAGCCTGGGCGATCGGCTCAGCTCCGGCAGGAATGGCGTTCCCTGAAAAAATCGCCGCCCCCCCCTCCGACTCGAGGCATCGCGCATCGAGCCCCATGGACTCTGCAAGAGCACTGTTAAAAACCAACAAGGCGGGCGCGCGCACTTTGGTCGGCTGCACTTGCGAGTAAAAATGGGAAGGTAGCCTTGCGTAGGTGTTGTCGAAACGCCAATCGGCGTTTGAAAAATCAAGCTTGCTATTTGATGTCATCGCAGGCGGAGCCTATGCTCACTCGGGATCATATGCGAGGCGGGTTTCCCGCGCATTTTTTCTCACACATCGATTGCCCCACCCTCAAGATTCTGCTTTGCTGGAGGGCTCATCATGAATGTCGCTCTGGATTATCAAAAAAATTGTGTCGTGGTCTTGGAAATCGATCTCCCGTCAGACCGTGTCAGCACAGAATGGAACACCATTTCCACGGAATTTCAAAAAAAGGCCCGCCTGCCCGGCTATCGCCCTGGAAAAGCCCCCGCATCTCTCATCGCCACGCGCTATGCCAAAGACATCGAGGAAGAGGTAAAAACCAAACTTGTCGGCGAGGCTATTCGCGAAGCCGTCAAAACCCACAACCTCAAAATCCATGCCGTCGAGGAGGTCGAGAAAGTGGAAATTGCCGCAGACAAGACGATGAAAATTCTGGCGAAAATCGTTCAGAACCCTGAATTCGAGCTGCCGGACTACAAAAATATCACGGTAGAAGTGGAGAAAAAAACCGTTACTGATAAGGATGTTGAAGCCCTTCTGGAATATCTTCGCGATCCCCACTCGAAATTTGATCCTGTTACCGACCGTCCCCTCGCCATGGGCGACTACGCCGTTGTCACCTACGAGGGCACCGTCGAAGGCGAACCCATCTCCCAAATCGCCCCCAAAGCTCCTGCACAAATACAAGGGCGCCGCAACGCATGGGTTTTAATGGACGAGGGAACTTTGATTCCGGGCTTCGCAAAAGCCATCGAGGGGATGGAGATCGCACAGGAGCGCACCTTTGCACTTGAAGTGCCAGAGAGCTTTCCTGTTGAGGAACTCCGCAACCGCCAAGTGACCTACGCTGTCACCCTCCACGCGATCAACACCCGCACGCCCGCCCCGTTGGATGACGAACTCGCAGCCAAGATCGAACCCGGTCAGACACTCGAGGGACTCCGCAAGAAAATCCGCGAGCGCCAAGAAGAGAACGCCGCGTATCAATTTGAAATGGCAAAAAGGAACGCTGTCGTGACAAAACTACTCAGCCTTTTTACCTGCGAGCTTCCCGAGCGCCTTGTTGAGAGTGAGACCAACTACATCCTTAAGGATATCGTTGGTGACTCTCAGGCCCGTGGCATTTCCGACGAGGAAATCAAAGCCCATACACAGGAGATCATCCAAAATGCATCCCAAACCGCAAGCAACCGCGTGCGCTCGAACTTCCTCCTCGCCCGCATCGCCGATGAAGAAAAGATCGAAGAGACCGATGCCGAGGTTTACAGCGCTGTTCTCGAAATGGCGGAACGCCAACAGACACCTGTGAAAAAGCTCGCCGGTGAACTCGCCCGAGGCGGCGGTATCAACCGCCTGCGCGACCAGATTCGCATGACCAAGGCCCTTGATTTGCTCGCCTCTGGTGCTACCGTGACCCAACCCGCCGCCTCGCAAGCGGTCTAAATCTGATTTTATACACTATGTTAGTCCCAATCGTCGTCGAACAAACTGGCCGCGGAGAACGCAGCTACGATATCTACTCACGCCTCCTCAAGGATCGCATCATCTTCATCGGAACTCCGATTGATGACACAGTGGCGAATCTTGTTATCGCTCAACTTCTTTTCCTGCAAATGGAAGACGCGAAAAAAGATATCAACATCTATGTCAACTCGCCAGGTGGTTCCGTGACTGCTGGCCTCGCGATCTACGACACGATGCAATTCGTGACCTGCGATGTGAACACCTACTGCATGGGCCTCGCTGCCAGCATGGGCGCCGTTTTGCTCTGTGCAGGAACAAAAGGCAAACGCTACGCGCTCCCGAACTCGGACATCATGATCCACCAAGTCTCCGGCGGTGCCAAGGGCCAAGCCAGCGACGTCGAGCGCCAAGTCGAGTTCATGTTCAAGCTAAAAAAGCGCCTTAACCGCCTTCTTGCTTTACACACAGGCCAGACCGTCGAGCAGATCGAGCGCGATGCCGATCGCGACAACTACATGACCGCCGATGAGGCCAAGGCCTACGGTCTTGTGGACGAAGTCGTCAAGTCCCGTAAGGACATCAAAGATATTGTAGAAACCGTAAAAGCCGCGGAGTAGGCCCCACTTTCAATGGCGCGCCCGAACAACCTCACCATGTGTTCTTTCTGCGGAAAGAGCCAAGCCGAAGTCCGCAAACTCATCGCCGGTCCGGGTGTCTATATCTGCGACAGCTGCATTACAATATGCAAAGGCATTCTTGAGAAAGAGTTAAAAGATGACTCTCGAAAAAACAAGCCATCCCTCCGCGTTCCCAAGCCTGCCGAGATCAAAAAACTTCTCGATCAACATGTCATCGGGCAAGACACCGCCAAGAAGGTTCTCGCGGTAGCCGTTCACAACCACTACAAACGCCTGAACCAAGGATCGGCCGCCTTGGTGGAGCTGGACCACCTGAACGATGTGGAGATCGAAAAGAGCAACATCCTCCTCCTCGGTCCCACGGGATCCGGTAAAACTCTTCTCGCCCGCACCCTGGCCAAAGTGCTCGATGTGCCATTTGCCATAGCCGACGCTACCTCTATCACCGAGGCCGGTTATGTGGGAGAAGATGTGGAAAACATCATTCTGCGACTCTTGCAAAGCGCCGACTTCGATGTGAAGCGCTGCGAGATGGGGATTATCTACATCGACGAAATTGATAAGATCGGACGCAAAACCGACAATGTAAGCATCACCCGCGATGTCTCGGGCGAAGGTGTCCAACAGGCTCTTCTGAAAATTCTCGAGGCCGCCGTCTGCAATGTCCCACCCCAAGGCGGCCGCAAGCATCCCCAACAGGAATACATTCAGATCAACACCGAGAAGATTCTTTTCATCTGCGGAGGCGCCTTCGTGGGACTCGAAAAAATTATCCAGCGCCGACTCGGTGCCCGCACCATGGGTTTCAACGCCCCGATTGCGGCGGCCACAAACGAATCTAACCGCGCGGAAACCCTCAAGATGGTGGAACCGGAGGATCTCATCAGCTTTGGCCTTATACCCGAATTCATTGGACGCCTTCCTGTGGTTGCCACACTCGAGGAACTCAACGAAGACCAGTTGGTATCGGTCCTCACCGAGCCAAAGAATGCGATGTCCAAGCAATATGCCAAACTTTTAGGGATGGATGGCGTGACGCTCAATATGACGAAGGACGGCCTTCGTGCTCTCGCTGCCGAGGCCATTCGTAAAGGCACAGGTGCTCGCGCCCTGCGCTCCATGATCGAACGCATCATGCTCGATGTCATGTTTGAAAGCCCAAGCAGGGACGACATCTCCGAGGTCACAATCAATCGCGCAGTCGTAGAGGGCAAGAAAGCTCCTGTCATCCGCCGCAAGCAGGAAAAGGATGCCGCGTAAACATCCGATCAATCAGATCGCGCTTATTTAGAATAGTTCTTGATCAGCTTTTGCCAGCGGGTAGGTTGGTCGTGCTTGCATGACCACGAAAAAATCCATTCAACCCGCTTACGAGGAAACGATCAGCCATAACGGCCATCGCCTCACCCCGCAGCGGCGCGAAGTTTATAATGTGCTGCTCGCGGACCGCGACCACCCGACGGCCACCGAAGTTTTCATAAGAGCCAAACAACGCATTCCTGCCATTTCCTTGGCCACGGTTTACAACTGCCTCGAGACCCTTGTGGAATGCGGCCTCGCCAAACAGGTCAATGTCGAACGAGAGGCCACCCGTTACTGCCCCAACCTGTCCGATCACGGGCACTTCGTCTGCGAATCCTGCGGTATCGTTTCCGACATCCCAGTCGCCAAAGGAGGCTCGCTCACCCGGTTTTTTAAAGTTCCCTCGGGCTTCAACATCAACCATTCCGAAATCACTCTCCGAGGCACCTGCCCGGCCTGCAAAACCACTCCGCAAAACAAAACATGAGCCTTAAAATCGAAAACCTGCACGCAAAAATCGTTGACCGCCAAATTCTCAAAGGTCTCAATCTGGAAGTCCCAAAGGGCGAAGTCCACGCCATCATGGGCAAAAACGGCTCCGGCAAATCGACCCTCGCGAAAGTGATGGCAGGCCACCCCGACTACGAAGTCACAGGAGGTTCGGTGACCCTCGATGGGCTCAATCTTTTTGAAATGGAGGAGCCCGACCAGCGCTCTCGCGCCGGGCTTTTTGTCGCCTTCCAATACCCGATGGAAGTCCCGGGAGTGACGATTGCGAACTTTATCCGCGCCGCACTGCAGGCCCGCCTGCCCGAGGGCGAGGAACTCGACGCCGTGGAGTATTACCACCACCTCTACGAGAAAATGGACCTTCTTAAGATCGACCGCAAATTCACATCGCGCGCGGTCAACGAGGGCTTCTCCGGCGGAGAGAAGAAGCGCTGCGAGATTCTTCAAATGGCGATGCTCAATCCCGTCTATGCTGTGCTTGACGAGACGGACAGCGGACTCGATATCGACGCCCTGCGCATTGTCTCCGAGGGCGTGAATGCCATGCGCAGCCCGGAGCGTGGACTCCTCGTCATCACCCACTACCAGCGCCTCCTCGACTACATCGTGCCGGATGTTGTGCATGTGATGGTGGACGGCCGCATCGTGATGAGCGGAGACAAGACACTCGCCCACAAACTTGAAGCCGAGGGCTACGACTGGGTCGAAAAGGAAATTTTGCAAAAAGCCTGATCTTATCCGGAGGAAACAACCATGGAAACCAAACCAAATCTCAACATCGACCGCTCGGTCGGCGACTTCCACTATGATGTGGACTACGAATTCGACGCAGGTATCGGCCTCTCGGAAAAAACCATCGACTACATCTGCGATGTCAAGAAAGACCCCGACTGGATTCGGGCGTTCCGCAAGGAAGCGCTTCGTAAGTTCAACGCGATGCCGATGCCGACAAACTGGGCCAGCCATGATCTGGACAACATCGTTTTTGAAAACATCCGCTACTACCTCTCGCAGGGAACCCAACCCAAGCGTTCGTGGGACGATGTGCCGGAGGATGTGAAGCGCACCTTCGAGCGGCTCGGCATTCCCGAGCAGGAACGGAAATTCCTTGCTGGCGTGGAGGCCCAGTTCGACAGCGAGGCCGCCTACTCAAACATCAAGGCTGCCGTCGGCGAGCAAGGCGTCATTTTTGTCGGTTCCACCGAAGGACTTCAGAAGCACCCCGAGATTTTCAAGAAGTGGTTCGGAAAAGTCATCCCGACGGGAGACAACAAATTCTCCGCGCTCAACAGCGCCGTTTTCTCCGGCGGATCGTTCATCTACATCCCGCCAGGAGTCAAAGTGAAGCACCCACTCCAGGCCTACTTCCGCATCAACGCTGAAAACTTCGGCCAGTTTGAACGCACACTCATCATCGCCGACGAAGGCAGCGAGGTCATGTATATGGAGGGCTGCACCGCGCCGAAATTTGAGACCTCCACACTCCACAGCGCCGTCGTGGAACTCGTCGCCCTCAAAGGAGCTAAAATCCAATACATCACGGTCCAAAACTGGTCGGCAAATGTTTTCAACCTCGTGACCAAACGCGGCCTCGCCCACGAGGAGGCCGAGATCAAGTGGATCGATTGCAATATCGGATCCCGCCTCACGATGAAATATCCAGGAGTGATCATGAAAGGCCGCAAGGCCCGGGGTGAAGTGATCTCGATCGCCTTGGCGGGTGATGGACAACACCAGGACACCGGCGCGAAAATGGTGCACGCCGCCGATGAAACCACGAGCAACATTGTCTCGAAGAGCATCAGCCTCGGCTCGGGACGCTCAACCTACCGCGGCCTCGTGCAGATCGGCCGCCATCTGAAAGGCTGTAAGAATAATACCGAGTGCGATGCCCTTCTCATCAATACCGAGAGCCGCACGGACACCTACCCGGCCATTACTGTTCGCGGAAAGGAAAACGCCTGCCAACACGAAGCCTCGGTGAGCAAGATCAGCGCTGAGCAAATCTTCTACATGCAGCAGCGGACCTCGTGCAACAATTCCCGATGGAATATTCGGTCGAGCTCAAGCGCCTCATCGACCTTGAGATGGAAGGCTCGGTCGGTTGAGCGGAGTAAAGTCGAAAATGAGCACCACACTTATGGAAAATACCGCTGCGGAGACATCCGCATGGCCCGCTTGGTTTGTCGCGGAGCAATCAACCGCCTTGGAGGAATACGAGAACTCCCCCACCCCGTCCCGCAAGGACGAATCCTGGAGGTTCGCCAACCTCAAGGCCCTCGACCTCTCCGCGTTCGTCGAAGCCCAACCCGTCGCCAGCGAAGGCCGCCTCATCAACGCCTCCACCGGACTCGCCGAGTCGGCCGCAAAGCTTGTCCTTGGCAACAACACTCTCCTTCATCGCGAATCGTCGCTACCGGAGGGCGTCATTTTTGAGACACTCGAGACCGCCGCCTCCCAGCACGCCGACCTCTTCAAAAAATACTTCATGGCGCAGCCCGTGGAACTCGGTTCCCGCAAATACGCCGCACTCCACAAGGCTCGTCTCGCAGGCGGTGCTTTTCTCTTCGTGCCAGCCAACACAAGCGTTCAACTTCCCATCGAGATTTTCCAATGGGTCGAAGGCGCCAACGCTTCCGTCTTCCCTCACACGCTGATCGTCTGCGGCGAGAACAGCAGCGTGACGGTGCTGGATTACTTCAAGTCCGCCGACAAACACGCATCCCTCGCCTGCGGCGTCAACGACCTCCACCTCGCCGCCGGAGCCAAACTCACCTATGTCTCAGTGCAGGACTGGTCACGAGAGACGACCGCCTTCCACCTGAATTCCACTTCGGTGGACAGCAACGCGACCTGCACCGCACTCATTGCCAATTTCGGCGGGGGGTTTGTGCGAGGCGAAAGCCTCAGCCGTCTGGTCGGCGAGGGATCGCGCAGCGAGATGTATTCCATCAATCCCGTCGAAGGAACCCGCGAGATCGACCAGCGCACCCTGCAGGATCATGTCGCTCCGCACGCTACCAGCGACCTCCTTTACCTCAACGCCCTCGACGACAAATCCCGCACGATCTTCGCCGGACTCATCAAAGTCGAACCCGGTGCCAAGGGAACGGACGCCTACCAAAAAGTCAAAAACCTCATCCTCAGCGACGACGCCGACCCCAACTCCATGCCAGGCCTCGAAATCCTGAACGACGAAGTCCGCTGCAGCCACGGAGCCACCAACGGCCCCGTAAGCCAAGACGAACTCTTTTACATGCAGGCCCGGGGAATCACCCGCGACAAGGCCCGTCGCCTCATCGTCAATGGCTTCTTCAATAACCTCCTGGCCCGCCTCGAAAACGAAACCCTGCGGGCATACCTCGAGCAAATCTTGACGAAGCGACTCGCCGTAGCCTGACACACTTTTCGTTCCTGAACCCACCACCAGCCCAGAGTCGGAAGCGCGAGCTGAGAGTGGGACTGCCGGCGGGATTGATGAGGATTCGGTCGCAAGCATGGGTGATCAGGCCGGTCAAACACTGTTCGCCGAAAGATCAGGCCCTTGTCTCATTCCCCCCGCCAGTGCGGCGAGACTTGGCAGCAGGCTGTCTCCCCACTTGCAGGTGGCGGCATTTCATGGCGGAAAATCAGCGGGGAACAACAAAAAACGCGAACGGTTTTGACGTTCGCGTTTTCGCGGGATCAGGATTGAACCCGATGACCAGTTACTTTTTTTCTTCGGGTTTTGTCTCGCCCTTGCTGTCTTTGTCAGTCTTGTCGTCCGTTGCACCTTCTTTTTTTTCAGTCTTGTCTTTTTTCGCATCCTTGTGCTCGCAAGATCCGCAATGAGCTTGGGACGAGGAGATTGAGGCTGCAGCAATTATGGTGGCGAGTAGTATTGTTTTGATCATAAGACGGGGAACATCCTTCTCGAGCACCACCCTGTCAACGGATTTTTTTTTACGAAGAAAGTTGAATTTCAGACCTGCCTTGAAAACGAAACCCCTTGCACACAGGCTGGGCAAATCCTGATCCGGAGCATTGGCACAGACTGACAGCCTTTGATTCCTCAACCGCTTTCCGTCTCGAAGATTAAAAACTCATAACGGCATTCACTCCGAGGGCCAATGCGCTGGGGGTGGATGGACTGCCGCCTGGATTAATGAGGATTTGGGCACCGGGCTGGATCATCAGGCCGGGGAGGACTTGGATGCCGTAGGAAATTTCAAGCGTCGCCTCGTAAAGTTTGGCCGGGAGGAGCTCATCGCTGTAGGCACCGTAGGCGAGGCCGACTGCCAGAAAGTCCTTGGGCCTGCTGTCGAGCGGCCCGTAGGCAACAAGACCCGCGCTAAAAAAAGGGTCAAAAAAAGGGTCAGTCCCACATATTGACATATTTTTTAAATTCTGAGAGGGGTTTGTGATGGCAAGGCAACTGAGGTTAGCCTGACTTCCCTTCTTCCCGACCGGAGAGGCCGATAAACACAAGCGGAGCGATTTTTTTCGGGCTACGGCTGTGTTGGCTCGGCGTTTTTGGCCC